>CAZDLW010000251.1:0-8210 GCA_964505975.1 uncultured Bifidobacteriaceae bacterium | reverse complement strand
CCGGCTGGTACAGCTACGACTGGCTCGACAACCGCGGGCACCGGAGCGCCACGCGAATCGTGCCGGAGCTGCAGCACCCGGCCATCGGGACGATCTTCCCTGCCATGCCCGGTGTGACCGAGGGCTTCACACTGCTGGCGATCGAACCGGAGCGGATGTTGACACTCGGCTGGCTCGCGTCGGACGGCACGCCAGAGGTGACGTGGACGTTCGTGCTCGACCAGGTGGCGCCCGGCGTCACGCGTCTCGTTGTGCGCGCCCGCGGCGGGCCCGGCTATCGGTTCCACGGCCTGCCGTTGCTGCTGACCAGGGTCGTCGTCCGGCTCGTTCACTTCATCATGCAGCGGAAGCAGCTGCTTGGCATCAAGCGGCGCGCCGAGTTGACGACCGTGGGCGCGCGCGTGCCGCCCGCTAGCCCACGACCGGCAGAGAGGAACGCAGCATAACGGGCAAGAGGCCGCGCCACGCCGCGACCGGGGAGGAACAATGGCCACCGCAGCTTCGCAACAGGTACAGGGAGACGTCAGGCCCGGCTTCGAGGCCGTTCGCGAGACCTTCGCGAAGAACTTCGCCCGCAGACACGAGCTCGGCGGCGCCGTCTGCGCCTACGTCGATGGTGAAAAGGTCGTCGACCTCTGGGGCGGGATTCGCAACAAGAAGACGGGTGAGCCCTGGGAGCGGAACACGATGGTCGTCGTCCATTCGGCCACCAAGGGCCTGGCCGCAATGACCCTCGCGATCGCCCACTCGCGCGGCTGGCTGGCCTATGAGGAGCGGGTGGCAACGTACTGGCCCGAGTTCGCGCAGAACGGCAAGGAGAAGATCACCGTGCGCCAGCTGCTCGCACATCAGGCCGGCCTGTTCGCCTTCGATGAGCCGGTCGACCGGAACGTGGTCGCGGACCTGGACCGACTGGCGGAAGTGATGGCGCGTCACAAGCCGGCGTGGGAGCCTGGGACGCGTCAGGCCTATCACGGGCTGACGCTCGGGTTCTACGAAGGCGAGCTGATGCGACGCGTGGATCCCCGGCATCGTTCCCTGGGGCAGGTCTTTCAGGACGAGATTGCGACGCCGCTTGGCGAGGATTTCTACATCCGGTTGCCCGAGGAGATCCCGAACGCGCGTCTCGCCACGCTGTCACCCCCGGGCATGATCAAGATGCTGATCGGGTTCCGGCCCGTGCGACTCCTGGTCGAGGGGTTGAATCGCCGTTCGAATATTTCCCGCGCGCTCGGCGTGAACCCTGGTACGTCGGTCTACCTCGACGAGTCGCGTGTGTACGCGCGCAATCTGGAGGTGCCGGCGGGCGGCGGGGTGGGCACCGCGCGCGCAATGGCACATGCATACGGCGTCTTCGCGACCGGAGGACGCGACCTGGGGCTGCGACAAGAGACGCTGGATTTGCTGGCCGCGCCGGCGATTCCTCCCGCGCGCGGGTTCTACGACGAATGCCTGAAGGGTGAGGTGCAGTTCTCCCTTGGCTTCATGAAGCCGAGCGTGAACTGGCGCTTCGGCGGCGTGCGCTCGTTTGGCTCGCCGGGCACTGGCGGCGCGCTGGGCTTTGCCGATCCGGACGCCAGCATCGGATATGGGTACGTGACCAGCCGGATGGGCACCGTCTTCACGGGCGATCCGCGCGACGTCGCGCTCAGGGAGGCACTCTACACAGCGCTCAGGTCTCGTCCGCGTCAGCAGGTGGCGCCGGAACGCATCGCGTCATGACCCGGCTCAAGGCACTCGTCGCACGGCATCCGGTTGCCACCTACTTCGCCCTGACGTTTGTGATCTCGTGGGGCGGCGCCCCTCTGGCCATTGGCGGATCGGGCGGCATGCGGGGAACCACGCCAGGGAGCGATCCCCGATTCGTGTATGCGTTGATCGCGATGCTCGCCGGCCCAAGCGCGACCGGCGTCCTGTTGACCGGACTCCTGTATGGACGCACGGGCCTCCGTGAGTTTCTGTCGCGCGTACTCACGTGGCGAGTGGGCGCCGTTTGGTACGCCGTCGCGCTCCTGACCGCTCCAATCCTGATGATCGCGACCCTCCTGGCACTGTCGTCCACCTCTCAGGCGTTTCTCCCCGGCATCTTCACGTCGGAGGACAGGGGGGCGCTGCTGCTGGTGAGCCTGGTCGTGGGACTGGCGGCCGGCCTGTTCGAGGAACTGGGGTGGACCGGGTTCGCGATCCCGACGCTGCGACGACGCTACAGCGTCCTGGCAACCGGGGTGGTCGTGGGCATCTGGTGGAGCGCGTGGCACCTGCTGCCGAACGTCTGGGCGGCCCGTACGGCAGCGGGCGACCTGGCCATGTCCGTCCACTTGACGGGAACGGCCGTTGGCGTCTCAACTGACGGGCTCAGATCAGAACTCGTGACCCGGTCGTTGCCGTGCGGCAACGGTTGACGGTGCTGCGAATCGTGTACGCTCAGGGCTTCTGCCGACGGTCAGCCGTCGTCTCTGTCGATGCCCCCGATTCAGAGAATCGATACATGAGAGGCGCCGGGCCGATATGGATGGCGTCACCATCCCGCAGCATGTATGGACCGGTCACGTGCGTGTTGCCGACGCTCGTGCCGTTCTTACTACCAAGGTCCTCGATCTCGGCTTGCGCATCTTGGATCAGGATGCGCGCATGCCGGCGCGACACGCCAGCGAGGTCTACCCACACGTCGGAGCGTGGGTCGCGTCCGACGATGTTCTCCCCCTGGTGCAACGAGATTCGGCGGTGTTCGTCCACGATCCAGTGCGCGGCCAGCGTCAAGCGTCTTTCAGCGGCACGCTCGACGTCGCACAGCGCATAACCAATCCGATGGGCGGTTCGGATGATCGGCGATGACGGATCGTGGTCCTCCAGCACGCGCCGCAACTCCTTGATCAACCCGACTAACGTCGCATCGCTGACGAACACGCCGGGCCACAGGCGCCCATGTATTTCGGCCTTTGTGACAACAGCGGGGGCGCGTTCAATCAGGAGCGACAGCAGCTCGAACGCTTTCGGCGTGAGATGCAGCGGCTGGCAGTCGGCATCGAGGAGTTGACGTCTGGCCGAGTCGTAGGTGAGATGTTTGAACCGTGCAATCACTGCAGATCGGCGTGTTGAATCAGTGTTGCCAGCCTGACCAATTGGTGGTGACGACGAGCAGCGGATCGTCCTTGCGCATATGTTCGATGATAAGGAATCGCTGTCCGTCTGGGGCGGGAGCATATACCGAACCGAACGTCACCGATTGCGGATCGAAAGCAGGCCGGAAGAGCAGGTCGGGCGTGCCAGCCTGAAATGTGTCCTCCGCGCTGACTGGAACGGCCGTAAGTGTGTGGTCCTCGGCAACGTAGTAGAGCTCCTTTCCGTCTCGCCGCCATTGTGGATCCTGTCCACCGGCGATCGACACCCTCCACCGTTCGCCTGGTGTGGGGAACGTCGTCACAAAGACCTGCCGTTGCCCCGCGTGCACGGATGTATACGCGAGCCAACGCCCGTTTGGAGAGACGCACCCGTCGATGGCGGCCAGCAGTCGATGCAGCTTGCGCTCCTCGTCGAGGGCCAGCATCCAGAGATCGTTGTTGCTGCGGAACAAGACGAAGCGTCCATCCGGCGTGATGCTGCGGGGATAATTGGGTCCACTCAACGTCGACTTCTGAGCGAACAAGTAATCTTCCGTCTTGGTTCCCTTCAGGGCACGCGCATGGAGATCCCAGGTGCCCGTCTGCGTCGATGCGTAGATGATGCTGTCGCCATCCGGCGTCCAGACGGGAAAGCCGGCTTCCGGCGAGTTCAGCGTGAACTGATCGGTGACCGGCCGTGCCGTATCAACCAGCCAGAGGTCTCGCTTTCCGCTGATCCAATCGCGCAGCGCGACGGCTGCGTATCGAGTGTCAGGGGACAGCGCGATGTAGTCATAGTCCACGCGCTCCGGGCCGATCGTTCCTTGCGGGACCCCCCGCCGATCGACCCACACCAGACGGTTGTGTGGCGCGATCCAGCGCCTGTACACGACGGTGCCGGCTGCGGCGGTGAACGCCGCGAATCGACGACCCTCGCTTGGCACGATCGGCCGCACGACGACGATGGTGTCGCCGGAGACCTCGCCGCGAGACGGATCGAAGCGCTGCGCGAGCAGAGTGCGATCGCGAACGAAGAACAGATAGCCGTGTTTCGCCGCGTCGAGCGCGAACGCGGCATTCGAGTCATCGGGCAACACACGCTGTTTGAGCGTTGGATCGTCGAGTGAACCGAGATAGAGGCCGCGATGTTCCTGCTGCGTGCTGCGGACGAGATAGATGAACCGTCTCCCGTCTGGCAGCAGGAAAGGGAACTGATGCGACGATTCGTTCCGCAACGGATCGAGTTGCGTGAGCTGGATCGACTCGCCACCGCCAGCGGGCACTCGAACCAATCCAGTGGCGCCGGCAACGATGATGGTGTCGTCAGCACTCCACGCCGCTCCGTACATCGCCGCACAAGAGCACAGCTCCTGCGGTGCGCCATCGCCAGTCGCCGCGAGCTTCATGAGACGACCGTGCGAGTTGAAACCGACGAACCGCGCGTCCGGCGACCAGAAGAGCAGGCCAGCATCCTCCGAGCCCGGCAGCGGACGTGCGTCCATCGCGCCGACGGTCTGAACCCAGATGACGGGCCTCGCCTCGTACGAGGCGATGAAGGCAAGATGCAGGCCGTCTGGCGACAGCGCCGGACCAGGGGCCATGGTGGCCCGATCGAAACGGCTCCCGTCAGGGGCCTCGAGGTGAAATGTGATCGCGCGGGTGCTTCGGTCGGCCGCGACGTTCTGCCACGTCGTGATACCGACGAACGTCAACAGGATGGGCGTCGCAAGGATAATGGCGCTGCGGATTGCCGCCACGGTCGATTTGCGCTCGCGGCGATCGTGCGCGCCCGCCGTCAGGTCGAGGTGTCCCGAAAGCGCAAGCCGCACGTCACCGATGTCGCGGATCCGCAGCTTCGGATCGGCGCGAAGACAGGCGGCCAGAAGCATCCGGACCGCTGGCGGTACATCCTTCGGCAACAGCGTCCATGCCGGCTCCAGGGAGCTGCCTGCCATCTGCTCACCAGAGCTCTCTTCGGAGACAAACGGTTGTTGGCCCGTGAGCATCTCGTAGAGCACGCATCCAAAGGCCCAGATGTCGACGCGCTTGTCGACGGCGAGCCCACGCGCTTGTTCGGGTGCCATGTACGCCGGCGTGCCAATCGCGATACCCGAGACGCGCGAGACCGTCGCGTCATTCAGGTCACCGCCGGCAAGCATTGGGTCGAGCGCCTTCGCGAGCCCGAAATCGAGGAGCTTGATAGTGCCCTCGGCGCGAAGCTTGATGTTGGACGGTTTGAGATCGCGGTGGACGAAGCCGTGTTGATGCGCGGCCTCGAGCGCTCCGGCGATCTGCGCCGCCAGGGTGAGCGCCTCATCAATCGGAATCGGCCCGGCAGCGAGACGGTCCGCGAGCGTGGGACCAACTACCATCTCGAGCACGAGCGCGCTGACGCCGTCGCCCTCGTGCAACCCGTGGATGGCGGCGATATGTGGGTGGCTTAGTGCGGCAAGCACCCGCGCCTCGCGTTCGAAGCGCGCGAGGCGATCGGGATGCGACGAGAAGCGCTCCGGCAGGACCTTGAGCGCTACCAGGCGACCGAGCCTCCCATCCCGTGCGGCATAGACTTCACCCATCCCCCCCGCACCAATGAGCGAGAGCACCTCGTAAACGCCGAGTTGCGAACCTGGCGCGAGTCGCATGGGACCGACCGGGCAATTATAGATCCGCCCGACGTGTCATCCGCTCACATTTCCCCCTCATTTCCCCCAGTTCCGCCTCAGAAATCCCCTGACTTTTCTGCGCCGGCGGCGCCACCATCACGCGGTCACTCGTTCAGGAGGAGTACGCAATGAAGAAAATCTCGATCGCGGCCGCGTTGTTGCTGACAGCTGGCGCCGCCGGATTCGCCCAGAGCAACCGGAGCGTCTTTCCGGAGTTGATTCAGCTGCCCGGAGACTTTGGTCCAGAAGGCATCGCTACGGGCAACGGCTCAACGTTCTACGTCGGCTCTCTCAACGCGGCGACCGCCGGGCAGATCCTCGTCGGCGATCTGCGGACTGGCAACTTTACGCAGCTGGTGCCGCCGACGGGCCGGATCGCCGCTGGGATGAAGTTCGATCCGCGCAGCAACTATCTGCACGTCGCTGGTGGCACGAGCGGCCGTGCGACCGTGTATAACGCGGCCTCCGGTGAGGAAATCGCGTTCTACCAGTTCCTGCCCCCGGGAGTTCCCGGGATCAACGATGTCGTACTGACAAGAGAGGCCGCCTACTTCACCGATACCACGCGGCCGTTTCTCGGACGCATCGCGCTCGGTTCTCGCGGCGAGCCGGGCACTGGAGCGCTCATTCCATTGCCTGCGAACTTCGGCGTGCCCGGTCCGTGCACCATCGGCCCACCGCCAAGAGGAAACGGGATCGCGGCCAGCCAGAATGGACAGCATCTGGTGCTCGTTCACATGAGTGAAGGGCAACTCTACCGATTGGACACGGAGGCGCTGGTTCCCGTTCCGATCGCGATCACCGGCGGTGATTTCGCAGGCGGCGCGGCTCTGTGCAGTACGGATGGAATTCTGCTCGAGGGCGATACGCTTTACGCTGTGCAGGCGGCCCTCAATCGCGTAGCAGTGGTTAAGATGTCCTCGGACCTTCTGTCCGGCGAGATCACGCACTATCTGACGGAGCCCTTCTCGTCGAATCCTGCCTTGCAGACCCCGACGACCATCGCGCGGTTCGGAAACGCGCTGTACGCGGTGACCTTTGGCGGCACACCGCCGAGCCCGGACTTCATCGTGCGCATTCCCATCCATTAGCGGACACCGGGGGCACGGTGCATTATCGCTGTGACGATCACAAAGCGCCGGGCCTTGAGGGGCAGCGGCACGGCGGACGGTTGACGGTGGCGGGACCGAACCACGAGCAACAACGCCGTCAGCTGTGACAACGACTATCGTTGCAAGTGGTGCAATTTCCGTCGCACAGGTGTCTTTGAAACGATGGTCGCCGCTGGCCGTTGAATCCGGCGGCCGCCGCCTTCTCCTTCTCCTGGATTGCCCCCACCCGGTGAGAGCCACGACCATCACATCCTGGCCGACCTCCTGACGGAGACGACGGCAGGTTTCGTACCCATCCAGGGGTTGCATGCCGAGATCGAGCAGCACGACGTCTGGTCGGTGTTCCACCACTTCCCGGATCCCCTGCTCGCCGTCACAGGCCACCCTCGGCTGTCCCCCCATGGACTCGATCAGGATCCCCCGCATTCTGATACCGTCATCAGCTCTGAAGGAGGACCGTCCATGCGCTTTCCGGAATATCTGGCGGGGGCGAGAGCGGCGTTCGGCGATGCCGCCGCCCGGACCGCCGCCTACCTGCCGAACGTCATCGGCGCGCTGGCGCTCGTCGCAATCGGCTGGGTGCTGGCGCGCCTCGCGGGCTACTGGGTCGCCCGTCTCGTCCGCGGGCTCGATCGTCTGGCCACCCGGTGGCGCGTGGACGGCGCGCTCCAGCGGATCGGGCTGTATCGTCCGGTGTCCGACACCCTGGGCCGTCTCGTGTTCTGGGTCGTTCTTCTCTTCTTCGTCACGGCGGCGACCGAGGCGCTCGGGCTGCCGGCGCTGACGGCCTGGCTCACGGGCGTGGCGTACTTCCTGCCGCGCGTGGTGGCGGCCGCCCTCGTGCTGCTCGCCGGGCTGCTGGCCGCGAACGTCACGCGTGACGTGCTCGCGAGCGCCGCCACCTCGGCGGGGCTCGCCTACGGTCCCGCGCTCGGGCAGATCGCGAGGGCCGTCGTCCTGCTCGTCACCGCGCTCATCGCCATCAACGAGCTCGGCGTGGACGTGACGGTCATCACGGTCACCCTCGCCGTCGTGCTGGCCGCGCTCCTCGGCGCCGGCGCGCTGGCGTTCGGGCTCGGTGCGCGGACGGCGGTCAGCAACATCATCGGGTCCCACTACCTGCGGCAGATCCTGCGGATCGGGCAGATGGTCCGGCTCGACGGCGTGGAGGGACGGATCGTCGCCATCACCGCGACGTCGGTGATCATCGACGGCGCGGACGGTCGCATCATCGTTCCCGCCAAGCGCTTCAGCGAGGCCACATCGGTCCTCCTCGAGGCGGGCCGGCCGGCATGAGCACGGTGCTCGACGTCTGCGCGCGATTCGCCGAGGCG
>CAZDLW010000250.1:0-8250 GCA_964505975.1 uncultured Bifidobacteriaceae bacterium | reverse complement strand
AGGCGGCCAGGAACCCGTCTTCGTGGATTGCCGCGTTCGAGGCCGCGCTCGACGCGCAGGTAGCCGTCTCGGACGAGGCCCTGTCGTGTATTCAGCAGCACGTGGACCGCTATCGTGCGGACGATTTTCTTCCGCAGCCCGCCGATCGGGCTGCGCTCCTCCGGCTCCTGACGCCACGGCCGGGCCTGTATGCGCGCCTGTCGCAGATGCACGACTGCGGCCTGCTCGGGCGCGTATTTCCCGAGTTCCAGGCGATCTCCTGGCGCGTGGTGCGCGACTTCTACCACAAGTACACGGTGGACGAGCACACGCTGCTCACGATTCGCAACCTCGAGCGGCTGTCGACCACCGAGAACCCGCTGCGCCTGCGGTATCGCAATCTGCTGTCCGAGCTGGCGGAGTCGTCCCTGCTGGTGCTCGCGCTCCTGCTGCACGACGTGGGGAAGTGGCGCGACGACGACCACGCGCCGGAAAGCGAGCGCATGGCCCGCGAAGCGGTCGATCGCCTGCACCTGCCGACCGACGCCCGGGAGAAGGTGCTCTTCCTGATCCGCCATCACCTGCGGATGTCGCTCGTCGCCTTCCGCCGCGACACCGAGGATCCGGAGATCGTCAAGGAATTCGCGGGCTTCATTGGCACCGAGGATCGGCTGAAGATGCTCTGCCTCATGACGCTCGCCGACATGGAGGCGGTGAGCCCCGAGACGCTGACGCCGTGGAAGGAGGAACTGCTCTTCCGGCTGTATGTGGACACCTACAATCACCTCACCCAGCGGTACGGCGACGAGCTGATCGAGCGCAATCAGGCCGAGCTCGAGGATCTGCTCGATCGGCGTCCGCCAGACCTGTCCGCCGGCGAGATCACCAGATTCCTGGAAGGGCTGCCGCAGCGGTACCTGCAGCTCTTCCCGCGCGACGCCACGTACCGGCACGTGCGGCTCGTGCGCGACATCCGCCCGGACGAGGTGCACGCGTCACTCGAGCGTCAGGACGGGTCGGCCGTGTGGATGCTGGCCGTGGCGACGCTGGACAAGCCGTTCCTCTTCTCGAACATCTGCGGTGTGCTGTCGTCATTCGGCATGGACATCATTCGCGGGCACGCGCTCACCAATCCGAACGGGCTGGTGCTGGACGTCTTCCAGTTCACCGACGCGGAGCGGTTCCTGGATCTGAATCCGGACGCCCAGGACCAGGTCCTGCACCTGCTCGAGGACACGGTCTCGGGACGCACCGACATCACCGAGCGCGTGCGTGGCCGGGAGCAGAGCGTGCTGCGCTCGAGCGCCACGCGGTTCGCCCCGGTCGTCCGCGCGGACAGCCAGGCCTCCGGCCGCTACACGATTCTCGACATCGTCGCCACGAATGCGCTCGGGCTGCTGTATCGCATCAGTCGGGTGATTTCGCGCCACGGATGCGATGTCGATCTCGTCCTCATCGCGACGGAGGGCGAGAAGGCGATCGACGTGTTTCACATCACCAAGAACGGATTCAAGCTGACCGAAGCAGAGCAGTCGGCGCTGGCCGCGGACCTGCAACGCACACTGGAGGGTACTGCATGAAACTGATCAAGAGCATCATCCGTCCGAACAAAGTGGACGAGGTCAAGGATGCGCTTGCGAAGCTGAACATCGCCGGCATGACCGTCACCGAAGTGCGCGGGCACGGCAAGCAGAAGGGACACACGGCGATCTACCGCGGCAAGGAGTACAACGTGAGTCTCCTGCCGAAGATGGAGATCGAGGTCGTTGTCTCGGATACGCAGGTGGACGACGCGATCAAGGCTATCGTGCAGGCGGCGCGGACGGGTGAGATTGGTGATGGCCGCGTGTTCGTGCTCCCGGTGTTCGACAGCTACAAGATCCGCACGGGAGAGAAGGAGGCCTGACCCGCGCGCCTTGCACGGGTGCTCACCTGTGTGGGGCGCAGCGACGCCGGTGCCGGCGGCCGGGCATGCTGGGCTGGCTCCCGATGACATCGCGCGTTAAAACGCGCCCTCCGCCCGAGGGGTGACGACCCGCGCTGGTCCGTGACCAGCCCGGCTCTCACGCTGCGGGCGCGTTTTACCTGATCCGGATCGCGCGAGTCATAGGTCGCGGCGCCCAGCATGCCCAACCGCCGGCACCGGGATTCGCGATGCCTGAGCCCTGTGCACTGGCGCACGATGCGTGATTGTTCACACGCTCTTCAGGCGGGCCGTCAGTCACTGCGAGTCTTCAACTCGGCGGCAATGGATTCAATGACGGCCCGCTCTTCACCGGAAATGCGCTTGAGGCCCAGAATGCCGCCAGAGGCCGCGGCGACGGATTCGCAGTAGCTCACCAGGTCGTCCGCATTGAGCGCACCCTCCTGAGGCTGTGCGGCGAGCACGGCGCGGATGAGACGCATCGCACGGCTGAATACGTCCGGATCGGGCCGCGTATCCAGCCACTCCACGAGCTGCCGGTCGGCGGCGCTGTCTTCGGCGATCCCGCGCGAGCGCGCCAGCTTCACGAGCAGCGCGCGCTCGGCACCCGTCACATGTCCTTCGGCCCATGCCACCTGGACGACCGGCACGAGCGGCAGCAGCTCCACCGTCTCAGGTGTGAACCCGAGCGCCTCCAGTTCCTGGAGCATCTCGACGTCCTGCAGGCCGGTCTTCTCGCCCATCTCGCGCCGTGCACGTTCTCGGTTCGCGGCGAGCTGTATCTTTTCGACGAGCTCGCGGTCCCTTTTTCGGAAGTACTCCTCTTCGAGCGCGCGCCCGCGGTCGGCAAGTGCGTCGTGGTCCTGATCCGCCATGTGATCTCCTCGAACGAGCAACGTCCACACCCCCTCCGGGGCGACGTGCGACTGGTCCATCCTACCTCAGACCTATGGTCAGGCATCTGGCGCCTGTGCAGCGCGCTCAGACGTATGGCGACGCGAATCTCGTGTCGGCGGCCGGGCATGCTGGGCTGGCTCCCGATGACGTCGCGCGGAAAAACGCGCACCCCGCCCGAGGGGTGGCGACCCACGCCGGTCCGTGACCAGCGCGGTCCTGATGCTGCGGGCGCGTTTTACCTGATCCGGATCGCGCGAGTCATAGGTCGCGGCGCCCAGCATGCCCGGCCGCCGACACAGGCTTCATCGCGACAACACGGACGAGCGCCGTGCAACGCGCACGAGGCGTGACTCTTTCACACGCTCCTGGCCGGCCCGCGCCGTGAGTCGATGGTCACGGCCTCGGACAGCCGCGCTGCTCATTCGTAACGGAGCGCTTCGATGGGATCCAGGCGCGACGCCCTGACCGCGGGGGCCATGCCGAAGAAGATGCCGACGCCGGCCGAGAAGCCCAGGCCGAGCGCGAACGACCACCAGGGCAGCGACACGGGGAAGCCGGTGGCCAGGTTGATCGTGACGCCGATCGTGCTTCCCAGCAGGATGCCCAGGATGCCGCCCACCGATGTCAGTACGGCGGCCTCCGACAGAAACTGCAGGAGGATCTCCTGGCGCCGGGCGCCGAGCGCCTTGCGCACGCCAATCTCCCGCGTCCGCTCGGTGACCGAGATCATCATGATGGCCATGACGCCGATGCCGCCCACCATCAGCGCAATCGACGAGATCACGACGAGCGCCAGCAGCGTGGCCTGGCTCACCTGATCCCAGATGGCCAGCACGGCGTCCTGTGTGGCGATGTCGAAGTCGTTCGGCTCGTCGAGCCGGAGGCCATGCCGGACCCGGAGAATCTCTTCGACCTCCAGAATGGCCTGATCGCGCGTGACGTCGTCGTGCGGCACGACCACGATCGTCGCACTGCCAGGACCGCGCATGGCACGGCGCGCGTCCGTATTGAAGATGATCTGGTGCGTCGTCTGCGGGATGACGACCAGGTCGTCCTGGTTCGCGTTGAAGCCTCCCATCGACGGCCGCGGGGCGAGCACGCCGATGACGGTGAACTCGATGGCACCAAGCCGCACTTTCTTGCCGATGGGGTCCAGGCCGGACTGCCCGAAGAGCGCCTGGTACGGCGTGTCCCCCAGCACCACCACGCGCCGCCGATGCCGGACTTCGGCCTCCGTGAAGTAGCGGCCGAACTCCACCTTCACGAAGTTGGCCGCCGGAAAGTGCTCGGTGGAGCCGAGGATCGACAGCGCGCGGGTGCTCTGGCCCCGGTAGAACATGCGTTCCGTGACCCGGCCGTCGGGGCTGTTCCCGAGCATGATGTCCACCGTGCGCGCCGATGGGGCCAGCTTCTCGATGGCCGTTGCGTCCGCGACGGTCAGATTCGGCCGTCGCATCAGCTCCGCGAATCCCGCGCCGGCCGACAGGCTCACGATGCTGATCTTCGACACGAAGATCGTGTTCGGACCGAGCTCGCGAATGCTGTCGCGCAGGGACTGGTCGAATCCGCGGATGAGCGAGGTCATGCCGACGATGGCGGTAATGCCGATGACGACGCCGAGTACCGTCAGCCCCGATCGGAGCGTGTTGGCGCGCAGCGTCTCGAGCGCCATCCAGACGACTTCGCGCGCCAGCCCTCTATTCACGCCGCAACGCCTCGATGGGATCCAACTGCGCGGCGCGCGAGGCTGGATAGAGTCCGAAGAACAGGCCTACGGCGGCCGTGATACCGACGCCGAGCCCGATGGCCCATGGTTCCAGCCGGGAGGGCAGTGGAGTGACGGCCGCAATGCCGGTGGCCACGAGGAAGCCGAGCCCAATGCCGGCGACGCCCCCGAGCGTGGAGAGCGTCACCGACTCCGTGAGCACCTGGGACATGATGTCCTTGCGTCGCGCGCCGAGCGCCTTGCGCAGGCCGATCTCGCGCGTGCGCTCGCTCACCACCATCAGCATGATGTTCATGATGACGATGCCGCCGACGACGAGCGACAGGCCCACGACGCCGACGAGCACGGCGAAAATCCCGCTCGTCGCCTGGGTGTACAGGTTCAGGAACGTGTCGGACGTGAAGACGCCGAAGTTGTCGTGGTCCGTGGCCTTGAGCCGCCGCTTCACCCTGAGCGCCACCGTGGCATCGTCCATGGCGGCCGGCAGCACGTCGGGAGACAGGGGCCGCACCATGAGCGAAAGCGACTGCCGCGCACCGAACAGCTTGGCGTACGCGCCAAGCGGGATGACGGCGAAGTTGTCCTGCGAGTTACCGAAGAACCCGCCCTTGCGGTTGCTGACCCCCACCACGCGGAAGTGCACGCCGGCGACCTTGATGGTCTTGTCCAGCGGATCCGCGCCGGCGAACAACTGATCGGCCACGTCCCAGCCGAGCAGGACGATCGGGCGGCTCCGCTCCACCTCCACCGCGCTGATCATCCGGCCGCGCCCGGCGTCGAAGATGGTGAAGTTCATGTACTCGCTCGTGACGCCCTGGACCTGCACGCTGCCGATCTCGCGGTCGCGGTACGAGACCGTGGCGCCACGCTGCGCCTGCGCCATGACGGCGGAGATGAGCGGGCTGAACGCCCGAATGGCATCGGCTTCGTCGATCGTGATGAGCGGATTGTTGCGCGTGCGCTCCTCGTCGTCCTGTGTGCGGATGGGAGGCAGGCGCTGGATCGTGAACGAATCGGCTCCTACCCCGGAGACAATGGCACCGGAGACGTACGCGTTGATACCCTGAATGAGCGACACCACCGCCACGATTGAGGTGACGGCCACCACGTTCCCGAGGACCGTCATGAACGATCGCAGCTTGTTCGCCCAGATGCTCTGCAGGGCGAGGCGGACTGATTCGAGGATCTGATTCACGTCCCTGTCTGTGCGATGACCCTTATGCTCTCACCGTCGGGCGGGCCACCTCACCGCCTTCAATTCGCGCAGTCGTGGGGGCCGGCTTCTAGCCGGCCCGGGGCCCCAGGGCGTGCCAATGTCCGTTGAACCGCCTACCGTCGGCGCTCGGATGATTGCAGCGACACGGCCGATCCGTCCATCAGCTCGCGTACGGATGCAAACGGGCCGGTGATGACCTGGTCGCCGGCATGAAGCCCGTCGAGCACCTCGAAATACCGCTCGCCGGCAATGCCGATGGTGATGGGCGTGAACACAGCCCGACCGTCGCGTACGACGAACACACCTTCCACTTCTCGGCGCGTGTGACCGGGCGGCGGTTCCGTGGACGCCGACACGATTGGCTCCATGTCGGTCCCTCGGCGACGCCGCACCGGCGGCTCGCGCACCATCTGTCCGGCATCGTCGAAGAGCATCTCGCGCACGGCCAGGGACTGAATCGGCACGGCCACCACCTCGCGCCGCGCGGCCGTTGTAATCTCGGCCGTCGCAGTGAAGCCCGGGCGAACGTCGGGGATTTGTTCGTCCAGCGTCACGACCACCTTGAAGCTCGTGGCCTGCCGCTGTCCCGTGGTCTGCGTGCCCGTTGCCTGGATGGGGCTGTTCCCAATCTCGGTGACGCGGCCGTGGAACGTCCGGTTGGCGACGGCGTCGATGGTCACACTCGCTTCCTGTCCGATGAGCACGGAGGGGATGTCCGTTTCATCCACTTCGACTTCGGCCTCGAGCACGGACATGTCGGCAATCGTCAGCAACACCGTCCCGGCGTTGTTCATCGTCCCGACGACGGCCGTCTCGCCTTCCTCGATGTTGCGGCGCGTGACGATACCGTCCATCGGGGAGTTGATGATCACCTGCGTCAGGTTGTACTGCGTGGTGGCGAGGTTTGCCCGCTCCTGTCGGATCTGCTGTTCCCGTGTCTCGATGTCCTGCTGGCGCTGCTGATACTCGGTTTCGCGCACCGTCACTTCGTTCTGGGCGCGCTCGAGCGCCTCGCGGGTCGTCAATCCCTCCCGCCACAGTTGTTCCTGGCGGTCCAGATTCTGGCGCGACAAGCTCAGGTTCGCCTGGGCCTGGTCCACCGACACGCGTGCCTGCTGCAGTGCCGATTCGGCGGCGGCGACGCCGGCGGCGCCCCGCTGGAGCGCGCCCTCGAGCGACCGCGGATCGATCTCGAGCAGGAACTGGCCGGCCCTCACCCGCTGGCCCTCGGCCACTGCCAGGCGTGTGACACGCCCCATCTGGTTGGCGGAGATGTTGACCTGCCGCTTTGGACGAATCCGACCGGACGCCGAGACGACGGCTTCCAGATCGCGCGCACGGATGGCCTCGGAGGCGACCGATACGCTGAGCTCACGCTGGAACCACAGGTTGGCCGCCACCACGGCGGCGCCCACGAGGACGACCATGACGACGATGAGTGCCTTTCTCCGAGTCATCGATGCTCCCGAGCCAGCGTGTCACGAACGGATGAATGCCAGGAGGAGTGCCACACCCACGTAAAACCCCAGCAGCCCTATGGCCACGGGACCAGTGCGACGCTTGTAAAGAACCCCCACTCCAATCGCCACGCTCATCGTGGCCCAGATGAGGAACAAGTCCAGACCCCCGAGCAGCAACGCCGGGAAGCTCCCCGGATCCAGCATCGGGAAGAACAGCCCCAGGTGCGCGCCCGCCATCCGTCCCTGTGCGTAGCTCAGCGTCGTGGAGAACAGCACCTGCACCGCCAGGATCACCGTCGAATGAGCCATGATCGCGTACATCTGCCGGAAAGTCCCGCCCCCGCCCAGCAGCGTGCTGAACACGCCGGTCAGCAGCCCGGCGATAGCCGCCAGAATCAACGGGAAGAACACCAGATTGGCTGCCACGCCGAGGCTCAGGAAGCGCGACAACTGCGCTTCCATTTGGGCGTATGCCTCATCCGAGACTGGCCGCCCCGAAGACTCCAGCATCCGAACCTGCTGGTCGAGCACCTGGTCTACCGCCATTTGCCGGCCGGACTCCGTGGACAGAAACCCCAACTGCGCGCCAGCGATGATCAGGAGTACGAGAGCCAGCACGCCAACCCAGCGCGGGCGCGCGGCCACGGCCGCGTAGGTCTCCCGCGGCGACAGCAGAACGCCGGCAACGCGCGCAAACAAGGCCATTTCGCGCGCGTCCGTAGAGCCAGGCGCTGGGCCACCGCCGCCGGCCGTCTCGTTCGGGCCGCCCGCACCCGTTGTTGCGACCTCGGCCATGACTCTCCTGGATGTCTGGGAGTTCCTGGAGAGCCTGCGTTCGGGAGACGCCGGCCCGCCTGAGGACATGCACGGATCCGGGCTCCGCGCGAGGCGAACACTTCAGACTCCTGATACGATTTCGGTCTGATTCTGTTCCCAACGCTGTGGGATGACGAAAAACGGTCTGCAACACCGCGACAATTGCCGTACGGTCGCCCCGGATCATTCGTGATCACAGCAGACGACTCGTCCTGGGCGCGAGCACGCCGTC
>CAZDLW010000249.1:0-8256 GCA_964505975.1 uncultured Bifidobacteriaceae bacterium | reverse complement strand
CGAACAATAGTGTGCGCGTCGCCGACGCGTTCATCCGCGCCGTGCTCGACGATGCCGAGTGGTCGACGAAGGCGGTCCTCACCGGCGATCGGTCGGAGACGTACAAGGCGCGGGATCTGATGCGCATGATCGCCGAAGGCACCTGGGTCTGCGGCGATCCCGGCATGCAGTTCGACACCACGGTCAACGAGTGGCACACCTGTCCGAACAGCGCCCGGATCAACGCCAGCAATCCGTGCTCGGAGTACATGTTCCTGGACGATTCGGCGTGCAACCTGGCGTCGATCAACCTGATGCGATTCGTGCGAGAGGACGGCGAGCTCGACGTCGGGGCGTTCAAGGCGGCCTGCCGCACGCTCATCACCGCCCAGGAAATCATCGTCCCCAACTCGAGCTATCCGACCAAGGCCATCGAGCGGAACAGCCACGACTACCGGCCGCTTGGCCTTGGCTACGCCAATCTGGGCGCGCTGCTGATGTCGCGCGGTCTGCCGTACGACAGCGACGACGGCCGTGCGTACGCGGCGGCGATTACCGCGGTGATGACCGGCGAAGCGTACGCGCAGTCGGCGCGGATCGCACGCGATCATGGCGGCCCGTTTCCCGGGTTCGAGGGCAACCGCGAGCCGATGCTGCGGGTGATGCGGAAACATCAGGACGCCGTCGGTGAGATCAACGCCCGGCACCTGCCGCCCGA
The DNA here is from genome assembly GCA_964505975.1 of uncultured Bifidobacteriaceae bacterium. GTDB lineage: Bacteria > Acidobacteriota > Vicinamibacteria > Vicinamibacterales > UBA2999 > Gp6-AA40. The sequence continues at coordinate 7,559 of CAZDLW010000249.1, read as the reverse complement.
CCTCTTCGCGGCCGCCCGACAGGCCTGGGACGAAGCCGTAGAACTGGGCGAGGACTTCGGGTACCGCAATGCGCAGGCGACGGTGCTCGCACCGACCGGCACGATCGGCTTCATGATGGACTGCGATACCACGGGCGTGGAACCGGACATCGCGCTCGTGAAATACAAGAAGCTGGTCGGTGGGGGGTTGATGAAAATCGTCAACACCACCGTCCCGATGGCGCTGGAGCGGCTCGGCTATACGAAGCCGGAGATCGAGACCGTCGTCCACTATATCGACGAGCACGAGACCATCGAGCACGCGCCGATCCTGAAGGACGAACACCTGCCGGTGTTCGATTGCGCGTTCAAGGCGGCCAACGGCGAGCGGTCGATCCACTACATGGGGCACATCAAGATGATGGGTGCCACACAGCCGTTCATCTCGGGTGCCATCAGCAAGACGGTGAACGTTCCCCGCGAGGCAACCGTCGAGGAAATCGAGCGGGCGTATATCGAGTCCTGGCGGCTCGGCGCCAAGGCCATCTCCATCTACCGCGACGGCAGCAAGCGGACGCAGCCGCTCAACACCTCGAAGGCTGGTGTGGCCGATACGCGCACCGTCGGCGAGACGGTGCGCGAGGTCGTGAAGGAAGTCGTGAAGGTGGTCGAAACGCCGCGGCGGCGCAAGCTCCCGGACGAGCGCCATTCCATCACGCACAAGTTCGACGTAGCTGGACACGAGGGATACGTCACCGTCGGGCTGTTCGAGGACGGCACCCCGGGCGAGATCTTCCTGGTCATGGCCAAGGAGGGGTCGACCATTTCGGGCTTTGCCGATGCCTTCGCGCAGGCCATCTCCTACGCGCTGCAGTATGGTGTGCCGCTGCAGACGCTGGTGGACAAGTTCAGCCACTCCCGCTTCGAACCGTCGGGGATCACGAAGAATCCGGAGGTGCGGTTCGCGAAGTCGATCGTGGACTACATCTTCCGCTGGATGGCCACCAAGTTCCTGTCGCCGGAGGCGCAGTTCCGGGTTGGTGTGAACGTCCGCGAGCCCGGTGACGGCGACGCCGACATGCCGTCGCCCGCCGGCGGGAGCACCGGGTCCCGCAGTGCACCGACGGCGGTTGCGAGCGAGCAGGCCAACCGGACCGTGGCATCGCCGGTGGCGACAGCGTCGGGCCGAGCCGAGGACGCCAGGTCGAGGCCGAACGAGTTCGCGGCGATCCGAAACCAGGAGGATGCGCCGCCCTGCAGCCTCTGTGGTTCAATCATGATCCGCAGCGGCTCGTGCTACAAGTGCACGAACTGTGGTACGACCTCGGGCTGCGCCTGAGCTCGTAGCGGCCAGGTCTGCCGGCTCCGGCGCTCTCGTGTGTTGGCGACCGGAAGCCCTGTGGAGGCAACCGACACAGCCTGTGTCTGTTACTTCACATCGCCTGACCGCGCCCCTCGAGTCCGTCGGGGGCGCACCCAGCCATGTCCAGCGGGTTTCGAGAAGGGCCTGGGCTGGCCCCGGGCTAGACGGCTTGAACGGCCGTCATTCGTACAACGAGTCAAGTTTTCGAGCGTGCCGTTCAAGGCGTCCCGCCCGCACGGAGTGTGGGCCGGAAATACTGCCCTCGAGCGAGGCGGAGCCAACTCAGACATGCTCGACGGTTCGAGGCGGAGCCTCGCGAGAGTTTCTTATGAGTCGGGAGTGCGGCATAATCGTTGGCAGTCGGGCGGCGCGGCGCGTGCGGTGAGCGGCGACCGGGTGCCGCCGTTCGGAAGGAGACTGGATGGCGAAGAGTGCGAAGAGAGGCGGCGCTGCGAGCGCCAAGAAGAAGGGTGCGAGCCGTGCCGGAGGCGCGAAGACCGCCAGACCCGCCACGGGTGCGCGTGGCCGGACCACGACGCGCGCTTCCTCTGCCAGGAAGTCGTCGCGGCGCACCGCCAACGCCGCGTTCATGGCACCGGTGACGCCCAGCGCGGCCCTGGCGGACGTCGTTGGCACCAAGCCGATTCCCCGCACCGAGGTCACCAAGCGGCTGTGGGCGTACATCAAGAAGAACGGACTGCAGGACGCGAAGAATCGCCGGATGATCAAGGCGGACGCCACGCTCAAAGCCGTCTTTGGAGGCAAGTCGAGCGTCAACATGTTCGAGATGACCAAGCTGGTGAACAAGCACCTGGGGTAGCGCGCTCACCTGTGGGGGCGGTGACGGCGGCGAGCGGAGGGTGACGGCCGCCGCGCGGGCACAGCCCGACGAATGTCACCCCCGTATTCAGTCCCACGTGCCAGGTCTGAACCCTCCGCCTTCAGACCAGCTTCCAGCACTTCCGATGCGGTCGCGGTGGGCACGTGGGACGAGCAGGTGCGCTGTGGCGCGTGCCTGTGAACGACGATCGTGTCCAACGGCGCCAGGGCAAACTGTCAGTCGCGCCCGCAGTCTACCGATTTCAGGCGGAAGTCGTTCAAAACGGAGGAAAACGTGCCGCACGCCATCTGGAACGGTGCGGTCCTCGCGGATGCCCCCGAAGAGGCTGTCGAAATCGTGGAAGGGAATGTCTATTTCCCCGTTTCGGCGGTACGGACGGAGTATCTGCAGCCGAGCGACACGCACACACATTGCGGGTGGAAGGGGACAGCAAGCTACTACCACGTGGTCGTCGACGGCGAGACGGTCCGGGATGCCGCCTGGTACTATCCCGATCCCCTCGAGCAGGCGCAGATGGTCGCCGGTCGCATCGCGTTCTGGAGGGGCGTCCAGGTGTACCGATGAGCGGACGCGTGACCGGTTGACGGGATGGAGGTCCTCGCGCGTTCTCCTGGCGATCCACCCGAGCGTGTCGTGACCTATCGAGCTGCCCTCGTCGCAACCATCGTGTGCAGCGTCTGGATGACGGCGGCGCTTGCCGGCTGCAGCGGCGGTGGCGGCGGCCGCACGATGGGGCCGAGCCCTGTGGCGTCGGCGGGAGCGCCGACGCTCGCCGTGTCGACCTTCCTGTCGAACCTCGAGAGTCCGTGGGACATGGCGTTCACGCCGGACGGCGCGCTGCTGTTCACGGAGAAGTGTCGCGGATTGTCGGTGCGACGTGCGGACGGATCGGTCGAGCGATTGTTCGGCGTGGCGGCATCGGCATCGATGGCGGCCGATATGTTCTGCGAAGGCCAGAGCGGCGTGCACGGCGTCGCCGTTGACCCGGCATTTGCGGCCAACCGCCACGTCTACGTCTACATGGCGTCGACGAACGGCGGCAGCAAGAGCAATCGCGTGGTGCGGCTGACGGTGAATCCTACGTACACGAACGTGGCGAACCGCACCGACATCGTCACCGGCATCAGTTTCAAAGACACGTCGGTGCCTGGCGACCCCGGAGGAACTGGTGCTCACTCCGGCGGGCGTATCCGATTCGGCCCTGATGGCTTCCTCTACATCACCACGGGCGACAACCATCGCGCGACGCTGCCCCAGGATGTGACGCGTCTGGGCGGCAAGGTCCTGCGCGTGACCGGCCAGGGCGGTGCCGCCCCTGGCAACAACGCGCCTGCCGGAGGTGACCCGCGCATCTTCGCGTACGGTCTTCGCAACGTGCAGGGCATCGACTTTCGGCCAGGTACCGGCCAGCCGTTCATCGCCGAGCACGGTCCCCAGCACACCGACGAAGTGACGCCTCTCGTGGCTGGCGGCAATGGCGGATGGCACCCGGTGTGCCCGAACGGCGTCAACTACTGCGGGTATGCCGAGAACCCGCGAATCGCCATGACGGATCTGACGAGATTTCCAGACGCCATGCGCCCGTCGTGGACGAACCACGGGCTGTCGCAGGGGCTGGGACCTGGTATGTTCCTCACAGGCGCGCAGTGGCGAACCTGGGATGGCCGATTCGCGGTGGCCTTGATGGCGGCACGGCGTGTGGATGTGCTGCAGCTCGATGGCGGCGGGATGACGATTGGAAGCACGACGATGAATCTGCCGTCGCGGCGGATTCGATCGATCGTGCAGGGGCCCGACGGCAGTCTGTACATGGCGACCGACGAAGGGACGGGCGCGGAGATCTGGCGGGTTGTGCCGAACTGAAGGGGCGTTGCGCGGTCACGCGCTTCCCCTCTGCCCTTCCTGCCGCCAGCGACCCGAGCCGGGTTCCGCAAACGCAGCCCGGTCCTCACGCTCCGGAGACGCCGCCGCCCGAATGCCAATCGCGCCAGTCGAGGTCGCGTCGCCGCTAGTGTGGCCCGCGAGTGCCCTCCACGATGCGCGTCAGTTGATGCAGGTCTTCGATCTCGTAGTCGGCGGGTACGTCGCCGGCATCGAACGTGGCGTTCTTCCGCCCGAGACGGCCCTGCGTGCGCCGGAGCCACGCGGCCGGAATCCCGTATGACAGCGCGCCCTGGATGTCGAACTGCGGCGCCGCACAGTACAGCACGTCCCTGGGCTCCAGATCGACCTGGCGGAGCACCCACCGGTAGACCCGCGGGTTGGGTTTGTGTACCCGTGCCTGTTCGGTGCTGCCGAGAAAATCGGGCGTGAACCCCTCGAGCTTGCGCGCGTACATCTCGATGAACCGGGTCTCCACGTCGGAGAAGATCAGCACTTTCACGCCGAGCGCCTGTTGTTGCCGGAGCGCGTCGGCCACCTCCGGGAACGGCCTGACCTGTTCCTGCAGATCCAGATAGATCTGTACATCTTTCTCCGGATCCCCCGCGATACCGTGCATGCGGAAGGCCAGCCTCAGGCCGTCACGAATGTGATGCGTCAAGTCCGCATAGCGGTTGAAGGCCGCGCGGCGCTGAAAGCCTTCGAACATCACCACCCAGTCCTCGAAGAAGGCGTGTGCATCCGCCCCTCCGTACTTCGCCACGATCTGCGCTGCCGCCTGCTTCCAGCTCCATGCCCAATCGAACAGCGTGGTCTTGGAGTCGTAGAAGATCGCACGAGGCCACCTGCCCACCATTGCCATTCGCCTCCTGTCCTGCTTGCCGAGTGTGCCAGCTCCTGATGACGGACCAGCAGTGTAGTGGAAAACCAGCGAGGCTGCGCCTCAGACCCGCGAGCATGTTGGCAGCGGCTCCGCTTCGCTAGGCTGGCAGGGTTTCCTGCCCGCACTCCGTGCGGGCGAGACGTCTTGAACGGCCGCTGGAAAACTTGACTCATGTGCATGGATTCCAACCGTTCAAGCCGTCTAGGCTGGACACCGCGCCAGCCATCAGGGGCGTCATGGCCGGTACTTACTCGTCCGTATGCGCAGGCGGCCCATCGGATATCACGACGCGCCGGCTCTCGAACGGCGACGGCGCCGTCCTCGGTTCGCCGGAGCCGCGAGATCCTTCCTGTGATAGCGAGCGTGACAAACGTGACAGAGTAGTGATATCGAGAGTGTGTGGAGGTTGGAGTCACGATGAGCTCACTCGGACGCTTGGCGCTGATGGTCGCGTTGGTGGCTGTCGTGCCGGTACACGCCGCGGCACAGATCAGCAACACCGATCGGGATGCTCTGCTGCGCGATCTGGAACGTTCGCGCACGATCCTTCTGGAGGCCATCGCCGATGTGCAGACGGAGGCGCAGTGGAACTACAAGCCGGCGCCCGATCGCTGGTCGGTGGGCGAGTGCGTCGCACACATCATTGCTTCGGAGGACTTCCTGCGTCAGACGGCCCTGGCGGCGCTGAAGTCCCCGCCGCTGCCGGCCGATCAGGTCGATCGCGATCGCGACGCCGTGGTCGTGAAGGCCATCCGCGATCGGTCGCAGCGTTTCCAGGCGCCGGACGTTCTCGAGCCAACCGGCAAGGTGGTGCCGAAGGCGCAGGCCATCGTGGAGTTCGAGGCGGCCCGGGCGAGGACGCTGGAGTACGTCCGCGCGACGCAGGACGCGTTGCACGAGCACGGCACCGGAGTGCCCCCGAACGTGATGTCGGCGTATCAGCTCCTGCTCATGCTGAGCGGGCACACCGAGAGGCACACCGCGCAGCTGCTCGAGGTGAAGGCCTCACCGGGATACCCGGGACGATAGACGGCTCCTGACGTTCGCAGAAATCAACTGATCAGTCGTGCCCGAGAGCCGGCACGGGGCTCGAGCCGTGCCGCACGCCAGGCCGGTAGCCACGAGTTCCACGCTCACGATGGAGACCACGATCACCAGGCAGCGCGATTGAATGAACAGCATGCAGGCTGCCGGGAAACAGGTGCTCGCGTCGTACGAGAAGGAGGATCTGACGATTGCCGTCTACGGGAACGCCATCAGGGCCTGCTGCTTCGTGTTCACGGCATAGTGCTTCTGTTCCTTCTTCACGGCTCGAATGCGCGGCGCACCGAACGGCGACAGCCGGGCGATCTCGTAGAGCCGCTCCAGGATCTGGAGCCAGTGGGCCACGGTCTTGTGCGACACCTGGAGGTCTTCCCGGAGCGCGTTGATCGAGAGCGGCGATCCGACCAGTTCCGGCAGGCGCAGCATCAGCAGCTCGAGGTTCCCGAGATCTTGTACGCGTTCGAGCGCCGTCACGTCCTCTCGAATCAACAGCGTCCGATAGTTGCGCGACCAGCGGCGGGCCTCCGTCTCGGATCCGCTGAAGAACGGGTCCTGCGGGATGCCGGACGGCATCCCGACGCCCGAGCGCGGACGACCGGTGACCGCCTTCGTGTCCCGCAGCGAACTGGCGAGTCTGCTCGTGGTCGTGGCCACGATCAAGGACGGCGTGCCGCCCGACCGAGTCGAGGCCGAGATGGACCGGGTCATCGACGACCTCGTCCGCGAAGGTCCGACCGGCGAGGAACTCCTGCGCGCCCGCAGCTGCCTGCTCGCGAGCGTCGCCCGCGGCACCTAGAACCTGGGCGGGTTCGGTGGGCGATCCGACGTCCTCGCCGAAGGCCTCACGTTCGACGGCCGTACCGACGCCTACCTCGATCGTCTGGAGCAGGTCGCGACAACACACCCGGAACAGGTGCAGGCGGCGAGCCGCGCATGGCTCACGCAGCCGCACTATGCGCTCGTCGGGTGCGGTCGCTCGACGAGCCGGACCTCGCCAGGGCCGCGCGCACCTTCGTCCGGCCGGACGCGTGGTGTGGGTGATCGTGGGCGACCTCGCGCGTGTCGAAGCCCATCCGGGCACTCGATCTCGGCGAGGTGGAGCGCGTCAACGCGCCGTGAGCCGGGAGGGCGGACAGCCCGTCCGGGCACCGTCGCCGCGCCCGATGCAGCAGCGGGAGGAAGCGGGAGAGATCGCTTGACAGCACCCGGGCGGCGCGCGGAGGATCGCCCGCATGACCAGACTCCTTCTCGCCCTCGCCGCCGCGGCGCTCCTCTCCGGCTGCGCCTCCGGCGCCGCCGCCACCGACGACTTCGCGCGCGAGATGCGCGATCGCATCGAGATCGAAGCACTGCTCTGGCAGTACGTCCGGGCGCTCGATACGCTCGATGCCGACGCCTATGCGGCGGTCTTCACCGAGAACGGCCGTTTCTCGAGCGGCGGCCCGCCGACCGAAGGGCGCGAGGCCCTGCACGCCATGGTGGCCGGCATGCGGCAGGGTCGCCTCGACCGCGAGGCGCGCGGGGAACCGCCATCGGCCCCGATGTATCACGTCATCGCCAATTCGCGC
>CAZDLW010000248.1:0-8318 GCA_964505975.1 uncultured Bifidobacteriaceae bacterium | reverse complement strand
GCGCGTCCTGGTGACAGCCGCGCGACGCGCGGCGCGAGATGCTGGGAGGCAGCCGCGGGGCTCGACGGGATGGTCACGCCTCCACGTCGTTCGGGGTGTTGCTGACCGGTAGTCGAAGGACGAGCGACGGAGCCCGTGACTGGCTGATTCTGGAGTGTAGGAATGACGCTGATGTTGAGAACAGGAGTCGTGCTCGCGCTGATGCTGACGGTCCTGACGAGCTCCGGGTGCTCGTACAACCGCTTCGTCAGTCAGGAAGAGTCCATCAAGGCGCAGTGGGCACAGGTGGAGAACCAGTTGCAGCGCCGCAACGATCTCATTCCCAATCTCGTGGAAACGGTGAAGGGCATTGCCGACCAGGAGCGCGACGTGTTCGGGCAGATTGCGGACTCGCGCGCCCGCCTGGCCGGTGCGCGGACGCCGGAGGAGACCATCGAGGCGGCCAACCAGCAGAGCGCCGCGCTGGCGCGGCTGCTCGTGGTGGTGGAGAACTATCCGCAGCTCCGGTCGAACGAGTCGTTCAACCGTTTGATGGACGAACTGGCTGGCACGGAAAACCGGATTGCGGTGGAACGCATGCGCTATAACGAGCGCGTCCAGGAGTACAACACCGCCAGGCGGCAGTTCCCCTCGAACATCACGGCCGGGATGTTCGGATTCAAGGAGTATCCGCTCTTCACCGCGCCGCCCGAGGCGCAGCGCGTGCCGCGCGTGGACTTCGAGCGCTCCTGAAGCCGAACTCCTCCGCGCAGGGCGATGAGGGCTGTTGCTCCGACTGACCGCGTCGTGCCTACGTGGTCGGCGCGAGCCGACGTAGACACCTGAGACGGAGGCCTCCGCGTGACGACGAGGGTCGTGTCGGACCGGGGACGCTGCTCGGACGATACGAAGTGATCGACGCCTTGGGATCTGGCGGCATGAGCCAGGTCTATCGCGCCACCGACACGCGGCTTGGGCGTACCGTCGCCCTGAAGATCCTGTCCGCCGATCCGCACAATGCCGACGTGCGTCTGGCCCGGTTCGAACGAGAGGCGCGGACCATCTCGCAGTTGAGCCATCCGCACGTGTGCACCCTGTACGACATCGCGGAGTCTGCAGGCGTCAGCTTCCTGGTCATGGAGTACCTCGAGGGGGAAACGCTCGCAAAGCGGCTCGAGCGAGGACCCCTTGCCCTGAGCGATGCGCTCCGGCACGGCATCGAAGTCTGTGGCGGCCTGGCGCACGCGCACCGCCATGGCGTCGTCCATCGCGACGTCAAGCCCTCGAACGTGTTCCTGACGGCGGTCGGCGCGAAGCTGCTCGATTTCGGGATCGCAAAGCATCACCCGCGGGCCGGAGTCCCGGGCGACGAGACGCTCCTGCACCTCGGCCCCACGCTGACCGTGGACGGCGCCTTGATGGGGACCGTCCAGTACATGGCACCAGAGCAGCTCGAGGGTTTGTCAACGGACTGGCGCACGGACGTCTTTGCCGTCGGGCTGGTGCTGTACGAGATGGCCACCGGGCGCCCCGCGTTCGAGGGCCGCAGCGCTGCGAGCGTGATTGCCCGAGTGCTGTCGGGCGAACCAGACGCGCTGCACGTGCCGGACCTGCGGATTGCACAGGCGTTCGATGCCACGATTGCGCGCTGCCTCGCGAAGAAGCCTGACGATCGCTGGCAGAGCGTGGACGATCTGAAGAGCGAGCTCCAGTGGATGCTCGATGTGCGGCGCAGTGGCCGCGATGCCGTCGCGCCGACGGGTCCGGTAGCCTCCTCGCGCGAGGCCGCACCGCTCACCCGATTCTTCGTGGAACCCCCGCGGGACCACGCGTTCGTGAAGTTTGGAACGCAGTCGTCGCTCTCGCCCGATGGGAGATATCTGGCATTCGTGGCCGCCGGCCAGGACTCCGCCAGCCACCTCTGGGTCCGCGCCCTGGAAACGCCGGTCTCGCGGCCCTTGCCCGACACGGCCGGGGCGGCCGGGCCGTTCTGGTCGCCCGACAGCCGGCACATCGCCTTTTTCACGACCGGCACCTTGAAGAAAACCGGACTCTTCGACGATCGGTCCGCTGTGATTGGAGACGTGCCGATCGGCACGCTCGGGTCGGGCGCCTGGAACAGCGAGGGCACCATCATCGTGGGCAGTCCCGACACCGGGTTGTTCCAGCTGCCCGCTGCCGGCGGCAGGCCCGAACCCTTGACGGTCGTGGACCACACCCGGGATCGCGGGCACACGAATCCGCAGTTCCTGGGCGACGCACGCCGGTTTCTCTTCCTGCTGCGCACCAACGACACGCACCGCGCGGGGATGTACCTGTCCTCGATCGATCGGCCCGATCGTCAGACGTTCGTCGTGCGGACACTGTTCAAGGCCGAGTACGCCGAACCTGGGTCGCTGGTGTTCCTGCGCGATCGTTCGCTGTGGGCGCAGCCATTCGACATCGCGCACGAGCAGCTCACCGGCGAACCGCGTCTGCTGGCCGATCGTGTCGCCTTCAACGAGGCGAGCGGCCGGGCCAGCTTCTCCACCTCGCACCGCAGTATCGTGGCCTACCATGCGGCGGCCGTCACCCAGCTGGTGTGGTACGACCGAGGCGGTCGCCGGTTGTCGGCGATTGCCGTCAACGACTTCGATGCCGATCCGGCCATTTCCCCGGACGGGCGGATGGCGGCGTTCTCGATGGTCGATGCCCACACCGGTAAGAAGAACCTCTGGGCATACGAGGCCGCGATGAATCGGCTCCGGCGTATCACGGATGACGACTCTCGCAACGATCTCGCTCCCGTGTGGTCGCCGGATGGGCGGTATCTGGCGTTTGCGTCGGACCGGGCCACGGGAAGCTTCGACCTGTATGTGGCGTCGCTCGATGCGCACACGGAGTCGCTCCTCTACAGTGCGCCCGCGGATCTGTGGCCGCTCGACTGGTCGCGAGACGGCGAATTCCTTCTCTTCCGGCGCGGGGCGCACTTCAGGCAGCTCTGGGCGCTTCCGTTGCGAGCCGGGCGCGATCCCATGCTGCTCATGAGCAGCACGCCGTCGGTGGCGGTGGCGCGACTGTCACCCGATGGGCGGTGGCTTGCGTACGTCTCCAGTGACACGGGGAAGGAAGAGGTGTTCGTCCGGGCGTTCCCGTCCGGCGAGCATCGCGTGCAGGTGTCTCACGACGGAGGGGCCGAGCCTATCTGGAGTCGCGAGGGCCGCGAGCTCGTGTACCTGACGCGGAACGGGACGTTCACGGCCGTCCCGATGCGCATCGAGGGCACTACCTTGCGGCCTGGCGATGCCGTTCCGCTCTTTCGGGCACCGCTCGCAGGTTCCTCCAGTGTGGGAACGCTGGCGCGCAACCAGTATGACGTGACCAGTGACGGAGAGCGATTGCTGGTGAACCTCCCGTCGGTCGATCCGTCCGGGATCCCGATTACCGTTGTCGTGAACTGGACGAAGGCGTTGGGGTGATGGTTGCGGGATGGCCGCGGCGCCCGGACGGACGCTCCCGCATCAGCGTAAACGTCTCCGTCCCGCGGAGCGGGAGTACTTCACGATACGTCAGCGTGACCGGGCCGATTTCCACCTGGTCCCTGTCGGACAGCTCGACGGCATCTGCAATCAGCTGACTGCGCACGGCCGTACCGCGGTTCGAATCTCCGTCATAATATGCGCGAGATTGCCCTCCGAGACGAAGATACCGTGCCACAGCCGGTCGTGCAGCTCGGCCTTGGAGAGGCGCGCGGGTAGTTCTCGACCAGCGCCTTCAACAGCTCGAAGGCCTTTGGCGACAGGTGGACATCGCAGCCCACGTGCAGCAGGCGCGCGTCGACCGCGAGCACGAGATCGCCGAACCGGAACTCCATCGGTCGTCAGCCCGCTGAAATCCCTCCGTTGACGCTGATGACCTGGCCGGTCATCCGCCCTGCCCGGTCGCTGGCCAGGAATCCTATCACCTCCGCGACATCCCGCTCGGTCGCGATGCCGAGGTGCGCGGCGGCCGATGCCTTCTCGAAGAGCCTGCCGCCGAATCCGCCGCTGGCGATGCGCGCCCGCAATCGCGCACCCTCTACGACCGATGGTGTGACAACGTTCACGCGGATGCCTTCCCGCTTGACCTCCAGGGCCAGCGTGCGGGAAAACATCGCGATGGCCGCCATGGCCGCGCCAATCACGGCTTCTCCGGGCGTGGGCACTTTCGCGGCATCCGACGCGACGTTGATGATGGCGCTGCCGCGGGTCATGATCGGCAGCGCCGCGAGGCAACAGTGCAGCCGGGTGGACAGCCAGTGGCGAATCACGGCGTCGAGCTGATCGGCCGGGGTGAGTCGGAACAGCTCCGGCGCGAAGTCGCCGCCGCTGCAGTTGACGAGGAGCGCCAGGGGCTCGTCGAGAAGCGCGGCCACCTGGCGAAAGAGCTCGTACGCGCCCGCCGCGTCGGACACGTCGGCCGCAACGAACGTGACCGTGGCATGCGGCGCGCGGGCGGCTATCTCTGCGCACGCACGCTCGCCCCGGCGGGCGCTGCGGCCGTTGATGACAATCCGGCGGACGCCCTGTTCGGCCAGCAGGACCGCCGTGGCTACGCCGATACCGCCGCTACCGCCCGTCAGCACCGCGTTCGACGGAGTCATGACGTCGTGTGCCGGTCGAGCAGGGTTTTGGCGATGATGATCCGCTGCAGCTCGTTCGTGCCGCCTCCAATCACCACGAGCGGGGCGTCCCGATACAGTCGCTCCACGACAAAGTCCTTCGAATAGCCATTACCGCCCATCACCTTCATCGCCTCCAGCGTGACCTCGGCGGCGGTGTCTGTGGCGAACAGCTTGGCCATGCCCGCTTCGAGGTCGCAGCGCTCGCCGCGATCCTTCTTGGCGGCAGCGGAATAGATCAGCAGCCGCGAGGCTTCGATCTTCGTGGCCATGTCCGCGAGCTTGATCTGAATGCTTTGGTGCTGTGCGATGGGCTTGCCGAAGGTGACGCGCTGCCGGGCATAGCGGAGCGCCTCCTCGAACGCTGCGCGCGACAAGCCGAGACCGCGGGCTGCGACGTTGATGCGCTCGGCTTCGAGGCCTGTCATGACGTGCTTGAACCCCAGCCCCGCGACGCCTCCGACCAGATTCTCCGCCGGGACGGCGAAATCGTCGAAATGCAGCTCCGCGGTCTCGACCGTCCTGTACCCGAGCTTGTCGATATCCCGTCCGACGGTCAGTCCCGGTGCACCCTTCTCAACGACGAACGCGCTCATGCCGCGGTGCGCCGGCGACGCCTTCGGGTCGGTCTTGGCCAGCAGCAGGAAGATCTGGCCGTGGCGGCCGTTCGTCACCCACATCTTGGAGCCGGTCACGCGGTACGACGCTCCGTCGCGCACTGCCACAGTGCTGATTGACTGCAGATCGCTGCCGGCGTTCGCCTCGGTCAGACAGATGCCTCCTCGCGGCTCGCCCTTCGCCAGTCGCGGCAGGAACCGCTGCTTCTGTTGCTCCGTGCCGTACCGCACGAGGACGTCGGAGAGCACCAGATGAGAGCCTATGATCCCCGCGAGCGCCATCCAGCCGCGCGACAGCTCCTCGAAGACGATGGCAAACGTGGTGTAGTCGACTGGCGTCCCGCCGTATTCCTCCGGGATGTTGAGACCAAAGAGCCCCAGCTCCTTCATCGTCTCCACGAGCGCATGCGGATACTCGCCCCGATGTTCCATCTCGGAGGCGACGGGGAGGACATCGCGCTCGACGAACTCGCGGATGGTTCGAACGACGAGTTGTTGATCGGAAACCAGATCCGGCATCAAGTCACTCCGCTTTCTGCCCAGCGTGCGATGGTGTCGGCGTCGAAGTCCAGCTCCTCGAGTATCGCGGTCTTGTGCTGGCCGAGTGACGGAATGGCGCCCATCGACGGCTCGACACCCTCCAGGTGTATGGGAGGCAGGAGGGCCCGGATTGGTCCTGCCGGGGAATCGACGCTGCGCCAGCGCTGGCGCGCCGTGAGCTGAGGGTGCTGCAGGTACTCCTCGACGGTGTTCACACGCGCGTTGGCGATTCGCGCGGTCTCGAGACGGCGGAGCACCACTGCTGTTGGCAGCGCCGAGAGTACCGCGATGATGGCGGCATCGAGCGCCTCGCGATGCCGCACGCGATCCTGGTTGGTCGTGAACCGTGAATCCTCCGCGAGATCCGGCTGCTCCAGTACGCTCGCGCAGAACTGCGCCCACTCGCGATTGTTCTGCACGGCGACGATGATCGCACCATCGCACGTGGGATACGGCCCGTAGGGTGCGATGGTCGCGTGACTCGCGCCTGTTCGAGGCGGCGGCGTGCCGCCGTACTCCGTGTAGTACGCGGCATAACTCATCCACTCGCCCAGGGTGTCCATGAGCGCTACGTCCACGACGGTACCTTCTCCTGTGTCCTTGCGGGCGAGCAGAGCCGCGAGGACGCCCGAGAACGCATACACGCCCGCGGAGATGTCGGCGATGGACACGCCGACCTTCGAAGGAGTGGACTCGGTCCCGGTGACCGACAGCATGCCGACTTCGCTCTGGATGATCAGATCGTAGGCCTTCTTCTGCGCCCACGGGCCGGTTGCGCCGAAGCCGGAGATGTTGCAGACGATCAGGGAGGGATAACGGCTTCGCAGTGCCGGCGTGCCGAGCCCGAGCCGGTCCATCGCGCCCGGTGCGAGGTTCTGAAGGAACACATCCGCGCGTTGTAAGAGCCGCTCCAGCACCTCGCGCGCCTCGGGGCGCTTCAGGTCGAGCGTCAGCGATTCCTTGGATCGGTTCAGCCAGACGAAGTGACTGGCCATGCCGTTCACAGTCGTGTCGTAGGCGCGCGCGAAGTCGCCGCCATCGGGCCGCTCGATCTTGATGACCCGCGCCCCGAGGTCGGCAAGCTGGCGTGTGGCGAAGGGACCGGCGACCGCCTGTTCGACGGCCACCACTGTGATGCCCTGGAGTGGCAACGTTGTCATCTGATGGACCGCGATGCGGCCGTCAACGAAAATTCGTACGCGTTGTTACGCATAGCTCTCGGCCGTATGGGCAGAGCCCCGTGGCTGGTTCGGTGAGAGGAGTGCCGTCAGTTCACACACGTCGCGGAGATCCTCGAGCGCCGTCAAGAGCGCCCACGCCGCGCTGGCGTCGGGCTCGCGCAAGGCGCGAGCGGCGCAGTCGGAGAACTTCGCCATCAGTTCCTCGTCGGTCAAGCGCCCGGGGTACCCTCGCGCGCCATCCGCCGCTTCCTGGAGGAGGCGGCCGTTGCGCAGGCGCACGGTGACGCGCGCCCGCGAGAGCGGTGCTGCGTTGTCGAACGCATCATTTGCACGCAGCGACACCCGCGGCATCAGGCTCTGCACGTCGGGCTGCTGGATGGTGTGCACCTGGAACGTCTCGATGCCAATGCGGTCGTAGACGACGGCGGCCGCGGCGCAGAAGGGCATGCTGAACTTGGCTTCGAGCCCGGTGGTCGGGTCCGGGTGGATGAGAAGGCGCGGCGTCATCGAGTCCACCTCCACGTCGATGGCCTCGACGTCCTCGTGGGTAAAGCCCTCCCGCTGCTTCAACGCTCTCAGGGCATCGAGCGGTGGATGTGTCGCCGCGCACGACGGGTAGAGTTTGACGGTCACACCCGTATCCAGAATCTCCCAGCGAACGCCGAGGTCGGCCGCGGCGAGATCGAGCGAGGGCTGCTCGCTGTCCATGGCTGCTAGATACCCCTGGGGACCGTCGAGCGCGTGAGGACTGGCAGTGAACCCACGCTGCGCGAGGCGAGCCGCCATCACGCCGTTCCGCGCGGCCATGCCGGCATGCAGCGGCTTGACCATGCTCCCGATGTTCTCCTTCAGTCCGCACGCGGCAGAGGCGGCGATCCCGAGAGCATGCCGCGAAGACTGTGCGTCGAGACCGAGGACGCGGGCGGCTGCCGCCGCCGCGCCCACCGTGCCGATAGAGGACGTGCAATGCCAGCCGCGGCGATGGTAGTGCCGGGGGTTCATGACCGTGCCCAGCCGGCATTCCAGCTCGAACCCGATGACGTAGGCGTCCAGCAGCGCCAGCCCCCTTGCGTGCGTCAGCTCGCCCGCGGCCAGGATGGCCGGCACCAGCGCGCAGCTCGGGTGGGCGAGCGACACGAAGCACATGTCGTCGTAGTCGAGGGCGTGCGCGGCAACGCCGTTCGCGAAGGCGGCAAACCCGGCACCCGTCTGTAAGGGGGTTCCCAGGATGCGGCACGTGCCCGCGCCTTCCTCGGCCGCCATCGACCGCGCCATGCTGGCCGCGGGCTCGCCCGCCCCGGCAAGGACGACGCCGATCGTGTCCTTGAACGCCGTCGCCGCCCGCCTGCGCGCATCGGCAGG
>CAZDLW010000247.1:0-8371 GCA_964505975.1 uncultured Bifidobacteriaceae bacterium | reverse complement strand
TACTCGATCTTGTTCGGATCGCCGCCCAGTCCGATCATCAGCATGTCCACCACGCCGACCGCGCCGTCCGGTGTGGGGGTGATGACGTGGTTCGGATACAGGTGCCGCACACCCTGCTCGATCCACCCCACGTTCTTGCACCCGCGCGCGCCGCCGCCGGAGGCCGCCGCCAGCGCCTCCCGGCCCTGGATGCGGCCGCGGAGCTCGCCGTTGATCACCGGCACGAAATAGCCGTCCTCGGTGAACAGATCCGCGTAGTCGTACCCGTTGTTCGAGCAGGTATCGATGGCCCGCGCGTAGCGCGCCACCAGCTGCTGGATCTCGATGTAGTCCATGGCCGTGAGGGTCATCGGCGTGCGCGATGCCTCCGCCGGCCGCTGCGCCGCCTGCGCGGCGGCGGCCGCCGGGAGACACACGCCCAGAGCCACGACCACTACGCCCATCTGCTTCAACATCGTTGCTCCTTTCGGGCCACACGCATCGGAAAAAGTGCGGGGATATAGATGCGCAACGCAGAACTGTACAGCAACTCGCGCCGCAGGGCCTTGTGATGTACGGAGCTCGGGAGCCGCCAACCCCGGGGTAACGGCAGCATCGACGTGACCGGCTTGAACCGCAGTCGAGGCCGCAGGACAATTGGCGGCGATGATAATCCATCGCCTCCCGCCATCCCGGCGTCAGGCGGTTCTGCACGAGCTGGGCCAGCATCTGGCCCGGCGGGAGGAGATTGTCTTCGCGTACGCCCACGGGTCGTTCCTTCGCGAGGCAGGCTTCCGCGACATCGACGTGGCCGTCTGGACGGGCGCCGGCGCGAGCGCGCGAGCCGACGTGGAGCTGGCCGTTGAGCTGTCGCGGCTGGTCGGGTACCCGGTCGACGTTCGTCTCGCCAACTACGCCCCGGTGTCATTCCTGTTCCACGCGCTGCGGGGACATCTACTCGTCGTGCGGGACCCACGCGCACTTGCCGATCTCATCGAACGAACGGCGCGCACCTATCACGATCGCGCGCCGCTCCTGCGACAGGCGACGCGCGACGCATTCGCGACATGACGCTCGACGCCGACGTCGTCCGCAGCCGTTGCCAGGAGATCGACCAGTCGCTCGAACGGCTCGAGCGGATTCGTGAAGACGGGCGCGAGCGCTTCCTGGCCAGCCGCGACGCGCAGGATATCGCTTCCTATCGCCTTCTGGTGGCGATCGAAGCGGCGCTGGCGCTGTGCTATCACGTGTCGGCCCGGCGCTTGCGCGCCGTACCCGAGGACTACGCGGATTGCTTCGCGGGCCTCGAACGGGCCGGTCTCGTGTCCTCCGCTCTGGCCGGCCGCCTCCAGCAGATGGCCCGCTTCAGGAATCTGCTGGTGCACGTCTACTGGACCGTCGACTACGGCCGGGTGTTCGACGTCCTCGAGCACGACCTGGAGGACCTTCGACAGTTCGCTGGGTGCGTCGCCGCCCTCCTGTGACTACACCGCCTGTTTCAGGGGCACCCATCGCGCTGGCTGCTTGATTCAATACTGCAGCACCGAATAGACGTTCTCGCCCGCCAGTCTCGACTTGCCACCGAGCGCCAGCAGCTCGATCAGGAACGCAAGCCCGTGGAGCTGCCCTTCCAGCGTCTTTACGAGCTGAGCCGCTGCGGCAGCCGTTCCACCGGTTGCAAGCACATCGTCGACGATGAGCACGCGCTGCCCCTTCTCGATCGCATCCTCATGGATCTCGAGCGCGTCCTTGCCGTATTCCAGGTCATAGGTCTGCGTGATGGCCCGTGCCGGGAGCTTGCCCGGCTTACGGACCGGGATGAATCCGGCGCTGATGCGCTCGGCTACTGCAGCCCCCAGGATGAACCCGCGGCTCTCGATCCCGACCACGATGTCGATCCCCTGGTCGGCATAGGGCGCGGCGAGCGCGTCCACGGTCATGCGATAGCCGTGCGCATCCCGCAGCAGCGTCGTGATGTCGTAGAAGAGGATTCCCGACTTCGGAAAGTCGGGGACGTGCCTGATGTGCTGTTTGAGGTCCATGCTGTTGCGACGACTCCGGGACCGGTGCCGATGAGGAGGCCTCCGGCCAGACTACTCAATCGAAAAAGTGCGGTAGATGCCGCTCGGTTCCTGCTCGTCCACGTAAACATGCTCGACCCTGGCGCCGCCCGGACCCGAGCGGAGGGCCCGCTCCATGCGCGTCACCGACTCGGTTTCCCCTTCTACGACCGCCTCGACCCGGCCGTCCGCGAGATTGCGCACCCATCCCGTCACACCCTCGCGGAGAGCGAAGTCCTGCGTGTAATAGCGGAAGCCGACGCCCTGGACACGCCCGCTGATGACGAATCGCCGTGCGACGCGCATGAGAACCAGCCGTCTCAATCGTGCCCAAGCCCCGCCTTCCCAGTTTCGCGGGACCAGTATCTTCTGCCGCGCATCGCGCGGGCAGGACCGCTCTGCAGCTGAATGCAACGGGTACGAGACTCGCGCTTCTGGGCCGCACTGCTGTCCCAAACGAGTCAGGTCCTTCCCGGCGGGCCCTACGAAGGTATCCGAGGCATCCGGCCTCGATCAAGCGCAGGTTCGCTGTTTCTGGAAAAGGGTCGGGGCCAGTGTAGCCTGTCCTGGTCGCGGGAGGCGCGGCAACAGCAAGGAGTCCTAGCAACCACCCGCGAGGCTCCAGGGAAATCACTCTCGGCTTTGCTCGGGGTGTCCTGAGTGACGGAGCCGCCGCCGACATGCTCGCAGGGTCTGAGGTGGAGCCTCGCTGGTTTATCCAGCCCACGAATCGGAGTGATGTGCGGACTCCCGTTCGTGCTCACGAAGCCAGGTTTCGCTCATCGGAGGGACCACAATGCGGGTGCGGGAGCGCCTCCATGTCGCGATAGCGGCGGTCAGCGTCCGGAACACCTTCCAGGTGTCCATATTCCCGAGCCAGCGTGCAACCAGGACGTTGAGCACGTATCCTTTCTGCCTCAGTTCTTGAGACGCAGGCGAAACCGTAGGCGTTTCGTAGCAATGGCCCGTCGGGCCCGCTCAGCCGAGCTATCGGGCCGACCACGCTAGAACGCCAGTGAGGTCTGGCCCGCTCGCGCTTCCGCTGGCTCAACAGCCCAGCGACGACGGGGACGCCACGAGCGGTCCCCACAGCAGATCTCAGAGCATCAAGCCCGGATCTCGCAGAACGCCAATCCAAGGGAAAATCGCAAACATCAGGTAGAAGAGCGTGAGCAACGCCATCAGGCCGTATCTGGCGGTGAGGTACAGCACCAGTCCACACCCGACCGCGAACAGCTTCGCCCCGGTGAGGGCAATCGCGGGACCGAGCGCCGCCGTATACCACGCCACCAGCGGGTTCCCTTCGATCCAGAGTCCGAAGGTTCGGATGCCCACGTACGACATGACGCCGTCGAGAGCCTGGACCGTGACGAAGGCCACCCAGAGAACGTCTGCGTACGGGAGCATCCGCGCCGGGACGTGCGGGAGGGCGTTCGAGTCTGCACACACTGAAGCGCCGGCGACCATGTGATGGCATCATGGCAAACTGGCCGCCATGCGCATCGCCGGTGCACACCGGCGGGCTTCTTGGGAATCTTGCCCGAAAAGCCGTTGGCATCAGGTCCTGTGATCGATATGCCCCGTTGACTTAAGGTCCTGATTGCCGCGACCATTGTCTGAATTTCAAGCCAGTTGACTTGTCTGATCCCTCGCGTCGGCGTTCAATCGAGTTGCGCCTCGTTGCGCATGTCTGCACCGGATGGATCCAGCGGATCTGCGGAACCAGCCAGTCGGTCGGGAATCACGACGGCATGTAGACGCGACTTCTCGCTTCGTGGAGCGGGGCACGCGCGCCGTCTTCGGGCAGTCGTGGGTCGAGGACGAGCCGAGGGGCGTGGTACGCCATCCGGCACATAATGCGAACGTGAGGAGGAGAACACGCGATGTTGGACCGCTATGCTGCCCGTAAGGGAAATCTCGTCGTTGCATCTGACCGCACGTCGCTCCCGGCCGCGCAAAGGGCGGCAAGAGATACCACTGGCCACCAGCCGCGGGGCTCGACGGGGATATCAAAGGGTGGAGCCCCGTGGCTGGTTTCATGTCTGGTTGCGGTCGCGTCCGTGGCGCTGCTGGCGGTCCATCTCCTGGATGCGTCGTCGCTCGATGCGCCAGGTCTGGTGATGCAGGAGGGCGAGAGCCAGATGCCAGCCGCGAGAGGCGATGTCGAGCGCGGGCGATACCTCGTCGAAAACGTCTCCATGTGTGGCGAGTGCCACTCGACACGCGATGCGGCCGGGACCATCGTGGCCCATCTGCGATTCATGGGCGGGCCCATGCCCGTGACCGCCCCGAGGGCTCTCGACTTCCCGCTCTACATACCGCGAATCGCCGGCCTGCCCGGTTACACCGATGACCAGGCCGTTCGTCTCCTGACCGAGGGCGCCATCAAGCGCGACGGCACCCAACTGCGGCCGCCGATGCCTCGATTCCGCATGACCCCGGACGATGCGGCGGCGGTTATCGCGTACCTGCGTTCGCTGTAGCCTCCGTGGGCACGTCCCTGCGGATTTCCGGCAAATCCCGCCTCTTCTCAGGCACGCCATGCGGTTCGCGACACAGGCACTCCGGCAGAAGTTCGCCCCCCCGTCCGGTGATCGGTCCGTGACGAACGGTGCCGCCTGATGCAGTGGCTGGTCTGGGCCGTGGCCGCAGCCGTGCTCCTGCGGCTGGCCGCGCAGTTCGTGCTCTCGTACCTGAATGCGTCGGAGGTGCACCGGCACCGCCACGAAGTCCCTCCTGCACTGCAGGGGGTCATGGACGAGTCGAGTTATCGCCAGTCGATCGAGTACACCCTCGCAAAGTACCGGTTCGGTCGGATCGTGGATGTCTGGGAGGCGGGTGTCCTTGCCGCGGTGCTGTTCACAGGTCTGTTGCCCCACGCCTGGAATGTCTGGCTCCACGTGACCGGCACGGACGCCGCGTGGTCCGGCGCGCTCTTTCTCATCGCCACGGCGATTGGCCTCTCGCTGCCCTCGCTGCCTCTGGACTGGTGGGCCCAGTTCCGGCTCGAAGCGCGATTCGGGTTCAATCGCAGCAGCGTCCGGCTGTGGATGGTGGATCGCCTGAAGGGACTCGTGCTATCACTCGTGATTGGCGCTCCACTCCTGTGGCTGCTGCTGAAGCTCGTCGACTGGATTGGCCCACACTGGTGGCTCTACGCGTGGGCCGTCTTCATCGGCTTCCAGCTGATCCTGATCGTGCTGTATCCCATGTTGATCCTGCCGTGGTTCAACACGCTCACACCCCTACCAGACGGCGATTTGCGAAACCGCCTGCTCGCGCTCGCCCGGCGCGCACAGTTTCAGGCTTCGAACATCCAGGTCATGGATGGCAGCCGGCGGTCCGGGCATTCCAATGCGTTCTTCACCGGGTTCGGCCGTTTCCGGCGCATCGTGCTCTTCGACACCCTCGTCGAGCAGCTGGCGTCCACCGAACTGGAGGCGGTGCTCGCACATGAGATCGGACACTACAAGCTTGGACATATTCCGCGCCTCCTCGCACTGTCGGCGCTGGTGACGCTCGGAACGTTCGCCCTCATCGGCTGGCTGGCCGGAATGCCGGCGTTCTTCACGGCATTCGGGTTCGGGGCGCCGTACCCAGCCGTGGCGTTTCTGCTGTTCATGCTCATCAGCGGTCCCGTTGGCTTCTGGTTCGGGCCCCTCGCGAACATCGTCTCGCGGCGCCATGAGTATCAGGCGGACGCCTTCGCGCGGCGGCTGGCCGGCAGTCCTGAACCGATGATTGCCGCGCTGCGGAAGCTGGCGCGTGAGAACCTCTCCAATCTCACGCCGCACCCGGCCTTCAGTGCGTTCTACTACTCGCATCCCACACTGGCGGAGCGGGAGGACGCTCTGCGGTCGGCGTGACCGCCTTCGGCTGACGCCCGACTCGGGCTCGAAGCCCCGTGGCTGATTCTGCTATGCTCTTGGCACTTCCCCGTGTGGCTGCAAAATTACACGTTCGCGGCCGGTAGTCTCGGCTATTCGACGCTGATGTCTGCCGCACCGCTGCTGGTGCTCTTCTACCTGCTCGGCGTCAGACGGCGCGCCAGTTGGATCGCGGCGTTCTCGGCGCTCGGAACGGCCTGGATCGTCGCACTGTTCTTCGTCGGCATGCCCGTACCGCAGGCGCTCGCGGCCACGATCAACGGTGCGGCGTTCGGCTTGTTTCCAATCAGCTGGATCGTGTTCTCGTCGATCCTGCTGTATCGCATTACCGTCGACACCGGTAACTTCGAGATCATCAAGAGCTCGGTCGGCTCGTTGAGCGACGACCGGCGGCTTCAGCTGCTGCTCATCGCCTTCTCTTTCAGCGCGTTCATCGAGGGATCTGCCGGATTCGGTAGTCCGGTTGCGGTGTCGGCGGCCATGCTGACCGGTCTCGGGTTCCCTGCGTTCTATGCGGGTGTCTACTGCCTCCTGGGCAACACCGCGCCCGTGGCTTTCGGCTCGATCGGCATTCCAATCATCACGCTGACGCAGATCACGGGACTGCCGATGGATCTCCTCAGCGCCATGACGGGGCGCATCCTCTCTCCGATCGCGGTACTGATTCCGATTTACCTGCTCGTTCTGATGGCGGGCGTTCGACACACGCTCGCGGTCTGGCCGGCTCTCGTTGCCTGCGGTTTCACGTTCGGGGCGATGCAGCTCCTCGTGTCGAACCTGGTGGGGCCAGAGCTCACCGACATTCTGGCGGCGCTCACGTCCATCGCGGCTCTCGTGCTGCTGATGAAGGTGTGGGCGCCACGCGAGACGTACCGGTTGCCCGGCGACGAGGCCGTCGCCGTCCGCGATGTCCGCTACGCTCCGAGTGCGATCTTCCGCGCCTGGTCGCCCTACCTGCTTCTCGTGGCGTTCGTCCTGTCCTGGGGATTCGGGCCGATACGAGCCGTGCTCGAACGGTTCACGGTGGCCATTCCGGTACCCGGACTTCACAACCTGATTGAACGGGTGCCGCCGGTCACGGCAGAACCATCGGCGTACGCGGCCGTGTTCAACTTCAACTGGCTGAGCGCGGCCGGGACGTCCTGCTTCTTTGCCTGTCTTGCGGCGGCCGTGGTGCTCGGTGTGTCGCCCCGGCGCTTCGCCGGGCTCTACGTGGCGACGTTGCGTCAGCTCGGCTTGCCGATGCTGACCATCGCGTCCGTGCTGGCCCTGGCCTATGTCATGAACTACGCGGGGATGACCTCGACGCTCGGCCTGGCGTTTGCCACCACGGGCATCGCGTTCCCGTTCTTCAGCGCCCTGCTCGGCTGGCTGGGCGTCGTCCTCACCGGCAGTGTCACCTCCTCGAATGCGCTCTTCGGCAACCTGCAGGTGGTTACAGCCAACAGCCTTGGCATGTCGTCCATCCTGACCGCGTCGGCCAATGCTGCCGGCGGGGTGATGGGAAAGATGGTCTCACTGCAGAGCCTTGCCGTCGCCGTGGCTGCGACCGGTATGCCCACGTCGGAAGAAGGTCGGCTCTTCCGCTTCACGATACGTCACAGCCTGTTGCTCGTCGCCATCATCGGGCTCATCGTGCTGTTCTACGCGTACGCCGCGCCGGAACTGATTCCGTCCCGCTAATCAGTTGCGGCCAACCTGCGCCGCGGTGAATCGCCCGCTCGGGGTCGCTAACTTTCCCGTCGCGGCCCACGTCGAGACGTCTCCTGCCAGCTCATGAGGGCCGCCCTTCGACGTCAACCCACCCTCGCTCGATGGATCTAACGCCACCGCCTCGTCCCAGAAGATCCGCAGCATCTCCATACCCTGGTCGTAGTCCCATACCGCCGCTGCGACCACTCCGCGAGGACGGGTCACGCGAATCATCTCACTCAGCGCCTTGTCTGGGTTCGGAATGAAGTTGATGACAAGCAACGAGATCGTCGCGTCAAACGAGGCATCAGCGAATCGCAGCTGCTGCCCATCGCCCACCTCGAAGGTTGCGCGGTTGTCGGCCGTCCGAGTTCGTGCGTAGTGAACATAGGCGGCTGATGGGTCGACACCGACCACCTGTCTCGGCTCACTCGTCGCTAGAACGGCAGACGTCAGGGCCCCAGTGCCAGACCCGACATCGAGCACCGATTCGGCGCTCGCGAGATCAGCGAACTCCACGAATACAGGAGCCAATCGCCGACTCCAACGCCCCATGAACCCTTCGTATGCTTCGCTCTGCGAGAACATGTCGGTCGGTGGCACGCCCTCTTGACGAGCGTGGTCAACCGGCCCGTTTCCACAGCCCAACAACATACGCGGTGTTAGCCGGCCCGGCGGCGGCGAAGCTTCGAGCGTAAGATGGCTTCCTGCCGCGCTGCTTCCCCTGCGGCCCGGTAATACGCGATGATCTCG
>CAZDLW010000246.1:0-8524 GCA_964505975.1 uncultured Bifidobacteriaceae bacterium | reverse complement strand
TGAAGCGGCTGGCGCGCCGGTCGGGACGGGCGTTTCGCGAGGTCGTCAACGAGACCCTGCGCCGCGGGCTGCTGGCCGAGGCTGTCGGCACCCGCCGTCAGCCCTTCAAGGTGTCCGTCCGGGATCTCGGGGCCCTGCGCCCGGGGCTGAGTCTGGACAACATCGGGGATCTCCTCGAACGCGTGGAAGGCCCCCTGCATCGATGACGCTCGTCGATGCGAACCTGTTGCTCTACGCGCACGATCCACGAGCGGTGCACCACGACGCGAGCCGTGCCTGGCTCGAGGCCGCGCTGTCCGGCTCGGCGCTGATCAGATTTGCCTGGCTCACGCTCTGGGCGTTCCTGCGAATTTCGACGAACCCGCGTGTCTACGAGCGGCCACTCTCGATGGAGGAAGCCGAGCGCCTCGTGTCGTCGTGGCTCGCGCAACCCGTGGCGGGCGTTCTCGAACCGGGCGACCGCCACTGGGACATCCTGAAAGAGCTGACGCGATCCGGCCAGGCCGTTGGTCCCCTGGTCATGGACGCCGCGATCGCAGCCATCGCCATCGAACACGGCGCCACACTCTGCACGACCGACCGCGACTTCGCGCGATTCGAGGGCCTGACCTGGGTCAATCCGATCGATCCGACCTGACGCGGGCGCCGCACGCCGGATCTCTGGTGTCGCGATCGAGCGTCCCACCGAAGGGTGGACCGCCTCTGAGTTCAGCGGCAGCTGACGCGTCCGGCCGGAGGCCGCCGGGGACCTCAGAGAACACGTCTACAATTGGGAGAGGTTGCGCCCGTAGCTCAGTTGGAGAGAGCATCGGCCTTCTAAGCCGGGGGTCGCAGGTTCGAGTCCTGCCGGGCGCGCCAACCTTCGCTCACGCTTGCTCGCGCGTGCGTGAGCTACGGTTGGCAAGCCACGCGAAGGTTCAGGCCCGAGCGTGCCGTAGCTCCGAAGGAGCGAAGGACGGAGAAGGGATGGGGGTGCTCCACCCGGCCGAAAGGGTTGTGGCTGCAACTGGCTCATGTCGGCGTCCTGCGGGCTGAACCGGCGGGGGCGAACCGGTGCACGGCCGAGCGGCAACGAACACCGGAGACGTCTGATTGTCCCCTCGGGTTTGACACATAATACGTGCAACCGTATTATGTGCGCATGAATCTGACCCTCTCTGTCGACGACAGGCTCGTCGAGCGCGCGCGGGAGGTGGCGCGGCAGCAAGGCACGAGCCTCAATGCGCTCATTCGCGACTACCTCGAGGGATTGGCCGGCCAGCTCGGGGGCGACGAAATCCTCGGCGAGTTCGAGGCCATGTGGGCGGAGCCCGGCAACTCGGGAGGCAAGCCGTTCAAGCGCGAAGAGCTCTATGACGAGCGCCTGAACCGCTACGCGCCGCGATGAGCGACCGCGTCTTCGTCGACACGAACATCTTCGTCTACGCGGACGACAGGGCCGCGAAGGTCAAGCGGGTACGCGCGCGCAAGGTGCTCTCGGATCTGATTCGCACCAGGCGCGTGGTCGTGTCGACCCAGGTCCTGCAGGAGTATTTCGTGGCGGCGACCAAGAAGCTCGGACTGTCTCCCGAGCGGGCCCGGGTCCGGGTCGAGCGGCTCAGTCGACTGGACGTGGTCCTCATCCGGCCGGAACTGATTCTCGGCGCAATCGACCTCTGCCGCTTGCACGCACTGTCGTTCTGGGATGCGCTCGTCCTTCGTTCGGCGAGCGCTGCCGGATGTGGACGCGTGCTCAGCGAGGATCTGCAGGACGGCCAGACGATTGACGGCGTCAGAATCGAGAACCCGTTCGGATAGACCCGGGATGCCTTTTCCGGCAGGCCCCGCCTGCGCGACGGTCCTCACGTCGCTCCGTGACGGTCGCGCACGTCCTCGACCGCTGCTGCACGATCCAGTTGATGCTCGGGACGCCGGCCGCGAGCGGACACGGCAGTGGCGCCGGTGTGTCGAGAAGTGCCGAACGCGGAAAGCCCGCATGTTCTGCTGCACTCCGTGCGGGCGAGAGATCTTGAACGCCACGCCCGAAGAAGGTGACTGTTTAGGTGAATTCCGGCCGTTCGTCGTCCGGGGTCGCAATCGCGATCGGTGGGGCAGCCGGAGCAGTCGCCCGTCACGGGGTTGCGACGCTCGGTGTGACCTGTTGCGCGTCGGTGGTGCCATGGGCAACGCTCGTGGTGAACCTGGCGGGTTCCTGGGCCCTGGGCGTCCTGATGGCGATCCTTCCGGCGGCGAACGTGACTCCCGCCGTCCGCGCGGGGCTCACGATTGGATTCTGTGGAGGCCTGACCACGTTCAGCACGTTCAGCCTCGACGCGTTGACGCTTGCCCGCACGGGCCATGTACCGCTCGCCGCCGGATACGTGGCCGGGAGCGTACTGCTGGCGATGCTCGGGGTCGTGGCCGGAATGACAACAGGATCCTGGGTGATGCATCGCGGCGCGGGCTCCGCGCCCGCGCCGGGACGTGGTGTACCCGAATCCACGCGACCTGATCACCCGCGTCAGCTTCCCGGGTCGAGCGGGGATCGCCAATGACAGTATGGGTGCTCCTGGCGCTCGGAGGAGCGGCCGGCGCGCTGGCGCGCTACGGAGTGGCAACCGCCATCTCGCGCCGGGCTGGCGGATCGTTCCCCGCCGGTACGCTGGCGGTGAACATCCTGGGAGCGTTCCTCCTGGGCGTCGTCGTGACGGGGTTGGCCAGCAGCCCGTTGCAGGTGCAGCTCGGTGCGCTTCTCGCCGTCGGCTTTCTTGGAGACTTCACCACGTTCAGCACCTTCGCGTACGAAGGCGTGATGCTCGCTCGTGAACGGGAACGATCCCGTGTTGCGTGGTATCTCTTCGCCAGCGTGGGGCTGGGTCTGACGGCGACCACGGCCGGCATGCTGAGCGGAGCGCTCCTGAACTAGGCACTAGGTCCGGGGTAGGCTGGTTTGTCGCCAACCTGGGATGCGCGGCTGTCAGGAGACACGTACCGGACGATGCGCACCGCCTCCAGCGTGACGAGCCCCTCCGTAACGAGCTCGTCCACGATGGGCAGAAATGCCTGAATCTTGTCCTCCGCGTCGACGATCTCGATGACGATCGGAAGGTCCGTCGACAGTTCCAACAGTTTCGACGTGTGCATCCGCGAGTGCCGGCCGAACCCCATCGGGCCGCGGAGCACGGTCGCACCGGCCAGGTGCGCCTCGCGTGCGCGGCGCACGATAGCCTCGAACAATGGACGATCGCGGCCCGGTTCCCGATCACTCTCGCCGATGAAGATCCGCAGCAGCACGCCGTTTTCCGGCACCTTCATGGTTCGTACTCCCGTGGCGCGGCTGTCGGCCATCGTACCAAGAATATTGCGATTGCTCGCGTCCACTTCCGTGTGGGGGGGACCGGCTCGATACAGGAGGACGTGGGCGCGCTCGAGCGTGATGACCCCTTCACGGAACACGGGCTCGACCAGGCCAATCAGTCGCTCGATTCGCGCCGGTTCGTCCACGACTTCAACGATGACCGGCAGCTCCTGCGAGATTGCCCACGCGTGCTCTTCGAGCACGGATCCTTCGGGCCTCAGGCCGTAGAACCCCTTGAGCACGGTGGCGCCCTGAAGCCCTTCGCGGCGGGCAGTCTCGACGATCCATTCGTACAACGGCTGCCCGCCGCGGCGAACGAAGTTCGAGAGCTGAAAGCGGCACAGCACCTGCTCGGCATCGATCCTCACGGCCTGCCTTCCAGCCAAACTCGGGCGGCGACAATCCCGGCGCGGATGGCGATCGAGCCCGAAGAGAGGCTGGCACGCATGTTCGTCGTGGCGGCCAGCCATGAGCCGTCCTCGAAGAGCGCGTGTCCCTCGAGCTCGAGCGTCGAGTAGGTGAATGCTCGCGTCAACGGGCCCTCACGACGAGCACAGGACCATGACCCCCTGTTCGCCTACCGCGACCACCTGCGTCGTGGCCTCCGTTCCATGATGGGCCCCGGTCTTCGGCAACAGGTATCGTGGCATGAAGAAGGCATTGGCTACTCTGCGAAGATGCTCGCGTCAGGTCAAACAGCACCACGCGATACCGGATCAATGGCTCTGAGTTGACTGATGACCAGATCTTCTGCCGCGCTTCGCGCGTCCAACACCTGCAGGAGCCCTGCCAGGCAGACTTGTCATGACGGTTCTCTGTCCGGCGTGCTGGCGGACCGTCGAACACGACGCCGCGAGTTGCCCTCAGTGTGGCGCGGACATCGAGCGTCTCCACGGACGCGCCTTCCGCGAGAAGCTGCTCGGCGCGTTGTCCCACCCTGACGCGGACACCGTCGTCCGCGCCGTATCGATCCTGGCGGCGCGTCGGGATCCGGCGACGTGCCAGGCTGCGGAACGCGCGATACGGCGCTTCACGAAGCAGCCCCACATCGGCGCTCAGCTCCTGCGGGCGCTGCCGCGTGTCCCCTGATGCAGACGCCACACGCCTGCTGCGTGAGGCACTGCGGCATCCGTCGGTGATCGTGCGCCGGACGGCAGCCGCGATCTTCGAGCAGGCAGACGAGGTGCCCACCACATGATCGCGAACGTAGCCCGAGCGTGGCGCTTCGTCGTCCTGCTCGGCGTTGTCAGCCTCTTCGCCGATATCACGTACAAGGGCGCTCGCAGCGCCGCCGGGCCGTTCCTGGCCCTGTTGGGCGCCTCGGCTGTGACTGTCGGAATCGTCGCAGGCGGGGGCGAGCTCGTGGGCTTCGCGTTGCGTTTGTGGTCTGGCCGACCGCACCCGGAAATCTTTCGGACTCGCGCGTTGACTGACGACTCCAGTAACGCCAACATCGATCGCGAGCGAGGAGACGACCAACCGCTCATGCCGCCCGACACGCAAATTTCGGAACGCATGGCGGTGCTCGCCACGCAGGTATCACATGGTACCGATGAGATTGACGAATGCGCCTTGGTGCCGGTAGCTCAGGTCCGTCAGGTCGTCGGAGAAGTCGGTGAAGTTGTAGCCGGCGCCGACCTTCAGATTCTTGCCGATGTAACGATAGATCGCGGCCAGCGCGCCGCCGCGGCGTTGGCGGACGTCCGGCAGGTCGAGCATGCGCCCTTCGATGACGCTTTCCCAGCCCGCGCGGAACCGCCAGTCTCCACGCAACACCACGAGCCGCGCGGTGTTGTCGAAGAACTCCCGCTGCACGCGATCGAGGCTCACCTGTCCCAGGCGGTAGGCGTACTTGCCGCCGATTGACCAGTCGGTAGTGACGTCGTAGGTCAGATCGAGCGCCGCGATGTGGCTTTTCTGAACGAACTCGGCCGCAGTGTTCTGCACTCCCAGTTGATCCGTCGTGGGGACGTTAGAGAAGTACGTGTACTTGAGCAGGCCGCTCAGCCGGTCGTGCCGTACCGGACGATACGCGTAGCCAACCACCGCCTCGGTGTAACCGCCATCATGGAACGCGCCGAGGGAGCTCTCACTGACCGAGTGGTTGAGCTTGCCGATGACGCGCCAGTCCGGCGTCAGGCTGATCCTGGCACTGTTGCGGAACAGCCATGCGGTCCGTTCGGTGCGGGTGGTGTCGAGCTGTTCCGCGTCATCCCGGCGATACTCGATCCCACTCGACAACTGCATCGACTTGACGCCGTACCCCAGGCGGATTCCGGTTGCCCGGCGATCGGTCTCGGCGCCGCTCAGTGCATCGCGCAGTGTGCCGAACTCGGTGTTGGCGCCAAGATTCCAGCGTTCCTTGGCCACGAAGTGGACTCCGGTGGCGTGCGTGAGACCGGTCAGCGACCCGTGGCCCTGGTAACGCTCCTCGACGTAGACACTGGAACTGTCGGAGAGTCTCGTCTTCGCGCCCGAGACCAGGCTGCCCCGGCGAACCCGCCGGCCGTTGTCCGTCCGCTCGTTCTCCAGCGCGTAGTTCAGATACAGACTGGTCCCTTCGGAATACAGGTAGTTGGTGCCGACTCTGCTGCCAAACCCGAGGTCCCCGTCGGAGACCTCCGCGTCGATCCTGAAGCGTGTCGTCGGGCGATAGGATCCGCCCGCGCCGACGCGCCCGTTGTCCTCACGGCCGTCGCGCGACGCGACCGTGTCCTGGACGAAGCCATAGACGCGCCAGGAGGCGCGGGGATCGAACGTCACCTGGGCAACCGCGTCGGTGCGCTCGCCCTGCTCCTGAGTCGGCGGAACGAGCGGCGAGCGGTCCTCGCGCAGATCGTTCCGCATGCCGGTGCTGACGCTCCACTTGTCGGTCAGTTCGACACCGACGTTCACTTCGATCGCCCGCGTCTTGAGCCCCTGATCTTCGACCCGCTGATCGCCCTTGGCCAACAGGCTCAGGCGCCTCGTCACGGGCATCCTGAACGTGCCGCCATAATGCTCGGTGTCCCTGAGCGTCGCCTGGCCCGGCGCCGAGTACCCGGCGGCGAGGTTCTGCAGATAGAGAGTGACTCGACCGTCGCGGCCGTTGAAGAGGTCGCCGATCCCGAGGCTGAGATCGGTGCGGTATGCCACGGCATCCGCTTCGGTGAACGACAGGTCGTCAGGCCCACGGAACCCGAATCCGCCTTCATCGGATCGCAGCAGGCCGGAAAGGAGACCCTTGCTCCGCGCCGTCTGCACCTTGAACCAGGAATCGGTGCTCATTCGCAAGGTCAGGTCTGCGGCACCAAGGCTGCTGTCGGCGTCCCCTTCCTCGTTCGCGTTGGCGGT
Source organism: uncultured Bifidobacteriaceae bacterium (assembly GCA_964505975.1). Lineage (GTDB taxonomy): Bacteria > Acidobacteriota > Vicinamibacteria > Vicinamibacterales > UBA2999 > Gp6-AA40. Next base: position 1,854 of record CAZDLW010000246.1, on the reverse strand, counting down.
CAGACCAATCCGCACGTGGTCGTTGAACCAGTAATGGCCCTGGCCGCCGACGGCCACCGCGTCCAGCCGGTCGAAACCCGGCGTGTGCTCATAACGCACTGCAAGACTCACTTCGTTGCCGCTCAGGCCGCTGCTGCGCACGAGCAGGCGGTCGTCAGCGGTAGACGGCAGCGGTTCGGACAGCAGCAGCCGGCCCTGCAGGTAATCGATGTCGTAGTCCAGGCCGTACTGCAGGTCGATCACCCCCGTGACGATGCGGGAATCCTTGTCGCGAAGTTCGATGCGCACGCGCTCGGAGCCAATCAGGATGTCCTGATGGCGCAGGAAGTACACGGATCCGCCCGTTCCCCGGAGTTCCTCATAGCTCGATCTCGTTCCGGGTTCGGCGGCGAATCCGTCGAGGGCGATCCGTCGCTCGCCAAAGCGCGTGATGGCTCCTGACGCGTAGCGTCCGTTGGCCCCGTACAGGCCGCGATCGACGTGGGCCAGTTCGTTGCCCAAGTAGCCGACCTTGAAGTTGCCCCACAGCCCGTAACTATCGCCACGGTCTGCCTTGACGTAGAGCTTACCCAGGGTCGGCGCCATTTCTCTCACGACACCGTCGTCGCCGAACGTCGGGTAGTGGTAATCGGGGTCGATGCGGCGGAACAACGAGTCGGGCGACTTGTCGAGAAAGTTGCTGAACAGGTCTTTGACCGGACCTTCGCGGGTATCCGCGCTCGCCGTCAATCGCCAGTGCTCGCTGACCTGGCCGTTCACGAAGAACGCGAGCCGGCCACCCAGCGACGAATCGTGGGGCTGCGGAGTATTCTCGCCCTGCAGCAGATTCACCGGCCCGCTCGTGCGGTTCCCGGATAACGTGACGTCGGCCAGGCCGACGTAGAAGAGATCTCTGCGCTTGAACTCCAGATCGCGAAGATAGAGCGAGCCGCTGCCCGCCTGGTCGAGCACCGCGACTTCGACGGTGTGCGTGCCGCGCGGCAGGATCTCCTCCGCAGCGAAGTTGCCCCGCGGATCGACCGGAATCCGCCGGCCTGCCACCCATATCGTGTAGTCCCCCGGTACACGGCTGCCCTGCACTTTCACGGTGCCGCCGTCGAGCGGAATCCGCCGGCGCGCTAGGTCGCTCTCGCCGTAGGCACCCAGCAACTCGCTCGCCGACGGGACATCGGGCATCGCGACGTCTCCGGGCGAGAGTTCGCGGTACAGCCAGAGCGGCCGCGCTTCCGTTTCGTCGAAATTGCCCTGCGAGTCATAGGCGCGCAGCAGGTACGCGAGCTCGCGTACGGGGCCCGCGAAAGCCTCGGGCGTCGGGTGCCATTCCGCGAGTCCCGCGTCGTCCACCGCAATGACGACGAACGGTACCGCCTGCGGCGACTGTTGCGACTCGAAGATTCTTATCTCGGCACGGTCGATGAAACTCGCATAGTTGGTGTACATCCGGAAACGTACAACCGATGCGACGGGGCCGTCGTCCGGATCGCTCCCCGGTACCGCGATCGGATGCGCGGCGACGGCGAGCCGTGGCCGCGACTCGAGATTGTCGAAACGGAACAGGATGCTGGCGTCATCGAGTGCGACGTCGGTGCAGCGCTGAATGTCGGAGGAGCTGCGGCCCGGGTCGTCGATCGGTTTGCCGTCCACGGTGATGTGCATCACGTTGAGGTCGTAGGGGCTCTTCGGACGAAGCTCCCGGGTGAGACGCGTGATGTCCACTCCTTCGTGATCGTCCAACGGCAGCGGCTCGTCGTACACGACCTGCACGCGAACGAACGACTCGTCGCCCTGGATGAAGCCGGCGTTCACGACGTCGTCGGACTGGACGTAGCCACGTCCCTCGTGCTCGGACCGGGC
>CAZDLW010000245.1:0-8549 GCA_964505975.1 uncultured Bifidobacteriaceae bacterium | reverse complement strand
GACGCGCCTGCGCGTCGGGGTGGCCGTCGCGCGGTAAAACGCATCCTCCACCCGCGGCTGGCGACCCGAGCTGGCTCCCGCAACCCAGCTCGGTCCTCAGGTGCCGGATGCGTTTTGCCGACACTGCTGTCGCGCGAGTGGTAGGTCGGTGTCCCGTCGCAACTCACGTGAGCTCCGGGATTAAGTCAACGGTCAGTCGGCCGGCTCTATTCTCAGCAAGGCGCCGTCCTCGTCGTCGGTCAGAACGTACAGGAGGCCGTCCGGACCCTGGCGCACGTCACGAACGCGTCGATGCAGCTGGGTGAGCAGTGTCTCTCGTCGCAGCTCTTCGAGATCCTCGTTGAACACCACGCGTTCGAGGCCGCCCGTGCCGGGGATCTGCCCCCGGCGCGCGCTGCCGACAAAGAGATTGCCCTTCCAGGCCGGGAAGCGGTCCCCCGCATAGAAGGTGAGACCGGTGGGCGCAATCGACGGCAGCCATACGACGAGTGGCTCTTCGATGCCCGAGCCGACGGGCGCATCGACCAAGCGGGGCCCTTCGTAGCTGCGTCCAAACGTGAACCGGGGCCATCCGTAGTTGCGGCCGGGGAGGATGAGATTGACCTCATCCCCACCGTTGGGGCCGTGTTCGGCGGCCAGCACGGCGCCCGTGCCCGGGTGAACGGCGAGCCCGAGCTGGTCGCGATGGCCCATCGTGAAGATCTCCGGCCGTGTTCCCGAACGCCCGACGAACGGGTTGTCGCTCGGCACGCTCCCGTCATCGCGAAGGCGCAGGACCTTGCCGTGCACGCTCCCGGGGTCCTGGGCATCATCGCCGAACGGCGCTCCGGTCGTGATGTAGAGCAGCCCGTCGGGGCCGAAGGCGAGGCGCGATCCGCTAGCGCCGGCTCGCCATTCGCCGGTGAAGAGCTCTTGCACGTTGGTGAGCGCGCTGCCGTCGAACCGGCCGCGCGCCAGCGTGAGCGCGCTCTGTCGCTGGGCCGGCCCATCGATGGCGTCGCCGGCCTTGTTGTAGGTGAAGTACACGAGGCGGTTGTCCGCGAAATTCGGGTGGAGTGCCACTTCCTGCAGGCCTCCACCACGAAATGCTGGCATGTCCGGCAGTCCCGCGATCGGCTGTGGATCGAGCGTTGCGGCCGGTCCGTTCTCGGCTGCCGCCCGGCCGGTGACGTTGCGCACGATCCGCAGGCGGGCTCCGCGTTCGGTGACGAGCGCGTCACCATTGGGCAGGAGCGCGACGCTGAACGGCCGCACCAGGCCCCGCACCAGGACAACGAGGCGGATCTTCCCCTGCTCGGCCGTGTCGAGCGTGTAGGATCCCTGGCTCAATACCGCGGGTGGGATGCCGATGTCGGCTTGTTGCGCGGAGCCGGGAGGAGCCAGCGCCATCCACACGGCCAGAACAACAATGAAACCAGCTGGTTGGGGGGATCTCGTGCCACGCTGTGCGCGGCATAGTGGTCCAATTCCTGTCGCGTGCCGTTGACGCATGCGTCCTCTCCAATCGCGTCTAAAGATCGCAGTGGATCTCCTGACGCGTCTGCCGTTTCCATGGATCCAGAGTGCGTGTGCGTGGCGCCGACTATGTTATACGCGACCCGGGCCCTGCGTGGGCGCGTTCTTCACCGTCTGGGGAGCATTTGGTGCAAGGAGAGATCGTTCATTCCGAGGTGGATGGCGGCGTCCAGAACCCGGTCACCGAGGTGATTCGGCCCTCCCAGTCGAGAACGAAGAGGTTCGTGCCGCGGCCCTGCGGCTGGCCCTCCTTCCCGGTGGCCATCCAGTCGGCGAGGACCTGCCACTGGCAATGCCGGAGGGCGCCGTGACGCTCCATGCGCAGCCCCGGCATGAAGCGGTGGACAGCGGCCATGTGCGCCTGGAGGTCGTCGATGCCCTCGAGACAGCTGTAGCGGTCGCTCACGCGAATGTCCGTGGCCGCGAGGCGTGCCAGTTGTTCATTGCGCAAGGCGGCCTCCGGCTCGTTCCACGCGGCAAACCAGCGATCGACGAGTGCTTCGGATCCGGCCGACGTCTCGTTGGCCACGATGTTTGCGAACTGTGACAACTGGAACCGCCAGCCCTGTGTGAATTCGTCTCGCGCCTCGACGCCCTCGAACTCGTGAGACAGCTGGACGAGCGTGCCCGCAGGGTGAACAGCCAATCGAACAGTCACGAGTGAGCCGCCTGGTGGGATCGGCACCCCACTCGCGTACCCGTACGTGAAGGTGATCCGCTCCGGAGGGTACACGTCGAGAACCTCGCCCGACGCCTCGACGCCGTTCGGATGTCGAATGTACATCCGGCCGCCAGTCTGCGCCTCGATTGACGAGCCGACTCCCACCAGGCGGCCCAGCGGGCGCTTTCGGTGAAATACGCAAACACGATCTCGTGAGGCGCGCGGATGAGGAGGCTGCGGTCCAGTCTATGCGGCAAGGGTGTCATGAGCGCGTCCTGGTCAGGGGCGGAGAGGCCCCGGGAACGGGCGGATCGGTAGTCGGTGAAATGAGAGTCGAGCCAGTCGGACGCCGGGTGGCGACGGCGACCCGCTGGCGCCGGATCCGTCAATCCTGGGCCAGGGCAATCCAGATCACCACTGCGATGATCAGCACGAGTCCGAGAAAGGCGGCGAGCCATGCCGCGCGGAAGTCCCTTCGGACCATGCTGCCGGGAGACACGCGTCGGGACCATGCGTCGGTACGGTTGGTACGTCGCATCGCGGCACCTCCTTCAGATGCGTTCGGATGACCCCTGCGGGGCGACCTCGCTACTCGGTCTGGATGTATCCGTCCTTGAGATGGATGACCTTCGAACCGTAACTCGCGTTCGTTTCGGAGTGTGTCACCTGCACGATCGTCGTTCCATCCTGGTTCAGCGCCCGGAAGAGTTCCATGATCTCCTGCCCCTGCGACGAATGCAGGTTCCCCGTCGGCTCGTCGGCGAGGATGACCGTCGGGCTGGCCACGATGGCGCGCGCGACGCCGACGAGCTGCTGCTGCCCGCCAGACAGTTGGCTCGGGTAAAGATCCTTCTTTGCCACGATGCCGAAGCGATCGAGCACGTTGGCCACGATGCCTTCACGCTCCGATTTACGGACGTCGCGATAGGACAGCGGCAGCTCGATGTTCTCGTAGACCGTCAGATTGTCCAGCAGATGGTAGCTCTGGAACACGAATCCGATGTGTCGCTTCTGCAGTGCCGCCCGATCCTTCTGCGGAAGCGCGTGGATGGAGTGTCCCATCAGGTGGTACTCGCCCCGCCACGCGCTGTCGTGCATGCCCAGGATGTGGAGCAGTGTGGACTTGCCCGCACCCGACGGTCCCATGATGGATACGAACTCGCCGGGCGCGATGTCCAGCGTAATGCGGCGCAACACGTAAATCTGCCCGACGCCAACGGGAAACGATTTCTCGACTCCCCGCAGTGACATGACGGGCACGTTGCCGGTCGGTTCCCATGAGGGGCCGATGGCAACGGGGGATGAACGTCTGAAAATCATCGTCTTGAACGCAACGAACCAGTAGATAGAACGCAGCGGACCAGTAGGTAGAGGGTAGCGCAGAATCGCAGTCAAGTCCCGTGTCGCCAGAAGCAGGTTGAAGGACACCGTTACCCGGACACCTGACTACCCCGTGTGGTCACTGAGGTGCAGGTGTTCGATTGTGGCATCTGCTTGTCCGGAATCGCGCAGTCCGAAAGTTCCAGTGAGCAGTAGCACGGTCGCCTGAACGCCGCTCCGACGAGAGCGGCCTGAGACCTGAAACGGCTGATGCGCGCCAAAAAGCTGTTGACCGCAGCGTCACACGTGACTTCGCGTCATCGCTACAGGCTCGACAATGTGGGACGTCATCTTCAACTGGCTGCGCTCGTCGAGCGCGGCTACGACGCCATTGTGTATCTGGTCATGGCGACCGTGGCGACGCTCCTGTTCCTGATACGCCTCGGCTTCTCGATGGTCGGTGGCGGCGATTTCGATGTCGATGCCGATTTCGACAGCGATGCATCCTTCACGCTGTTCTCGGTCCTGTCGATTCTCGCGTTCTTCATGGGCGCCGGATGGATGGGGCTCGCCTGTCGCCTCGATTGGGGGCTGGACCGGCTCACGTCTTCGCTGGTGTCGGTCGGGTTCGGCTTCGTGATGATGCTGGGGGCTGCCGGGTTGGCGCACGTGGCCAGGCGGCTCGATCGGTCGGTGGAATACGACGTCCGCACGGCGGTCGGCCGCACCGGCCGCATGTATCTCACGGTTCCCGCTGCGGGTCAGGGATTCGACAGGTCGAGGTGTCCGTTTCTGGCCGCAAGAAGGTGGTCCGGGCGTGAGTGCCGGAAGACCCATGGCTTTCAACTTCGGCGCCATTGCGCTCATTGTCGTCCCCGTCCTGGTGCTGTTCTTCATGAGCTTTTTGGCGCGACAGTATCGGCGGTGTCCCTCCAACCCGCATCCTCGTGATGTACGGCAAGGTCAGCGGCGAGCGTGCGGCCAAGTGCATCCACGGCGGTGGCGCATTCGTCGTGCCGTTGCTCCAGGGGTTCGAATACCTCAATCTCGAGCCGATGACGATCGAGATCGAACTGACGAGCGCCCTGTCGAAGAACAACTCCGCGTGAACGTTCCCTCGACGTTCACCATCGGCATTTCCACCGAGCCCGACATCATGAACAACGCGGCAGAGCGTCTGCTGGGCCTCCCGCAGCAAGCCATCGCGGCGCAGGCGCGGGACATCATCCTCGGCCAGATGCGGCTGGTCATCGCCACACTGGCAATCGAGGAGATCAATCAGGACCGCGAGAAGTTCCTGGACCTGGTGAACAAGAACGTCTCGATCGAGGTGAACAAGATCGGACTCGAGCTCATCAACGTCAACATCCGTGACATCACCGACGAGTCCGGATACATCGAGGCACTCGGCCGGAAGGCCGCATCGGAGGCCATCAACACGGCGAAGGTTCAGGTGGCCGAAGCGGACAGGTCAGGCGCCATCGGTGAGTCCACGGCCAGCCGCGAGCGGCAGGTGGAGGTGGCCCGTCAGAACGCCCAGTCCGCCATGGGGCAGAAGCAGGCCGAGCGCGACACGCGCATCGAGGTGTCGAAGCTCGAGGCCGATGGCGTGTCTGGCGAGGCTGCCGCCGGTCGCGACCAGGAGATCGCGATCGCGCGCGAACAGGCGCTGGCCGATCAGGGCAAGAAGCGCGCCGATACGGAGCGGCGTGTCAAGCTTGCCGAACTGGAAGCCGAAGCCGTCAAAGGTGAGAACGAGTCGCAGGCGCGCATCGCCGATTCGGAGGCAACGCTCGCGGAGCGTCGTGCAGACGCTCAGCGCCGCGGCGAAGTGGCGCTGGCGCTATCGGCCCGTGACGTACTGCTGGCGGAGAAGGAACAGGAGCTGGCCCGGCTGGAGAAGACCGAGATCGCCCAGCAGATGATCCAACGCCAGAAGGTCGAGATCGATGCCGAGGCCGAAGCGGAGCGCATCCGCCGCATTGCCAGGGGCGAGGCCGATGCCATTCTCGCGAAGTACAGCGCCGAGGCCGAGGGCGTGCGCAAGGTCCTGGACGCAAAGGCCGAAGGATACGAACGGCTGCTCGGGGTCTGCGGGAACCGGCAGGATCTCGCTCCGGCACTCCTGATCATCGAGAAGCTGCCGGATCTGGTGGCCGAGCAGGTGAAGGCCATCCAGAATCTGAAGATCGACAAGATCACGGTATGGGATTCGGGCGCGAACGGCCATCGCGACGGCAGCGCCGGATCGACGAGCCAGTTCCTGCGGAGCCTCATTGGCTCGCTTCCGCCCATCCACGAGCTCGCTCAGCAGGCAGGCATCGATCTGCCCCAGGTCCTGGGCAAGGTGTATGGGCAGGCCGGGTCCGGCGAGACGCTGGTGCATCCGCCGGCGGACGATCGTTGAGCGGTCGTTGCAGCCGAGTAGAGGCGGCTACGCCGGCTTGTCGATGCCCAGACGCCTCATGACTTCTCGATCGAAGTCCCAGAGCAGTTGCTCGCGAGTGGAGTACGGGCCGGGCTCGTACGCCCGTGACGAGATCCCTGCCTGCGACAGTTCGGAGATGTGCCAGTCCTCCCGGTTCGTGGCGTCCCAGAACTCCACCGCGTCGTGCCAGACGAAATCCGGTGTGTCCACCTCGTCACGATGGAAGTGCCACTCGCAGATCAGCTCCGTCCGTGACGGCGCCTTGGGCCAGATGGTGACGGTCACCATGTAGTCCGGATGGAGTGTCAGCAGCAGGTTTGGATAGATCGCGTAGTAGGAGACGAGCGACCGCTCGCGTTCGCCCAGGCCCGGCAGGTACCGTCTCCGCCGGCGCCCGTCGGCACTGAGCGTCTCCACACCCTCTTTGAGCGCCATCGTTCCACCGCAGAACCCTGGTCCCGAAGGCGCGTTGTCGGCACCGAGATAGTCCTGCATCCGGTTGAGCAACGGATGCAGGACGGGGCAATGCAGGCACTCGCTGTAGTTCTGGACTATGAGCTTCCAGTTGGCCTGCACGTCGTAGACGATCCGATGAACGGTGCGGAGGTCCTCCATGCGCCACGGTCGAAACCGTTCACCGAGCGGACCGAGCACCCTGTCGAGGCGTGAGGAGGAGCCGGCGTCCCGAGTCGAGCCCGCCCGGTCGCTCCGCTGGCTGTCACCCGCGGGCGGAACGGGCCCTTCGGCGTCGGAGATCGGGGACAGATTGGTGAAGATGTGCCCGTCCCAGACCTCGATGGCGGCGTGCTTCAGCGGGAACAGCCGCCGATCAAAGCCGTCAACCGCCTCCGTGTGGGGCGCGCCTATCAGGCGGCCATCGAGGTCGTACGTCCACGCGTGATAGGGACACTGAATGGATCCCTTGAACGTGCCCGACGTGGCCTCGCACAGCCGGGTGCCGCGATGCCGGCAGACATTGTAGAACGCCCTGACGGCCCCTTCGTCGCCGCGAAGAACGATGATGCTCTCCCCGGCGACGTCGCGCACGAAGTAGTCCCCACCACGGGGAATGTGATCGAGTCGCCCGGCGCAGATCCAGGAGTTGAAGAAGAAGCACTCGATCTCGCTCCGGAAGTGAGCGGGGTCCGTGTAGAAGCGAGCGGGGAGCGTCAGCTGGACCGGCCGACGAGACGCTGCGTGCATTGGACCGCTATGCGGCCCGGAACGCGGATGGTGTACTCGTTTGTCGGTCCGCATAGCGGTCCTAGCCGCGCGGAGCGCGGCAAAGAGATTCTGGCAACCAGCCGAGGGGCTCTGCGGGGATATCAAGGGGCAGAGCTCCTTGGCTGGTTCTCCCTCGTTCACACCATGTTCAGGCGCCCTGACACCCCCGCGGTTCTGGCCATCAGTCGCCGCTCAGACCGCCCGGCCACGGCGAGTTCATGTGATAGGGCGCTGACGGTCCAATCATCTCCACCAGGCGGATCCTGCGGTCCTCGATGAGGAAGGCCTCGGTGACGAGAATGCTGGAAGGACGGTTGAACCCCCGGTAGGAGTACCTGGTTCCATCCGCAAGGATGCCTTGGTTGACTGTGCCCTGATCGAAGACGGCATGCGCCCAGACAACACCGCGTTCGGCGTCCACCAGCGGGTAGCGACGGCCGTGGATGTTCTGCACGACGAAGTAGAGCCCCATCTCGAACTGCGACAGGCAGTCCATGGCAAACAGATTGATCGTGCCCGGGGCCTCGTTTGGTGGCCTGGGCACATTGGTGGTCGGCGCACCGTTCTCGATGCGGTGGCAGTCCTTCGTGAATGGATAGGTGCCAGTGCCATGGATGCCCTTGCCGTCGTTCTTCTGCAGTCCCGTGAAGTAGCCATCGGCAATCGAGATCATCTCCTGCCGCGACAGCCGTTGAGACGGCGGGATGGATCGGAACCAGATATCCTCGGGCTTGCCTGCCTTGTCCATGCCCTCGATGTTGTTCGGTCCCCCGCCCCCCGGTCGGAAGAACACCGCTTCGACTTCCGTGATGCGACCGAGCTCGATGCGAAGACGCAGGCTGAGCAGCAGCAGCGTGTCGGCCTCACGCATCGTTCCCATGAAGGCCACCTGCCCGAACTCGGGGTCTGCGAAGTAGTGCTTGTAGTTGCCAATGCCCTGGGCCGTCTTCCAGAAGCCATCGCCGATCTCGAGCACCTGATTGTTCTCCGTGTACATCACGTCCTCGGAGAGCGGGAGCCTCGAGGGATCGCGGGCGACCACGGCCTCCAGGTACTGATTCATCACCCCTTCGAGGCACGTGCGGTCGCAGTTGAGCGGGATGGGGCCAGTGGATGCGGTGAGGGTTGTGGCCACGTGTCCGGCGAATACGATGGCGGCAAGGGCACCAAGAGCTGTGCGCATCACGTCCTCCTCTGGACGGGGGGATTGTATCGGACTTTCGACTGAAGCCGCACTTTTCCGACTCTGCGGAGGAGCCGCCTGCAGATGTTGGCGTGGTCGTGCCGATGTGCCCCAGCGGCTCGCTCCCGACGACGTCGCGCGGTAAAACGCATCCTCCACCCGGGGCCAGCGACCCGATCTGGGTCCCGCAACCCAGCTCGGTCCTCACGCTCCGGATG
>CAZDLW010000244.1:0-8566 GCA_964505975.1 uncultured Bifidobacteriaceae bacterium | reverse complement strand
GCCGTGCCCGAGGTTGCCAGCGCGCCACCCCCGCCGCCTCCGGCGCCGAGCCCTGTAGAAGAGGTTCTGCCGATCCCGTTGGAGCCCCTGCTGGATGACGAGATTGCGGACCGCACATTGGACGATCTCAATCGCGATTCCCCTCTGCAGCCGGCGTTCTTCGCGCTGGACAGTGCGGAGCTCGACGTGGTCGGCCGGGCGGTGGTGACCGCCAATGCCGAAGTGCTGAAGCGATATCCATCGTGGGAGATCACCATCGAGGGACACTGCGACGAACGCGGGACCGCCGAATACAACCTGGCCCTGGGCGAGCGGCGGGCAATGGCCGTGCAGACGTATCTCGTCTCGCTCGGCATTGCACCGAATCGGGTGCGGACGGTCAGCTACGGCAAGGAGTTCCCGTTCGATCCGCGGAGCAACGAAGAAGCGTGGGCAAAGAACCGCCGCGCCCACTTCGTGATCACGGCAAAGTGAACCATTTGGGGGCTCAACCCGGTGGTCTCTCGGTGCAACGGATGTCCGCCCGGGCGCGCGTGAAAGATGAAAGAATAGGCGTGGCATCCCACTCTGCGCTCGTTCGTACGCTTTTCTGCAGCGGAACAGCCGAGGAACATCGATGAAGAACCGCACGATCGTGCTTGCAGGTGTGCTGACCCTGCTCCATGTCACCACTGCTCCGGTGACCGCCCAGAACCGGGAACACATGCAGATGACCGCCGAGTTGCGGATCCTGCAGGAGCAGACGCAGCAGCTCGCACTGGCGCTGGCGCAGCTGGGCGAGTCGATTCAGGCGATCAACGCGCGTCTCGACGAAGCCGCCAGCACCACTCGGAAGAGCTTCGCGGATCAGAAGCTCGTCATCGACGAGCTGGGCAACGACCTTCGGGTCGTCCGGGAGCGGACCCAGGAGAACAACGCGCGCGTCGGCACGCTGCGCGAAGAGATCGAGGCGTTGCGCCTGTCGCTGCTGGCACGGCCCGCTCCCCTGCCTGCTCCGGTGGATCCGGACGCCGATCCGGATGCCACATCTTCCACATTCATACCACCGGCGTTCCTCCCGGTGCCGGCACCGCCCGCTGCCGGCATTTCACCGGAGCGCATGTATCAGACGGCCTGGGCCGACTACACCTCCGGACAGTACACACTGGCTATTACGGGCTTCGAACAGTTCGTCCGCACCTTTCCGCAGTCGGAACGAGCAGACGACGCGCAGTTCCTGATTGGAGATGCCCATTACTCCCTCAACCGCTTCGAGGATGCCATCGGAGCGTACAATCGGGTGATTCAGCTCTACCCGACCGGCGATCAGGTCGCGATGGCATATTACAAGCGTGGATTGGCCCAGTCGCAGCTCGGACGCACCGACGCAGCGCGCGCGTCATGGGAAGAGGTGATTCGGTCGTTCCCCGACAGCCAGGAGGCGGTCCTCGCGAAACAAAACCTCGACCGACTCGTGGGTCAGTCCTCGCGATAACGCGGCTCGTGACCTGGGCTGTCACGGCCCGTGTGGCACACTATCCATCCAGCCATCGCGCTCCTGTTGTGCTGAGTCTCAGCGCGCGTCGCAGGGCCTGAGCTGGACGGCGTGGGGCGACATTCGAGGCAACGGCAGCCGCTGCGATCGCCGGACTGAAGGCGTGCCGCAGGAGGGTGACGAAATGGGTAGTGTGAACAGAGTGATTCTCGTTGGAAATCTCGGTCGCGACGCGGAGCTTCGGTACACGCCTGGCGGCTCGGCCATCGCCACGCTCAGTCTCGCGACCACCGAGGTGTGGAACGACCGCAACAGCAATCAGCGGCAGGAGAAGACCGAGTGGCACCGCGTGGTGGTGTGGGGCAAGCAGGCCGAGAGCCTGCAGGAGTACCTGACGAAGGGCAAACAGATCTACGTCGAAGGGCGGCTGCAGACCCGCCAGTGGGACGACAAAGACGGCAACAAGCGCTACACCACGGAGATCAAGGCCGACCGCATCACGCTCCTTGGCGGAGGGGGACGGAGTGCCGGGTCCGATCGCAGCGCGATGCCGGTTGCTGCTGGCGTCGACGAACCGCCGATGGATCCGATCACCGACGACGACATTCCCTTCTGACGCGGATCATCGCGTCTCCACTTCGTCGCGCTGCGCAGTCCCGGCAAAGTACTGGTTCAGGTAGCGTTCAATCTCGTCGACGGCGCCCAGTCTCAGAACGTGCGCAGCGACCTGCGTCATCTGGCGCGCGTCAGTGTGGGTCACGACTGTGCGCGCCACGGACAACGCGCCTGGCGTCATGCTGAATTCGGTGAGGCCGCACCCAATCAACAGACGCAGCACCAACGGGTCGGACGCCATCTCGCCACACACGGAGACAGGAATTGCGCGCCGGACAGCGGCCCGGAGGACGTTCCGCAGCAGGCGGAGCACTGCGGGGTGCAACGGCTCGTAGCGATCGGACACGCGCTCGTCCGTCCGGTCGACAGCCAGCGTGTACTGGATCAGGTCGTTCGTCCCGATTGTGAAGAAGTCCGCTTCGCGCGCGAGCAACGACGCCGTGAAGGCCGCCGAGGGGACCTCGATCATGATCCCGACGGGCACCTCGGGCGCGGCAATCCCGCGCGCCTGAAGCTCTGTCCGGGCCTCCGCCAACAGTCGCCTCGCGGTTCGAACCTCCTGCAGGGACGACACGAAGGGAAACATGATTCGCAGCGACCCATGGCTGCTCGCGCGAAGCAGCGCCCGCAGCTGCGTCTTGAAGATCGCGGGCTGGGCCAGGCCGAAGCGGATGCCTCGTAGCCCACCGTGGCCGACGCGCTCGTACTCCCGAAACCACCGGGCGTCCAGCGCGGCGTCCACGAGCGGGCGTGCGAGCTGCCGTTCGTCGACGTCGAACGTGCGGATGGTCACCGGGCGCGGGGCCATCCGCTCCAGGAGTCCGCGGTACACATGGTACTGCTCGTCTTCACCAGCCATGTCCGGGGGCCCCCCCGCCAGCATGAACTCGGAGCGATACAGGCCGATGCCTTCGGCGCCGGCGGCCAGCGCCGTCGCGACGTCCTCGGATCGTTCGATGTTCGCGTGAAGGACTATCGGGACGTGATCGGTGGTCTCGAGCGGACCCGCGGCCGAGCGAACGACCGGGACCTGCTGCCTGGCCAGCTCCGCGCGAGCGCCAGCCTCCTGCCGCATGGCCGCGGGTGGGTCGATGATGACCACTCCGGTCTCGCCGTCGACGATGACGGCAGCACCTGGAGGTACTCGCAGGCTGGCATCGTGCAGGCCGACCACGGCGGGTACGCCGAGCGACCGCGCCAGGATGGCCGTGTGGTAGGTGCGGCTGCCCGCGTCGGTCGCGAACCCTCGGATCCGCGTCCAGTCCAGCTGCGCGACGACCGACGGCGTCAGCTCGTCGGCGATGAGCACGCATGGCACGTCGAGGTCCTGCAGTACGTCGCGCGGGCCTCCCTTCTCATCCCGCAAGTTCATGCGCAACCGGCCGGCGACGTCGTGAAGGTCGCCCTTCCGCTCGTGGAGATACGGGTCTTCGACGTCGTTGAAGATCGCCGCCAGTTCGTCCAGTGCACGCTGGACGGCCCACTCGGCGTTGACGCGCTCCTCGCACACGATGGTGGCGGCGCGCCCGACGAGCAGCGGATCGTCCAGCATCAGCAGTTGCGCGTCGAAAATTGCTGCCAGGTCGCTGCCTCTCGCAGCCGCCACCCGCTTCCGGATCTGCTCGAGTTGTTCGCGCGAGCGCACGCGGGCGCGTTCGAGCGTCGACAGCTCGCGCGCTACGCGATCCGGTGCGATCGGGAACCGGATGACCTGCGTGCGTTGGATGGCGACGAGCGCCGGTCCGACGGCAGTTCCGCTCGAGACGCCGATGCCCTTCAGGCGTTCCACGATGCCTCCCCGAAACCGGACTCGACCAGGTGAACGAGCGCCTCGACGGCCGCCTGCTCGTCTGGACCGTCGGCGGAGATTGTGATTGTCGTGCCGCGGCCCGCGGCCAGCAACAGGATGCCCATGATGCTCTTCCCGTCCATCACCTTTGCGTTTCGCGCAACTCGGATGTTCGATTGGAAACGTGCGGCCAGCTGAACGAACTTGGCCGCTGCGCGCGCGTGCAGCCCGAGCTCGTTCACGACCGTGGCCGGTCGACTCATCATCGCTCGGCCCTTTCGCCCCGTAGCAGATCGGATGCCACCCAGATGGCGTTACGCCCGTGTTCCCGCATGTCTCGGGCCACGGCGAGGAGATCCACGTCCTGGGTGACGCTCGCCAGCTTGATCAGCATCGGGAGGTTGACGCCCGTCAGGACCTCCACGTTGTCCTCTCCCAGGAACGTCATCGCGAGATTCGAAGGGGTCCCGCCGAACATATCGGTGAGGATCAGGACACCGCCGTCCTGCTGGACGCGTGCAATGGCCTGCGCGATCTCTTCGCGCGCATCCTGCGTGTCCTCGTGCCAGCCGATCGACACCGCGGCGAAGTGCGGGAGGTCGCCCACGATGGTTTCAGCGGCGTTCAGCAACTCGGTCGCCAACTGTCCGTGCGTCACGACGACCACACCAATCATCCCGATCGAGCCTCCGACGTTGGACCGCCAAGCCCTGGACCGGGGCAGCGTACTCCAGGCGCAGTCTCCATCAACTGTCCCTGTGGGTGACACGAAGTTTGATCTTCTCGACGTGTGCCAGCGACTTCTTCAGCGCATCCGCGATCATGACCGATCTGTGCTGTCCACCCGTGCAGCCGATCGCCACGGTCAGATAGCTCTTGCCCTCCTGCACGTAGTGCGGCAGTGCGAACTCGAGGAATGCCGTCAGGCGATCGACGAACTCCCGCGTCGCCTGGTGGCGGCGCATGTATCGAACGACGGCGGCGTCGCGTCCGGTCAGATGTTTCAGGCGCTCGACGAAATGCGGATTGGGTAGGCATCGGACGTCGAACACCAGATCCGCGTCGACCGGTACTCCCTGTTTGTATCCAAAGCTGACGAGGTTGACCACCATGTCCGCCCGGGCGTTGGTATCCCGCGACATGCGCATGAAGATGTCCCGAAGCTCGTGCACCGTGAGATTGGACGTGTCGATGGTCATTTCGGCCGTGGCGCGAATGGCCGCGAGCTTCTCCCGCTCCTCCCGGATGCCCTCCGCCGGCGACCGGTCCGGGGCGAGCGGATGCGGGCGCCGCGTCTCGCTGAACCGCCGCACCAGTGCCGAATGGCTGGCTTCGAGGAAGATGAGACGCGGCTGGACACTGCTCGCCTGAAGGCTGCGATACACGCGAGGGAACTGCTTCAAGAACCCGCCTTCCCGGACGTCGGCGACGATGGCGACTTTTTCGAGCCCGGCATCCGCTCGCGACGCCAATTCTGCGAGCGTGGGAATCAGCAGCGTCGGCAAATTGTCCACGCAGAAGTACCCGAGGTCCTCGAGCGCGCGAAGAGCGTGGGTCTTGCCGGAGCCCGAGAGACCCGTGAGGATGACGAACCGTCGCGTCCCGCGCCTCCGCGGCGTGCGCACGGAGCGGCGTTGGACGCCCGCAGCGCTCATAGGTGTTCCCCGTGCTCGAAGTCGTCATCCGGTTCGTTCTCGTGCTCTTCGTCTCCGCGCCCCGTGCGCAGCCGCTCTTCGAGTCTGGCGACGAGCGCCCGGGCGGCGTGGATCCCCCGCGCGCGGAGCAGCTGGTTTCGGGCGGCCACCTCGACGAGGATGGCCAGACTGCGCCCGGGCGCGACCGGCATGTGAATGAGCGGAACGCGTATGCCGAACAGATCGTAGGCGTTGTCGTCCAGGCCGAGGCGATCGTATTCCCGGGAGGAATCCCACCGCTCGAGCTGTACGACCAGCTCCATGCGCTTCGACGTTCGTGTCGAGGCGATGCCGAACAGATCGCGGATGTTGATGACGCCCAGTCCGCGCACTTCCATGTGGTGGCGCGTCAGGTCGGGGCAGGTGCCGATGACGGCCGTTTCGCCACGGCGCCGCACTTCCACCGTGTCATCGGCAACGAGGCGGTGGCCCCGGGCGATCAGATCCAGCGCGCACTCGCTCTTGCCAATGCCGCTCTCGCCGATGAGCAGGACACCGAGCCCGAGAATGTCCATCAGCACGCCGTGGATGACTTCGCGCACGGCGAGCGCATCGTCGAGAAGCGCGCCGACCTTGGCAATCGCGAGCGGCGTGGCCACCGGCGTGCAGAGCAGGGGGACCTGGTAGCGTTCGGCAGCCTGCAGGAGCTCCGGAGGAGGATGCCACCCTCCCGTAATCAGGAGGCACGGGATGTCGTGTGAGAACGCGCTGCCGAGCGTCTGGAGACGACCATCGTGATCGAGGCTTTCGAGATAGCGTATTTCGCTCTCGCCGAACACGAGCATCCGCGACGGGCGCAGGTACTCGTGAAAGCCGGCGAGTGCGAGTCCGGTCTTTTGAATGTGCGGGCTCGTGATGGTGCGCGTCAGGCCGCCTTCGCCGCTCAGCAGCTCCAGCGGCAGACCGATCGCGTCCCACCGGTACTTCAGCAGATCTGCGACGGTGACGTCCGGCACTATCGACATCTGATGCGATCGTACTGCACTCCGCCGCGAGGGCCACGGACGACGGGCCTGTGTCGGGCAGGGGTCATGAGGGCGATGTCGGCGTCGCTCAGGGCTCCGGTTCGATGAGTCCGAGATGGCCGTCGGAGCGGCGAAAGATCACGTTGATGCTGTCGGTCGCCGCGTTGCGGAACACAATGAATGTCTCACGGGCCTCGTCCACCTCGAGTGCGGCCTCGTCCACCGACATCGGCTTCACGGCATAACGGCGTGCCCGGATGATCCGCACCTGCTGGCGCCCCTCGAACCCGTCGACTGGCTCCCGGGGTTCCCGGCCGGGGAGCCATGCCCGGGCTCGTTCGGGGCGTGGAACGGCCGACGCAGCCTTGGCTGGAGACACGCCTTGGCGCTTGCGGCCGTCCCACTTGCTCTTCAGCTTGCGCGCCTGCTGGTTGATCTTGCCGACCGCCTGGTTCAGTGCGATCTCCCAGTTGGTGCTGCTCCCGGTCCCGTGAAAGAAATGCTCCCCGCGCACGTGCAAGGTCATCTCGACGCGGCGGCGGTACTTCTCCTGATACAGCACCACCTGCATCGAGACAGCGCTGTCGTGCAGGATGCGGTCGAGTTTGACGAGACGAGCCTCCACGAGGTCGCGCAGCGTCGGCGTGATCCTGACCTGTCGTCCAGTAAGTTCGAGGCGCATGGCTGGCTAACGGCTCCCGCGTCAGGCTTCAGAAGCTCAGTACAAGACCTTGCGCTGGTTGGAGGTGGGTATCTTCAGCTCCTCGCGGTATTTCGCGATGGTCCGCCGTGCCAGTTCCAGCCCTTCGCGTTGGAGGATGTTCACGATCTTCGAGTCGCTCAACGGCTTGCGCGGGTCTTCCTGTTCGATGATCCTGCGAATCCGCTGCTTGATCGTAACCGACGACACGGCTTCGCCGTAGGAGCTGGCGATGCCGCTGTGGAAGAAATACTTCAATTCGAACACACCCTGCGGCGTGTGCATGTACTTGTTGGTGACGACACGGCTCACCGTCGATTCGTGCATCCCGATGTCGTTGGCGACGTCGCGCAGAACGAGCGGACGGAGGTACTCGATGCCATGGTCCAGGAAATCACGCTGGAAGTTGATGATGCTCGTGGCCACCTTGTGAATCGTCTTCTGCCGCTGCTCCACGGACTTGATCAGCCAGAGCGCCGAGCGGAACTTGTCCTTGACGTACGCGCGCGTCTCGTCGCTGTTCTCGGAGCCCTTGTCGAGCAGGCGCCGGTACACGGGGCTGATCCGCAACTGCGGCAGGCCCTCTTCGTTCAACACAGCGACGTACTGGTCTTCCACCTTGACGACGTACACGTCGGGGATGACGTACTGGGACTGTGACGGATTGTGCCGGCTGCCCGGCTTCGGGTCGAGGTGCCGAATCAGCTCGATGTGCTGCTTCAGGTCGTCGATCGACATGCCGAGCTTGCGTGCGAGCTCAGGCACCTGGTGATTCTGAAGCAGCCGCATGTGCTCGGTCACAATCCGCTCAGCCGGGGACCCCGCCATGCCGAGATGGCGAAGCTGCAACAGCAGACATTCCTGCAGGTCGCGCGCTGCCACGCCGATTGGATCGAAGCTCTGGACGAGTTTCAGGGCCTGTTCCACATCGCCCGTTGACCACGGGCCCATAGCGGCGAGCTCGTCCACGGTCGCCACCAGTTGCCCGTCGTCGTCAAGGTTCCCAATGATCGCTTCTCCGATCTCCCGCATGAGCGGGTCGTCGGTCTGCATCGACAGCTGCCACAGCAGGTGATCGGAGAGGGACTGTCCTGTGGACAGCGTATTCTCAATGGGCGGCAGTTCCTTGACTTCTGTCGGCGTGCGCGGCCGGTAGCCGTCGTCGAGATAGTCTCCGAAGAAATACTCGTAGTCCTGGTCGTCCCAGGTGTCCCCCTTCTCCCGATCGGGCTTCTCTTCCGGCTTCTCCTGAGCCGCCTCCACGGGCTGCAGCTCCTCGGTGGGCACCTCCTCGAGCATCGGGTTCTCGACCATCTCCTGGTTGAGCAG
>CAZDLW010000243.1:0-8746 GCA_964505975.1 uncultured Bifidobacteriaceae bacterium | reverse complement strand
GTTCATCGAGGCGCATCGTGGATTGCTGTCGGAGTTGCTGGACCTCGTCCTGCCAGACGAAGCGATCAGCTGACGCGATTGAGTCCCCGGGTCAAGCTGTCGATTGCGCGGGGCCTGGAGCAGCAGCACGCTCTGCGTATGCCCTTCAAGGAGCTACTGAGATCGACCGGCGGGGACTCAAACAGGGGCAGCCGTCTGTATTCAAGCCTGTGCCGTCTGGCGACTACGTTCGTTACGACCAACTATGACGAGTGACTTGACGGCGCCATCACGTCGACCGGCATCTGTGCAGGAGAAATCAGGCGCCACAGCGACAGCGCCGGCGCCGCGTGTCGTCTACTTCAAAAAGGCCGACCTGACCTCTGTGCACCTGAGTCAGGAAAACGCCGTGCTTCATCTCGATGGCTCCGTAAGCGATCCGTCCGGAATGGTCGTCACCACGAGCGACTACGTTGAGCACTACCGCAACGAGAGGCGTGGGGAGGAGAACCCAATCCTTTCGTTTCTCGAGAACCTCTTCAGGACGACGCACGTTCCGTTCATCGGCTTACGGCCTCAGCGAGCAGCCCAGGCACTTCATCGTGCAGTACGCCGATAGGAGAAGAATCGATCGCCCACTGGTTCCGACGCGTGCCCCTCCTTCGGGGTCGCGGCGAGCCCCATCGGGACGTCCGTGTGCCCGAGCAGCTCCATCGGGATGGACGGAAGCGGCTGGACGAACTGATTGCTCAGGAACAGGCCGCCGGGCCGCAACATCGTCGCGACGTTGCTGAGGGCGAGCGACTGCTCGAGGACATCGTAGTAGACGAGCACGTTCGTGGCGATGATCAGGTCGAACAGATCCCCGGACGACAACGAGTCCAGCCGCTGCACGACGATGTCGAGGTCGTCGGGCAGGATTGCCTTCACGATGTCGGCACGAACGAGCACGGTGCGCATCTTCACGTGCACCGTGTCGGGTGGGGCCACGGCCGGCGGGATCGTCGTTCCGATCCGGTCTCCGAGATTCGCCCAATACGAGACCAGATACGGGCTCCATCGAAACAGATCCGTCCGTTGGGGCAGGTTGAGCACGTAGCCGTCTCCCGCGTCGGCCCGCT
Organism: uncultured Bifidobacteriaceae bacterium; assembly: GCA_964505975.1. GTDB lineage: Bacteria > Acidobacteriota > Vicinamibacteria > Vicinamibacterales > UBA2999 > Gp6-AA40. Next base: position 7,646 of record CAZDLW010000243.1, on the reverse strand, counting down.
GTCGCGCCCTCTCGAGGTGGTGATTGACCCTCGGACTGATATCGAACGTCGTCACGCGAATCTGGCCCGGTGAGCCAAGACCGAGCCTGATCAGCGAATCGATGACGGCGAATGGCTGGATCGTCTGCACCGGGTAGAAGTCGTACCCTTGGCGCTTGTCGGCAAAATCAAGGCCCGGCCCGACGATCGCAACGTGATGGACACTGCCCGCGGCCACCAGTGCGTTGGCCATCAGGACGGCGAGCGTCTGCTCGATGCCGAACCCGGGAAAGATGGACGTGTCGGATGACAATCCTCGGTCGCGGAACAACGTCGACCGAGCGGAATCGCTGCTGGCGGGGCCGTCGACCAGATCGGCGTGCCTGCCGTACTCGGCCACGACCCGCGCCGTGCCCTTTTCCAGCCAGTCGCCGAGCCGGCGCTCCGCGTCCGCCGAGGTCAGATCGATGGACTGGCGCCCGGCGACCGCGCGCGCGAAGTCGAGCCGCTCGTTGCTCCCCGGCGAGGCCAGGCCGTGAATCAGGTCCCGGATTCGCAACCGCACGATCTCCGGCATCGCCAGGCCGCCGGCCATATCGGCGATGTCGCGTTCGGTCAGCGGTGGCTGGTCCGTGAACGTCGTGCCGAACAGCGTGAGGTTGAATACCGAGTCCTCGTCCCCCATCGCGAGTCGCGCCCGTACGTCCTGGTCCCGGTTGGCGACCCAGTTCAGCCAGGCGGACTCCCACTCCGCCGGCGCTTTCGACCGCAAGTCGGCCGGAAGGCGATCCGGAGGCAGCTCGTCGATAATCGATCTGGCGGCGACGTACGGAACGTTCGTTCGACGAGCGCCGGTAGATGGCAGTACCTGCGTGGTGGAGATGGTGGGAGCCGCCGAGAGACACAGGAGCAAGGCCGAGATGCCCACTCGGCAGACCACCGTCAGGCCGGGGGAAGAGCCACCCATCTCCCTTGGTCGCGGCCAGTCTAGCGGCAAGCGGAGGTCGCGTCGAGGAGGAACTGCCGTTGCGCCTTCAGGCGTCGAGCAGCCGCCGGGACTCGACGAGCCCGACGGCGCCGTGGTAGGTGACCGGCTCGGTCTTGACACCGGTCTTCCACGCTAGAACTTGAACTCACCGGTGACCTTGGCCCACCGGGCCGGCATGAAGGAGTTCGGCCGCAGCCACGTCGATCCGTACGTGGAGTTGTAGGTCAGCGTGACGCTCGAATTTGTCACGTTGTAGATGTCGATGCCGATGTTAGTGCTCGTCTTGCCGAACCGCAGGATCTTCGCGAACCGCAGATCCAGCTGGTTGATCCGGTCCCCGTACATCTGGCCCGGATTCAGCAGGTTCACCGTCATGTTGGCGGCGCCGCCGGAGAGCGGTCGCCCCAGGGACGGTTGGATCACGGCATTCGGCACGACCCAGTTGGCCGCGAGCTCCGGCCCCGGCCGGCTCTGCCAGGTCGTCGCCACCTGGACGTCGATCCGGGGGATCGTGTAGGACGCCAAGCCCCGAATGTCGGTCAGGAACGGGTACCTTACCGCGCAGTTCCGCCGGCTCGGATTGTCGATGATCAGGTTGCATGTGTCGATTACCCGGCGCCCCGTACTCGTCCCGCCCTGCAGGGTGATCCCCTTCGTCGTCCGCGCGCTGACGTTCATGTCCACGCCGTGCCAGTAGTTCGTCGAGTCCCCGAAGTTACGGGCCAGCGTGATGAAGTTGTCCGTCTGTCCGAAGCGCGCGTTCGAGATGTTCGTCAGGTCGCTGATCACATAGTTTCCGCCTCCCGGCAGCCGCGGATCCGACGGGGCCGTGATGCTGAATGAATCGTAGTCGGCCGGCGTCACTGCCAGGTTGTCGGTGACGGTGAACGCCGGGAACCACCGCTGGTGGTAGCCCACCTCCAGCGAGACGCGGGTGAGCACTTCCTGCTGCACCGAGACGTTAACCTGGTAGTTGCGGGAGCGAATCCCCCAGCCGCCCAGGATGTCCGGGTCATAGGTGTTCGTGGGCGTCTGGACCTTGCCGAAGTTCACGTTCGACATCGTCCCGCACTCGTTGTTGGCCAGCGGGTTCAGGAAGTCGCATTGCGGGAGGAAGTCACCGTTGTGATCGGTCCACGACCGAGTCACAATGGGTGGGCTCCCGCCACTGATCCGCGCCCGCATCGGGTTGGCATCGATGTAAATGCCGTCCCACTGCACGGTGTCGATGTACTTGCCCCCGCTCACCTTCAACGACGTCCGCCCGGTGCCGAACACGTCCCACACCAAGCCGCCCCGCAGGCTGAGGTCCCGGTAGCCCGTCACTAGATCCTGCGCCGGGAACACAATCGGCTGGGGGAACCACCGCGACGGCCCTTCCTGCTGTTCCGGCACGCTGCTGCTCCCGTAGTCGAACCGCAGCCCGCCTTGGATGGTGAACCGCTTCACCGTCCACTGGTCCTGCGCGTAGATCGCGCCGCCTCGCACGGTGGCGTCCTCGCTGTGGCCGCTGGCGTACATCGTGATCTGGTTCGGCACGCCGTTGCTGACCCGGTACCGAAGGTTCAGGTCGTTGGTCAGCCACGTGCGGACCGCGTGGTTCAGATAGTGGTCGAAGCCCACCTTTGCGTTGTGCGACCCGGTGACATACGACACGTGCGCGCGCGCGCGCGGCGTGACGGAGACCGTGGGGCGCCACTCGTGCGACCCGAACGTGATCGGCCCGGTCTGCTCCACGATGAGCGGGATGTTTCTGTTGTTTCCCGGCTTCTCCCGGCTGTAGAGGGCGCCCAGACCCGAGAACGCTGCCTCGAGCAGCACCCGGTTCGTCACGGGCGCCGTCCACTGCGCCTGATACACCCGGACCGCCAGGACCTTGGTCCCTTCACTCGCCTCGGGCGAGGTCGTCGGGCTGCCGCCGCCCTTCTGCCCCCGATCCTGCTGCTGCTCGTTCCAGAAGGCGGTAAACTTGTTGCGTGGCGTCGCCTGCCACGTCAGCCGCAGCGACTGGTCCTGCCACTTCTGGTCATTGAGCACCGGCCGGCTCAGATCCGGATCGTAGAACCAGAAGGCCGGGTTGGGATTACCTGCGTTCTTGTTATAGAACGTGTCCGAGATGGACAGGAAGCTCCCCATGCTGCGGATGGTCCCGAAGAACCACAGCCGATCCCGCATGATCGGGCCCCCCATCCCGAAATTCGCGTCCCAGACCTTATCCAGATTCGAGGGAGACCGTAAGCCGGCATCCCGCAACGCCTGTGTGAAGTTGTCGCTCTGCATCCCGCCGCGCGCACCCATGAGAAAGAGATTGCCAGAGAAGGTGTTCCCTCCCGAGCGCGTGACGATGTTGAACACCGCTCCCCCGTTTTCCGCGTCGGCGAGCCCGCCGGTCGTAGTCACCGTGACCTCGGCCGCATTGCCCGTATCGAGCGCCATGAGCGAGACGCCGCCAGTGGAGCCGCCGGTGGTCATCCCGTCGATGCGCAGCCGCCCCTCGAAGGCGCTCCCGCCGTGCCCGGTAAAGTACGGCGGCACGGGCCCTTGAATCCCGCCCACGTTCTGCGCGTTGGTGGCCAACTGGATCCCCGGCACCAGCGCGGCCAAGTTCTCGTAGGAGCGGCTGGCCGGGATCGAGCCCATCACCTCGCTGCTGATGACCTGCTGGCGCTGCGCGCTCGACACGTCCACGACCGGGGCCTGCCCCGTCACAGTGATTGTCTCCTCGAGCGCGCCGATCTGGAGGTTCACGTCAACGGTCGCCACGAACGATCCGGCCAGAGACAGCCCTTCCCGCCGTATCGTGCTGAAGCCGGGGAGCGTGAATGTCATGTTGTAGGTGCCGGGCGGCAGGCCCGTGATCCGGTACCGCCCTGTGTCGTCCGTGATCCCGACGCGCACCCGCTCGATGAGCACGTCGCTCGACGCTTCGACCGCCACGCCCGGCAGCACGGCACCGGACGTGTCCCGAACGATGCCGGTAATCGAGGCCTGTGTGGCCCCTTGCCCGTTGACGGTCGCGGGCAGAGCCAGCAGCCCCGCCATCAACCATCCCATCACGATCCACGCATATCTCACTAGCATGGCTCACGCGGCTCCTTGGTATTCGTAGGCCTGCGTGGCCGCAAAGGCCCGGAAGCACCGGAATCGGCCACAACACCGCCATTTGACGGCCGAGTATAGACACGACCGATTAGATGGTCAAGCTGGATTCCTTACTCCCAAGAACCACCGACGTGCTGCATCAGACGAGCCGGAGGAGTCGACAGATCACCTCATGGTCGACGGCCTGAGGCAGGAACTCGTTAGAACCGTCCTGGGCGACTCTCTGTATATCAATGTGCACGCTGTGGACGAACGCGCGCGTCGGGCTCCGCTTGTTGAGTATTCCTACCGATGATAGAGTCCATGAGGTCGATGTGCAGCATGCCCGACACGCGGTAATGCGGATGACACCGGCGACTGTGACCCGATTCTGGCTGGTGATCGTGATGACGGTGGGCTGCGTGGCTGGGCAGCCGGCCGACGCCCAGCAGTTCTCGGCACCGCGTACGCCCTGGGGGGATCCCGACCTCCAGGGGTTGTGGTCGAACCAGACTTCTACACCGCTCGAGCGTCCGGACGCGCTGCGGGACAGGGAGACCCTGACACCGCAAGAGGCCGAGGAGCGCGAGGTGACGGCCAGACTCAGTGTCGATCGTCCGCCGCGCCCGGGCGATCCGGGAAGCTATGGCTCCGTCTGGCGCGACTTCGGGACGGCGCTGACGCGCACCTCACTCATCATCGACCCTCCAGACGGCCGTGTGCCCGTGCTTACGGCTGAAGGACAGGAGCGGGTGGCGGCTCGTGCGGCCGCGAGTCGCGCGCGCGCGTCCGACAACCCGTGGGAGAACTTCAGCGCCTGGACGCGCTGCATCACGCGGGGGGTTATCAAGCTCGGGAGCTTCTACAGCAGCAGCCACCAGATCGTCCAGTCGCCCGGCTACGTGGTGATTGTGCAGGAGTTGATTCACGAAGCGCGCATCGTGCCGATCGACGGCAGCCCCCGCCTCTCGCCCGCCCTCCGGCAGTGGATGGGCGACTCGCGCGGACGCTGGGACGGCGACACGCTCGTCGTGGAGACGACCAACTTCTCGGACATGAACCCGTTCAGAGGGTCGGGCGACACGATGCGGCTCGTCGAGCGGTTCACGCGCGTCGCGCCGGACGCGATCGACTACCAGTTCACGGTCGACGACCCGCACGTCTTCACGAGACCATGGACGGCCTCCATGCCGATGACGGCGGGCGGCCCCATCTTCGAGTATGCGTGCCACGAAGGCAACTACGCGTTACGGAACATGCTGGCCGCGGCTCGGCTGGCGGAGGGCGGGCCGTGAGCAACTACGGGCGCCCACGTTCGGCAGGCCGTAGTGCCGCGCCAGACGATCGTTGACAAAGAAAAAGTCCGCACGCAGCAGATCGAAGACACTGCGATTCTCTCGAATCATGCTCTGGCCATTGTCCGACGAAGTTACTGACGAGAGCCTTTGAGCGGAGGCTGGACGCCAGCCCATTTTCTGTACTATCATCTGCCGCCCGGCGGGTGTTGGTTGGCTGGGACGTGTCGACCTCTATACTCCGTTAAGACCGCTTCGGTGGGTATTGCCATGAAACAGCCCCCGACGCTGGTCGACATCCGGCGGGACGGACAGACGATTCCGGCGCTGGCCTCGATCGGCAAGACCGGCTATCTGTTCATTCTCAATCGCGTGACGGGCGAGCCGATCGTGGCCGTCGAGGACCGGCCCGTGCCGCAGGGCGACGTGCCCGACGAGTGGTATTCGCCCACGCAGCCGTTCCCGGTGAAGCCGCCGCCGCTTGCGCGCGTGAGCTTCAGCAAGGAGGACATGGTGACGGCCGAGGATACGACGCCGGACCACGCGCAGGCCTGCCAGGATCTCTGGGACCGGAGCGGCGGGTTCTACAACACCGGTCCGTTCACCCCGTTCCTGTTCCACGAAGACGGCGCGCCGCCGCGGAGCACTGTGCAGTTCCCGGGCGCGGGCGGCGGCGTCAACTGGGGTGGCCTCGCGGCTGATCCGCGGTCCGGGTACGTGTTCATGAACTCGAAGGACAGCTCGCTTGTCGGTTGGATCGAGCGGAAGGGACCTGGACTGGACTACGGCCGCAACACCGAAGAGTCGACACAGCCGTACGACCGCGGCAGCGTGAACGGCCCCGGACCGTACTTCACCTTCAGCGCGCCGAGCCGGCGAAACGCGCCCTGGTGGATTCGCTGCCCTGTCAGAAACCGCCATGGGCGCGACTGATCACCGTCGACGTGAATACCGCCGAGGTCGTGTGGGAGGTGCCGCTCGGCCTGACCGAATGGCTGCCGGAGGGGCGGCAACTGACCGGCCGCAGCGGGAACGCCGGCCCCAGTGTGACGGCAGGTGGGCTCGTCTTCGTCGGCGCGACAGCCGACCGCCGGCTGCGCGCCTTCGATGCGCGGACCGGCGCGGAGCTGTGGTCCACCCAGCTGCCAGGCCAGGCGAATGCGAACCCGATGACGTATCGCGGCAGGAGCGGGAAGCAGTACGTGGCCGTGGTCGCCACCGACTCGCTCGTCGCCTTCGCGCTGCCGTAAGCGGCCGCTCCTCAGTGGGCCGACGCGGGGCGGCACGGCGGTCAGTAGCGTCGGGCGTTCCGGCCGTTACCAACGCCTTGGCGGACCCGCCGTAGTTTCAGCGGTGGCGGGCAGCTGGACCCGTAAAGTACGCGTGTCGCGAGTTTCGCGGTGTAAATGCGCACATCACGGCTCGGTCTGAGGCGGAACCGAAAATCGGAGTCCCGGGAGCAGGCAGGGGCTGCAACCCCGAGCCCAGTCATGACAGGAGCATCACGATGACTTACGTGCGCGTTGAAGCCGAAGAGGCGACACGGCAGGCGGTTTCAATCGGGCGCCGCGCGGTGCTGCGGGGGGCCCTGGCGACTGCTGGCATGCTAGGACTCGGGGGGGGCGCCCCGCGCCATGTGGCGGCGCAGGGGGTTGGTGCCGCAGTTGGCGTTCGTTCCAACAGCACGCTCGAACTCGCCAGGTTCGTCAGCAACACGCCGTATCGGGACCTTCCGCCGAAGGCGATCGAACACGCGAAGATGATTCTCGCCAGTACATTCGCGAGCGCGGCGAGGGGATCGCACATCGACTCCGCACGGATCCTCCGTGAACTGGCGAAGGAGCAGGGCGGCAGGCCGGAGGCCACAATCTGGTTCGATGGAACCAGGGTTCCTGTGACCGAGAGCGCCCGCGTCAATGCCATCCTCGCCGACGCGGCCGCATCGGACGACAGCGACATCCGCAACACGGCCCATGAAGGGACGACGGTCGCCGCTGCGGGCCTCGCCATCGGCGAGCGCACCGGTGCCACCGGTCAGGACCTGCTCGGCGCGATGATCCTGGGGTACGAGGCGGCCGGGCGGATCGGCGAGGCCCGCACCGGCGGGCGCGGTGGGCTGCACGCCTCGCAGATCGTCGCGTTCGGTGGCGCCGCCGCCGCCGCGAAGCTGCTGAAGCTGACCGACGAGCAGCTGGCTCAGGCCTTTGGTATCGTCGCCATCACCATGGGCGGGCTGGCCACCGGCACGAACAGCTGGGCCCGGGAATACATGGGGGCCAACGCGGCGGCGTGCGGCGTCAGCG
>CAZDLW010000242.1:2080-8773 GCA_964505975.1 uncultured Bifidobacteriaceae bacterium | reverse complement strand
ATCAGCTGGCGTACTTCGTCGTATTTTTCTTCGATCGACAAGGTCTGTCCTCCGTCCTTAGGTGAGGCCTTCCATCCGCTGCAGCAGGACCCGCTTCCGGGCCCACAAGGCGTCAATCTGTGCCCCGTGCTGCGCGGCGCCGAGTTGCTGCAGGCGATCGATCTCCCGCTGCAGCGCCGAGCGCTCCCGCTCGTAGCGCAGGCGCTTGAGGAGGCGGGCACAGTCCTCCGCGTCCCGTACTGGAGGCTCGGGCTCGCTGGCAATCCCGGTGACGAGCTCCGCCTCCACGGCGCTCAAGCGCTCCAACAGCACAGACGATGAGAACCCTGTATCTTCGTCCAGTTTTCGTGCGAGATCCAGCACCGGGCCCGCGGCCAGTTCCTCCAGATCGGTGTCCTCGAGAATCCCGAGGGCGGTACGCGCGGCGTCGGGCTGGTGGATCAACATCCAAATCAGGCCCTTCTCGGCCTTCGTGACCCGGGCGAAGCTCGTCAGTGCCTGGGGGGGACCGGCCGATGATGCCGCGGCCAACCCGGGTTTGCGGACTTCCCGGAGGATCAGGTCGCCGGACACTCCGGTTCGGGCCGCGACGGCCTCCATGAACAACTCCTGTTTCACACGATCCGGAATCCGCGCGGCTACCGGCACCAGCTCGGACACGAGGCGAGCACGGGCCTCGACGCTCTCGCCGCTGTGCTTCTGCGCAGCCCGATCCAATAGATACTCCAAATACGGTTGCGACTGCTTCAGTCGTTCACCGTACGCGTGACCGCCGCGGATGCGAACGAACGTATCCGGATCCTCGTTGGGAGGCAGGAGGGCGACATTCACATCAAATCCTTCTGCCACAAGCATTTCGCATGATTTCTGCGCTGCACCCTGACCGGCGGCGTCGGCATCGAAGCTCAGCACCACCTTCGTCGTGAACCGGCGGAGGTGCTTCGCCTGTTGCGGGGTGAGCGCGGTTCCGCAGGATGCGACCACGGCATGGACGCCCGCCTGATAGAGTTGGGCGAAATCGAAATATCCCTCGACGAGCACGGCAAATCCGCCCTGACGGATGGCTGTTTTCGACAGATTCAGCCCGAACAGTGTCCGACTCTTCGCATAGAGCGGCGTTTCCGGCGAGTTGAGGTACTTCGGCTGCTGATCCACGTCGAGGGCGCGTCCTCCAAAAGCAATCACCGATCCCGAATCGCGACAGATGGGAATCATCAGTCGATTACGAAATCGATCCACGACAGATCCGTCATCCCTCTGGGCGACGAGCCCGGCCCTAAGCAGCACCGTCTGAGAAAAGCCTCGCGCCGTCAGGGCCTGGGTCAACCCGTCACGGACGGCTGGCGCGAAGCCCAGGCCCAGCGCCTCGACCGTTGCCTGGGTCAGGCCGCGTGCGGTGATGAGCTCCCGCACACGTCTCCCACCCTCCGAGGCGAGCTGGTGACGAAACCACGCGGCCGCCGATTCGTGCACGTTCAGCAGCGTTTCCCGCTCGGCGCTGTCGGCTCGCTGCTGATCCGTCTGTTCCAGTTCCGGCATCGACACGCCGAACCGCTGCGCCAGGTGCTTGACGGCATCCTGGAAGCCGACTCGATCCTGCAGTTCGAGGAACTTGAACACATCGCCCCCGACGCCGCAGCCGAAGCAGTGGAAGAAACCCTTGTCCCGATTGACGTGGAAGGACGGTGTTCGTTCCCCGTGGAAGGGGCAGAGCCCCTTGTAGGTGGCGCCGCTCTTCTTCAGCGACACGTAGTCCTGGATGACGACCACGATGTCCGCCTGCTGCTTCAAGTCCTCGATGAACTGCTGCGGGAAGAGCCCCATTCCGTTGTCGGCGTCAGTCTTTCAACTCAACGATGGTCGCGCCACCCCCGCCTTGATCCGGAGGAGCGGGTGCGATATGTGCCACGAGTGGATGGACCTCCAGAAACGCCGTCAAGGCGCGCCGCAACTGTCCGGTCCCATGCCCGTGGATGACTCGCACCACCCGGGCATCCGTGACGGTCGAATCGTCCAGGAATCGTTCCGTGCGCTCAATCGCCTGATCCACTGTGCAGCCGATCACGTTCAGTTCCGTGAGCGGCCCCTCCCTGGGCTTCAGATCGACGCGTACGTGCACCGTGGATGCGGGAGGTGTGCCTCCGATGACACGGAGATCGCGCCGTGCCGCACGCAGCCGCTTGCCGCGCACATCGACTTCGGCGTGATGATCGTGAACGGCGATGATCACGCCCTCCAGTCCGAGGGCCCCAACGGCGACCCGTACCCCTGGCGCGAGCGTGCCGGTCTCCCCGGTCGGGGCGGGAGCCGGCAGGGACGAGTCCACCGACGCCTGTCGTATTCGATCGACGACCTGATCGACCGCCGCGCGCGCCTCCGTCCGGATGGCACCTGCCTCACCCGTATGGATGCCGCTCGAAGCCCGTCGAGCTGCCTGGGCAGAGAGTTCCGCGGCGCGCGACTTCAGACCGTCGACCACGGCGTCGATCGCGCGCCTGGCCTCTCGTAGATGCTCGTCCAGCCGGGTGTCGAGTCGTCGCCGGAATGCCGCCTCTCGTTCGCGCACGGCGTGCTCCCGTGCCTGCAGGGTCCGCCCGACCTCGCCGACCGCCGCCCGCTCGCGCGCCACCGCGCGCCGTTCCTGCTCCAGCGCCTGGAGCTGCTGGTCCACCCGGGCGAGATGTTCGGCGAGCTGTTTCTCGCGGTCGCTCAGGTTCTGTCGGGCCGTGGCGATGACCGCCGGTGGCATGCCCAGACGAGCCGCAATCTCGAGCGCGAGGCTTCGGCCTGGTGATCCGTAGATGAGCCGGTAGGTCGGAGCGAACGTGTCGGGATCGAAACCAAAGGCGGCGCTGGCGACCCCGTCCGTCGCCGACGCATACGATTTGAGGGCGTCGTAGTGGGTCGTGGCCACCAGATGAGCGCCGCGGCTGCGGAAGCGATCGATCAAGGCGATGGCGAGTGCGCCCCCTTCAACCGGATCCGTGCCCGCCCCGACCTCATCGAGCAGCACCAGGGCCGGCAGCGTGAGCTCCCGGTCCATCGATACCACATTGGTGATGTGAGCCGAGAACGTACTCAAGCTGGCGGAGATCGACTGTTCGTCGCCGATATCGGCAAAGAGCGACCGGAAGACCGGCAGGCGCGAGCCCGGCTCGGCCGGAATGTGCAGTCCAGCCTGCGCCATGGCCGCCAGCAGCCCGGCTGTCTTGAGGGCCACCGTCTTGCCGCCCGTGTTGGGTCCCGTGATGACGAGGACCCGCGTCGGCGGGATGAGGTGGATGTCCACGGGCACGGGCTCGATTGCGTCACTGCTCCGCGCCTCGAGTTGCTCGTTCACCCGTCGCATGAGCAAGGGATGTCGTGCACCACGCAGCTCGACCGTCCCGTCCGTCGAGAGCAGCGGCTCGACGCCATCGATCATCGCCGAAAAGCGCGCGCGCGCCTGAATCGCATCCAGCTCGGTCGCCACATCGACGCTGTGACGCATATCCGACGGGCGCGCCCGGAATGCATCCGTGAGCGCAAGGAGAATACGCCGGACTTCTTCGGCGTCCTGGTCTTCCAGTGCGACGATGTCGTTGTTGATGTCGACGGTTTCCATCGGCTCCACGAACAGGCTGGCGCCACTGGCGGACCCCCCGTGGACGATCCCCGGAATGGCGGAACGGTGCTCGGACCGTACCATCAGCACATACCGCCCGTTGCGATCGGTGACAACGTGTTCCTGCAGGTACTTCGCCGTCTCGCGTGATCGAAGGAACGAGTCGAGCGTTGACCGCAGCCGCGCCTTTTGCCGGCGCAGCCGTTCACGAATGTTCGCGAGCGCAGAACTGGCATCATCCGCAACGTCGCCTGACGGTTCGATCTTCCGATGCACGTCGGCGATCTCCTGCCGGAAGGACGGAAGGCTCTCTACCAGACGGCCCAGGACGGGAAACGAATCGGCGACGGCATGAATGGCGTCCCGGGACCGCCCGAGGGATTCGAGATACTGTGCCAACCCCAAGAGGCGGAGTGCTTCGAGCCCCCGGCGCTCAACCGTCAGCGCGTCGAGAATCTCTCCAAGATCCGACGGTGCCCGCAGCGGCAGGTCGGCATGGTGGGTCAGGAATCGAGTGCCCTCCGTGGTCCCCCCCTGGAGCGCGTTGACCGCCGCTGGGTGCGTCTGTGGGTGCAGCGCGACGAGGCGGTCCCGGCCGGGCGGCGTCAGCGCCAGGCTGGTCACGACAGAGACAATACGTTCGAACTCGAGAGCCCTGAGGGCGCCCGCCTGCATCGGTAGAAGCTCAGAAGGAGGGATGCACGATCGACTGCGCAGTAACTCAGGAGTGTAACACGCGCTGGAAGCCCCGCTTTGGGTCTGGTGCACGAAACGCGTGAAGGACTTCATGCGGCTCGTGCACGCGTTCGGCCCTCGTATCGAAACCGACGGCACGAGACGCATCTACAGGTGATTGATGAGCGATGCCATGCACGCCGCTCCGAAACCGTTGTCGATGTTCACCACGGCAACACCGTTGGCACAACTATTGAGCATCCCGAGCAGCGCGGCGATTCCTCCAAAGCTGGCTCCGTATCCGACGCTCGTGGGGACAGCGATGACGGGCACCTGTACGAGCCCGGCAATCACGCTCGGCAACGCACCCTCCATGCCAGCCACGACGACGAGGACGCGCGCCTCGGACAGACGCGCCTGTTCGCGGAGAAGGCGATGGATACCCGCCACTCCCACGTCGTAGAGACGATCCACACGGTTGCCCATCAGCTCGGCAGTCACCACCGCTTCTTCCGCGACTGACAGATCGGATGTTCCCGCGCAGGCAATGAGCACCGTCCCACGACCGGGAGCGGTGTCTCCCTGGCGCAGCGTGATGGCACGGGCATCGGGATGGTAGAGCGCCCCCGGTACCACCGTGCGGACGGCCTCGTACGCGTCGGCCTGCGCACGTGTCACCAGCAGCGTCTGACCGTGGGCGACGATGCGCTCCGCAATGGCGGCAATCTGCGCAGGTGTCTTGCCGAGACCGAGAATGACCTCAGGGAACCCTTGACGCACGTGCCGGTGGGTGTCGATGCGCGCGAACGGCAGGTCCTCGAACGGCGCGGCGCGGAGCGCGTGAAGAAGGCTGTCGGACGCGGCGCCGACATCGACCGTGCCGTCGCGCACGCCGTCCAGCAGCCGCCGAATGTCTGATGGCGTCATGGAACTGCGCGACACTATAGCGCGTTCGCAAGCCCCCGACCCGGGCAGCGCCGAGTCGGCGCAGCGGCGTGAGCCGCCGACCGTCGTGAGTGACAACCACGTGGGCGCGAAACATCGGTCGTGGGGGCCGCCTGTTCAGGCGGCCCGCGCGGAAGCAACGGCCTCTCCTCGACCTACGCAGAGGAGTTTCGTCTCAGGCGGAGCTTCGCCGCCCGGTTTGCAGCGAGGAACCGTCCCGGCACACGATTAGGGGATGGCCACCGACACGAAAGCCAAGGGAGGGCTCGAGGACGTCGTCGCCACGTCCTCCGCAATCTGCTACCTGGACGGCGGCCGCGGCGTATTGGCGTACTGCGGCTACGACATTCACGATCTGGCTTCGTCGGCCACGTTCGAAGAAGTGTGCTACCTGCTGTGGCATCGCCGGCTTCCGACGCGATCCGATCTCGGCGATCTGCATTCGCAGCTGGCGGCGGCCCGTGCTCTCCCGGAGGGCATGATCCGATTGATGCGCAGTCTGCCGCCGACTGGCGGTATGGATGCGCTTCGCACGCTCACCTCCGCGCTGGCGCACTACGATGCCGAGGTCGGCGACAGTTCGCCACAGGCACAGTACCGGAAGGCCGTTCGCCTCACGGCCCAGGTTGGCACGCTCGTCGCGACCTGGGGACGCCTCCATGCCGGGGGTGGTCCCATCCCTCCCGATCCGGTGATGGGGCAGGCCGCGAATGTCCTCTACATGCTGACCGGAGAACGTCCGAATGCCACGGCCGTGCGCGCGTTGGACGTCGCGCTGATCCTGCACGCGGACCATGAATTGAATGCGTCGACGTTCGCGGCGCGTGTGGCTGCGGCCACCTTGACGGACATCTACTCGGCCGTCGTGGCGGCAATCGGAACGTTGAAAGGGCCTCTGCATGGGGGCGCGAACGCCGACGTGATGAACATGCTGCTGGAGTTCGGCCCGACGGCGAGCGCGGAACGGGTGGAGGCGGCCGTTCGTGGAAAGCTGGCACGCAAGGAGAAGATTCCCGGGTTCGGTCATCGAGTCTACCGGACGGAGGATCCTCGAGCGACACACCTGCGGCGGATGTCGAAGGAACTGGGTGCCCGCGCCGGCAACACCGCATGGTTCGACATGTCGCAGCGCATCGAGACGCTCGTGATGGCCGAGAAGAAGCTCAACCCGAACGTCGATTTCTATTCGGCCTCCACGTACTACGCGCTCGGCATCCCGATCGATCTCTACACACCGGTGTTCGCCGTCAGTCGGATGTCCGGCTGGACGGCCCACGTCCTCGAGCAGTACGCCAACAATCGTCTGATCCGGCCCCGCGCCGACTATGTGGGCCCGTCCTACCCGCAGCGCTTCCTGCCGCTCGAACTGCGGTGAGGTGGAATCGCCGTTCAACGCACGGCGGCAGATCGTGTGACGCGGCTGCCGGACAGGGGTCAGGTGGTCGGGTGCGATGCGGCCCGCGCGGCGC
>CAZDLW010000242.1:0-1980 GCA_964505975.1 uncultured Bifidobacteriaceae bacterium | reverse complement strand
GGCGCTACACTACTCGCGCTCGTACCAGAACAGGTCGTCGAACTCCCTGTCGGAGTGGAACACTCGAAGGTAACCAGCCGAGGGCTTCAGCGGCGGCCTCGGGAAGACCGCGCTGTTGATGAACAGCAGGCCGGACGGATCGAGCATCTCGCCGAGGTTCTTCAGCGCCAGTGCCTGTTCGAACGGGTCGTAGTAGATGAAGACATTCGTAGCGACGATGAGGTCGAAACGTTCGCCGGCCTCGAGAGACAATCGTTCCACCACCACGTTCAGATCGAGCGGCACGATGGAAGCCATCCTGGAGGCAGGGACGCGAACGGCGCGCACGCGTACATCGGTGGTACCAGGTGGCTCGACTGACGCCACTGACTCTCCGGCAAACCCGCCGAACCGCGTCCAGTAGTCCACGAGACGGGCGTGCCATGGCTGGGTTTCGGAAAGCGGCAGCGTAATGACGTAGTCCTCGCCGGAGTCCACCCTGGCGCGTGCCGTCTCGATGTGATGATTCACTCTGGGACTGAGGTCGAGCGTCGTGACGAGAAGATCGGAGTCGTCCGCCAGGCCGATCCGCAGCAGCGTGTCGATCACGGCAAACGGCTGAATCGTCTGCTGAGGATAGAAATCATAGCCGTTGGCCTTGTTCACGAAATCGAGCCCTGGACCGACAATGGCGACGCGTCTGACGCTGTCTTTCGAAAGTCTGCCTGTCGAGGCAAGCGCCTCGAGCGCACGGTCGATCGCGTGATTGGGGAGGATCGACGTGTCCGTGGAGAGCCCGCGGTCGCTGAAGAGCGACGTGTTCATGATCACGCCCGGACGTCCATTGTCGAGGCGGCGGGTCGCGTCGACCGCGGCCTCGAGTTTCCGAAATTCGGCACTCGCACGATCTCTGCCGTCTCGGAGCAGCGTCCGTATCCGTGTCCGTCCAGCCGGCGTGGTCGGGTCGATACCGAGGCTCTCGACATGCTGCCGGGCGAATTGAAGCCGTTCGTTCGAGCCCTTGGAAGCGAGCCCGTTCAGGAGATCCTCCAGGCGCTGCTCCAGCATGTTGCCCAGTGTCACTCGATCGACCGCGCCCAGATCCGCTTCGCGAACGGGTAGGGCATTGGTGAAGGACGTGCCGTAGAGCCAGAGATTGACGATCGAATCCTCGTCGCCGCGTGAGACCCGCCGCCGGATCTGCGCATCGTGCTGAGCAATCCACATGGGCCACGCGTTCTCCAGTTCGTCCGGGGAGTACGATGCCAGACCGGCAGGCAGGTCGTCCGCCATGGACTCCAGGATCGACCGAACTTCTGCGAACGAGAGGTAAGCCTTGGGCCTCTCAGCGTCGGACGTGTCCTGTGCGCCAGACGAGCTACCCGCCAGCGCGTAGACGAGTGCAGCACTGAGGACGGCAGCCCTCCCGATCGACATCGAGGATCGATGCGTACGGCGATGCAACGGGCTGGGCGAGGCAGGGCAGCGGTCGTCCACGGTGCGCTCTTGGGACATCGTACAGGGGGCCATGGGCGCCGAGTCAAGGACTTGTGGGCCGCTCGACGGTCTCTCTTCGCACCTCGACCCGACGTAACGTTCCCCACCGGCGTCGCGTCGACGAGGAACGCGGGACCCCCGTTGCTATAATCCGGATAGCCACGAACGCAGCGTTCAGGCGGCCCTGCGCCGTCCCAGGATGCCACGTATCGGTGGTCTGATGGCATGGACCAGCGGAACATCCGTAACTTCTCGATCATCGCGCACATCGACCATGGCAAGTCGACGCTCGCGGATCGCTTCCTGGAGCTCACCGGCGCCTTGCAGGCGCGCGAGATGGAAGCTCAGGTGCTCGATGCAATGGACCTCGAGCGGGAGCGCGGAATCACCATCAAGGCGCATCCGGTCCGACTGAACTATGCCGCACGGAACGGCGAGCAGTACGTCCTGAACCTCATCGACACGCCCGGCCACGTCGACTTCGGGTACGAAGTCACTCGCTCG
>CAZDLW010000241.1:0-8776 GCA_964505975.1 uncultured Bifidobacteriaceae bacterium | reverse complement strand
CGCACTGCAGGACACGCGCATCGCCATCGAGGACTTCATGAAGGCGGAGCTGCGCGTGGCCAAGGTGCTGGCCGCCGAGGCCGTTCCAAAATCGAAGAAGCTGATCCGGATGACCATCGACGCCGGCACGGACCAGCGCACGATCGTGGCGGGGATTGCCGAGGCATATCAGCCGGAACAGCTCGTGGGGCGAACGATCGTCATCGTGGCGAACCTGAAGCCCGCCACGCTGATGGGGATTGAATCGAATGGCATGGTCCTCGCCGCGAGCCCCGAGGGCGGCCCACCGGCGCTGGTGATGGTGGACGAGGCGCTGCCCGCCGGGACGAGGGTGCGGTGACGGTTCGTCCAGATCCCCTGCCGGCATGATTGACTCCCACTGTCATCTGGCTGGCCCGGAGTTCCTGCCGGACCTCGATGCCGTCATCGAGCGGGCGCAGGATGCCGGTGTCGCACGGGCTTTCGTCATTCTTGCTGCCGACGACGAGGGGGAGCTTGCGCGGGCCGTATCGGTACGTGCGACATGGCCGGATGCCCGGTTTGCGATAGGCGTGCACCCGCACGCCGCCGGCCGGTTCGAGGCGGATCCACGAGAGGCCGTAGCTCGAGTGGCGGCGTCGCTCGACGCCGAGACGTGCGCGCGCGCCGTTGGAGAGATTGGCCTGGACTATCACTACGACTTCGCTCCGCGTCCTGTGCAGCAGGATGTGTTCCGCCAGCAGATTCGCCTCGCGCGTCAGCGGCGGCTGCCCATCGTCATTCACACGCGAGAGGCTGAGGACGACACGTTCCGGATCCTGAATGAGGAGAGCGCCGGAGACGTGGGCGGGGTGTTCCATTGCTTCACCGGCAACCGGCAGATGGCCCGTCGAGCGCTCGATGCGGGGTTTCTCGTGTCGCTGGCCGGCATCGTCACGTTTCCCCGCGCGCACGAGCTGAAGGAGGTGGCGCGATTCGTGCCACTGGATCGGCTGCTCATCGAGACCGACAGCCCGTTTCTGGCACCGGTGCCGCATCGGGGACAGCGGAACGAACCCGCACATGTCGTGCGCGTGGCGGAAGCCATCGCCGAGCTGCGCGACACGTCGGCCGCGGAGATTGGCCGTGCGACGCGCGAGAACTTCGATCGAATCTTCGCGCCGTAACTACAACAGTTCACACGGATTAGCTGCTGTCGACGCGTTGACACCCCGAGCGAGGATGTGGTCTGATTTGACCAGCTTGAATCCCACCGCGCAGAAACCCTCGGCCGTCGTCCTCGCGCAGCTGTTCGAGCCGATTCGCGAAGATCTCCTACAGGTCGAGCGCGAGTTTGCGCGTCACGTGCAGTCGCAGGTGGCGGTCATCCCCACAATCGGCAGTTACATCCAGGACGGCGGTGGCAAGCGTATCCGGCCGGCAGTGCTCCTGATGGCGTCGCGCATGGCGGGCTATACAGGTGAGCGGGCAGTGCTCTATGCCTCGGTGGTCGAGTTCATCCACACTGCGACGCTCGTGCACGACGACATCATCGACGAGTCGCAGCTCAGGCGCGGGCGCGAAGCCGTGCACACGCGCTGGGGCAACCACGTCACCGTGCTGTTCGGCGACTTCCTCTATCTGAAGTCGATGGCGTTGGCACTCACGCAGGACGATGTGGAATTCATCCGGTTGCTCTGCGATGTCACGTTGCGCATCGTGGAGGGAGAAATCTACCAGCTGACGAAGAACGGTGTCGTCGACCTCGGCGAAGAGGAACATTTCGACATCGTTCGCCGGAAGACCGCGTATCTGTTCGCCGGTTGCGCCAAGATCGGCGGCATGCTCGGAGGACTGGGGCGCGAACAGCAGGAAGCACTGTGGGACTACGGTCTCAACATCGGGATGGCGTTCCAGATCGTGGACGACCTGCTGGATTTCACCGGTGAAGAGGTGGCGCTCGGAAAGCCCGTCGGCGGGGATCTCCGCGACGGGAAGATGACGTTGCCGGTGATTCATCTGTTCGGGCGCGGCGAGGCGAGGGCCCGAATGCTCATCTCGAAGATTGCCGTCGAGCGCCATGCGACGCTCGAGGAGTGGCGCGAGCTGCGGATGCTGCTTGCGCAGGCGCGATCCATCGACTACGCGCAGCACCTCGCGGCGGACTTCGTGGCCCGCGCCAAGAAGTCGCTGTACGCCTTTCCTCCGTCCGATGCCCGGGAGGCACTGATGTATCTCCCGGATTACGTGATCGCTCGGGATCGCTGATCGCACCGCGACGTGTGGTGCGGTGTTCGGGACCGGTGTCCAACGTGCGTGTCTTTCGACGCCCTCATCGCCCCAGCCGTCGCCACGGGCCCGAGGGTGGTCCGCTGACAATCGCTCCTGAATGACCCCCGCCGAACGCCTCGACGCGCTGCGCCGCCTCATCCGGCATCACGAGGAGCGCTACTACATTCACGCGCAGCCCGAGATCAGCGACGCCGAGTTCGACGAGCTGATGCAGCAGCTCCAGTGGCTGGAAGCGGAGCACCCGGACCTCGTCACGCCCGATTCGCCGACGCAGCGGGTGGGAGGCCGCGTGGAAGCCGGGTTCCCGACGGTGGCGCATGCCGAGCCGATGCTCAGTCTCGACAATGCCTATTCGGAGGACGAGCTTCGCGAGTTCCACGCGCGCGTGAGGCGCGGTCTGGCCGAAACGGGGAGCGTGCCCGAAACGGTGCCGTACGTCGCCGAGCTGAAGATCGACGGCGTGAGTATTTCGCTCACGTACGAGGACGGGCGGCTCGTCCGCGCCGCGACCCGTGGTGACGGCGTGCGCGGCGAGGACGTGACGGCCAACGTCCGGACGATTCGTGCCATCCCGCTGCGGCTCAGGGCTCAATCCGCGGGTGAGGCGTCCGCGCTCCAGGGACGCATGGACGTGCGTGGGGAAGTATTCCTGTCGCGCCGCACGTTTGAAAAGATCAACAAGGAGCGGGAGGAGTCCGGCGAGCCGCTCTTTGCCAATCCGCGTAACGCGGCGGCGGGCACGCTCCGGAACCTGGATCCGGCTCTCGTGGCCAGGCGGCGGCTTGGCGCGTTCATGTACCAGATCGTGGCGGTCTCGGCGCGCGGGGTCCTGGCTACACATGCCGAAACACTCACGCGCCTGCAGGAGTGGGGGCTGCCCGTCGAGCCTCACTGGCAGCGGTGCGCGGGAATCGAGGAGCTCATGGCGTTCTGTCGGACATGGGCCGACGAGCGCCGTACGCTGGATTTCGACACCGACGGCGTGGTCGTGAAGGTGGACTCGCTGGCGCTGCGGTCCCGTCTTGGTGCGACGAGCAAGTTTCCGCGCTGGGCGATTGCGTTCAAGTTCCCCGCCGAGCAGAAGACAACGCGGCTGAAGGAGATTGCCGTGAACGTGGGGCGCACCGGCGCCGTGACTCCGTTTGCGATGCTCGAGCCCGTGTTGATTGCCGGCTCGACGATTTCAATGGCCACGCTGCACAACGCCGACGACATAGCCCGGAAGGATATTCGAGAGGGCGACTGGGTCATCGTGGAGAAGGCGGGCGACGTGATTCCCAGGGTCGTGGGGCCCGTGCTGACCCGGCGGCCTCGCGACACCCGTCCGTGGGTCATGCCGACACGATGCCCGCGCTGCGACAGTCGATTGCATCGGCCGGAGGGAGAGGCCATCTGGCGCTGCGAGAACACGTCGTGCCCGGCGAAGCTGCAGCGCGGTCTGGAACACTTTGCTTCGCGTGGCGCCATGAACATCGAAGGGCTGGGGGAGTCGCTCATTGCTCAGCTCATCGAGCAGGGTCTGGTGCGCGACTATGCGGATATCTACGCGTTGACGCCGGAGCAGTTGGCGGCCCTGACCAGCACGTCCATTCGGAGCGATGGCCGGGAGATCGAGCGCCGCTTCGGGGAAAAGAATGCGGTGAAAGTGGTCGCCCAGATCGATCGCAGCCGATCGAACGAGCTGTGGCGGGTCATCTATGGCCTGGGCATCCGCCACGTGGGCGAACGAGCGGCCCAGATTCTGGCGCGGGCGTTTGGATCGATGGACGCGTTGTGCGCGGCGACCGTCGAGCAGTTGGAGGCCACGCACGAAATCGGACCGGTTCTTGCGGAGTCGGTTCGGAGCTGGCTCTACGAGCCACGGAACCGCCGGGTGATCGATCGCTTGCGGGCGGCGGGCGTGCAGATGTCGCTGCCGGCCGGCAGCACCCGGGCCGCGGGTGAGGGACCGCTGGCAGGACAGACTTACGTGCTGACCGGTACGCTCCAGTCGATGACGCGCGACGAGGCCACGACGGCGATCGAAGATCTCGGCGGGAAGGTGACAGGTTCGGTCAGCAGGAAGACGACGGCGGTGATCGCGGGTGCCGAGCCCGGCAGCAAGGCCGACAAGGCGCAGGAACTGGGCGTGCCGCTGCTGGACGAGAAGGCATTCGAACGGCTGATCCGCGCGGGACCTTCAGAAGAGTAGCCGCCTGCACGCTTGGTTGCAGTACCGTAGCGGCGCGGGTGGCATCAATCAGTCCAGACAATCCCGCTCCAGAACGCAACCACACCTGGCTGGGCCTTGTCCGAGACACGGTGTGTCTCACGCGTTCTGTCCGCAGTCAGTGTAAGCTCGCCGGCATCCCCATGACAGTGAGGTCAGGCGCGATCTGACGCGCCATGGATGACGGCGAAGCGGCTGTATACGAGGTGTGAATGCGGCTTACGGGTACCCGAAAGGCCGTGAGCTCACCCAATCGTGCGATGTCGTGCTCGACCATACGGCGGAGACTCGCGCGGTCCCGGGTTTGGTCAATCGCAGTATCTCGCCGCTTTGCTCGCGTGTCTGTCCTGCGGCGACCGGGTACGATCGTCGTAGAGGGCTCAGCCGCCCGTCTCATGTCATCGTCGCCACCCACGCAACCGTTTCGGCTTCGTTCGCTGGCTGTTTCGGTCTATCTGCCCTCCTTCCTGTTCGCCGTTGGACAAGGAGCGATGATTCCCGTCATCCCCCTGTTCGCCCTCGAACTGGGTGCGTCGGTGGCCATGGCGGGCGCGATCGTGGCGCTGCGCGGCATCGGCATGCTCGCATTCGACATCCCGGCTGGCGTCCTGGTCAGGCGCGTGGGCGAACGGGGCGCGATGCTCGTCGGTACGCTTGCACTGGCCGCGGTTGCGGTCGGCGCGAGTCTCAGCCCGTCGCCGGTGGTGCTGGCACCGCTCGTGTTCGTCATGGGCTGCGCGTGGTCGATCTGGATGCTTGCCCGGCTCTCACATGCCAGCGAAGTCGCTCCGTTCGAGCTGCGGGGGCGCGTGCTGTCGCTCCTGGGCGGATCGAACCGCATGGGAACGTTCGTCGGTCCGTTCGTGGGCGGCTTTGTCGCTGAATGGGCCGGGCTCGAGTCCGCGTTCTACGTGCAGGCCGCCCTTGCCGCGGCCGCCGCACTCGTGATGTTCCTCGTCGTTCCCGCAGACGAAGGGCGCGACACGTGGCCCGATGGCGTCGGCAGTTATCCGATGGGCAGGGTGCTTCGACAGAACATGGCCGTCTTTGCGACGGCAGGGACAGTGGCGATTGCGATTGCCGCGCTGCGGAGTACACGCCAGGCGGTCATCCCGCTGTGGGGCAGCTACATCGGCTTGAGCGCCGGAGAGATTGGAGTGATCTTCGGTCTGTCCGCGGCCATCGACATGGTGATGTTCTACCCGGCGGGCGTCGTGATGGATCGCTTTGGCAGGAAGTGGACGGCGGTTCCCTGCCTGCTTGTCTTTTCTGCCGGCATGATCGCCATCCCCTCGACTGGCTCCTTTGTCGGTCTCCTTCTCGCGAGTCTCGTGACCGGCTTCGGCAACGGCATGGGTGCCGGCATCAACATGACGCTGGGCGCCGACTACGCCCCGCCGGCGAGCCGCGCCGAGTTTCTCGGTGTGTGGCGCTTCATCACCGACATCGGGACGGCCGGAGGGCCGGTACTGCTCAGCGCGATCACTGCGGTATCCACTCTGGGAGCGGCAACCGTGACGACCGGCGGCGTCGGATTGGCGGGTGCCGCCATCATGTACTTCTTCGTCGCCGAGCCATTGCAGCACAAGTCGGTCGCGGCCGTTGAACAGGACACCGCACCTTCGTGACAGGCGCTCCTCGCGACGTCGGTTGCACGGGGGTGCGGCAAATGGCCCACATCCGGCAAACGCATCCTTCACCGGCGGCTGGCGACCCGAGTGGGTCTCGTAACTCAGCGTGGTCCTCACGTTTCGTTTGGGCTTTGCCCGTCTGGTGCCGCGAAAGTCGCGGGTCGCCAGCCGCGCCTCAATTCGATCGACCTCGGAAGCAGGAGTGCATCAGCATCAGTCGCCCGAGGACGACGGCGAGGATCGCCGTCGCCTCGCGTGCTTGATCCGCTCCCAGCCCTCCAGCCGTCGCTTGATCTCCTGCTCGAAGCCTCGCTCCGTCGGGCGGTAGTACTTCCGGCCCGCCAACGACGGCGGGAGGCACTCCATCTGGGTCACCGCGTCGTGATCTTCGTGGGCGTACTGATAACCCTTCCCATAGTCCAGTTCCTTCATCAGACGCGTTGGCGCATTGCGCAGGTGCAGGGGCACTGGATCGGCGGCCAGCGTGTGGGCGTCGGCCGCCGCGGCAGTGTACGCGATGTAAACGGCATTGCTCTTGGGTGCGGTGGCCAGATAGATGACCGCCTGGGCGAGCGCCGTGTTGCCCTCCGGCATGCCGACGAAGTGCACGGCTTCTTTGGCCGCGACGGCGACCGTCAGCGCCTGTGGGTCCGCATTGCCCACATCCTCCGACGCGAAGCGTACGAGCCGACGCGCGATGTACAGCGGATCCTCACCAGCCTCGAGCATGCGCGCCACCCAGTAGACGGCAGCGTCGGGATCGCTGTTTCGCATCGACTTGTGCAGTGCCGAAATCAGGTTGTAGTGCCCCTCGCCGCCCTTGTCGTACAAGAGGGCGCGCCGCTGGATGGCCTGTTCGAGGTGCGGCATGTCGAGCCGGCGTGTCCCGCCCCCCGCAGGCACCGGAGCCGACGCGGCCGAGAATTCCAGCAGGTTGAGGGCGGTCCGTGCATCACCGTTCGCATACATGGCGATTGCACCGATGACATCGTCCGAGACGTCGAGTGCCATTCCGCCGAGCCCGCGCTCAGACTCCGCCAGCGCCCGGCGCAGAATCGCGTCGATGGCAGCGACCGACAGCGGCTGAAGGACGAACACCTTCGATCGGGACAGGAGCGCAGCATTGACCTCGAACGACGGGTTCTCGGTCGTGGCCCCGATCAGGATGATGTCGCCCGCCTCCACGCGCGGAAGAAATGCGTCCTGTTGAGCCTTGTTGAAGCGATGGATCTCGTCCACGAACACAATCGTTCGCTGCTGTGCACGCCGGCGCCGTTCCTGGGCGGCCGCCATGACCTCCTTGATCTCCTTGATGCCGGACAGTACCGCGCTGAAGGCGATGAAGTGCGCGCGTGTGAGCTCGGCAATGACCCTGGCGAGGGTGGTCTTTCCCGTGCCGGGCGGACCCCAGAGAACGATCGACTGAAGAAGATCGCGCGCGATGGCCTCACGCAGCGGCTTGCCGGGTCCGAGGATTTCCTCCTGCCCCAATACCTCGTCCAGCGTACGAGGGCGCATACGCTCAGCCAGCGGCGTGCCACCGGGATCACCAGACGGCGCCGGTAGGTTCTCCCGGCTGGTGCCAGGGACAAGACGACCTCGATGGTCATCGAAGAGCGGCCCACTGCCCATGCACACCTCGCTGGTTCACGCGCGCGTTCGTTGCCGCCGCGCGGTGTAGCCGAGGATGCCGCCGGCAACGGCCACGTTGAGCGATTCCACGGGCGGAGCCATTGGAATCGTCACCCGGATCTCGCAGCGTCGCGTCAGGTCCTCGCTCAAACCGGGGCCCTCTCCTCCGAGCAGCAGCCCGAGGCGCCCCCGCCAGTCGATGGCATCCGGGTCGAGACCACCGCGCGCGACGGCCGCG
Organism: uncultured Bifidobacteriaceae bacterium; assembly: GCA_964505975.1. Classification (GTDB taxonomy): domain Bacteria; phylum Acidobacteriota; class Vicinamibacteria; order Vicinamibacterales; family UBA2999; genus Gp6-AA40. The sequence goes on along the minus strand of CAZDLW010000241.1, from coordinate 816 downwards.
ACGGTCCGTACACCGCCTGCCTGCATGGATTCGAAGGCCGCGTCCATGGACAGTCCGCTGGCGACCGGCAGGCGCAACGCGCTGCCCATGCTACCTCTGAGGGCCTTCCAGGAGAAGGGGTTGGCAGACGCGCCGCAGACGAGTGCTCCGGTTGCACCGCAGGCTTCGGCGACGCGGATCAAGGCTCCGACATTGCCGGGATCCTGCACGTCGACGGCGGCGACAATGAATGCTCCCGGATGCTGGCAGATGTCCCCGACACTGCTGGGTGTGCGCAGCGCGATTGCGACGATACCGGAGGGTGTTCTCAGCGGACTCAATGCTGCGAGTACCTGATCGGACACGACCGCGACTTCGCCTCCGCCACGCTCGATAGCGTGTGCAAGGCGGCCCGCTTCGGTGGTCGGACCTACGTGCGACTTGGCAACGGCCATGACGTCGAGTTCGAGGCCGGCGGATCGAGCGTCGCTCACCAGGTGGGCCCCGTCGAGCAGCAGGTGGGCCCCGTCACGTTCCGGACGATCGGCGAGCGTTCGGAACCTCTGCACCAGGGGATGCCGCCGGCTCGTGATGACCTTCACGGGAATAAGGGTGAGATCGTCGATGGGCACGAATAGTGAGCGTCGAGATCCGCCCAGGCAGTGTACCCGAGGCGCAGCCGCCTGGACCGACGCCCCCGGTGATTCCCAGCGAGGCTCCGCCTCGGACCGGCGAGCATGTCCAAGACGGCTTCGCCTCGCTAGTGGTGTGTCCACGAAATGGCTGGGCATTCGGCCGCCGCTGCATCCCGGCCGGCTGCGTTGCTCCTTCCTCAAA
>CAZDLW010000240.1:0-8808 GCA_964505975.1 uncultured Bifidobacteriaceae bacterium | reverse complement strand
CTGCGCGCGCGCGGGTTCCGCTCGATCTCCGCTTCGGTCGGCACCACCGGACGCCTGGTCCGGATTGCCACGACACCCGCCGCCTCGAGCGCCCGGAGCGTGTGCTTGACGATGCGGTCCTCCAGCGAATGGAACGTGATCACGGCGAGCCGTGCCCCAGACTGCACACGGGCGGCGGCCGTGTTCAGAAACAGGTCCAGCCCTTCCAGCTCGCGATTGACCCAGATCCGAATCGCCTGGAACGTCCGGGTTGCCGGATCGATCCGCGAATAACCCTTCCGCGGGATCGCTCTCCGCACGATGTCGGCAAGTACTCCCGTCGTCTCGATTGGCGCGAGATCGCGGGCCGCGAGAATGGCGCGCGCAACGCGGCGTGCATGACGCTCTTCGCCGAACTCGTAGATCACATCCGCGAGCGTCCGCTCATCGACATCCGCCACCATCTCGGCCGCCGTTTGGCCCACCGACGAATCCATGCGCATGTCCAGCGGATCGTTGCGGCGAAAGCTGAACCCTCGGCCCGGCTCATCGAGCTGCAAGGACGATACGCCGAGATCCGCCAGCAGCCCCGCTACGGTCGGGATCCCGCGATCGTCGAGCACCTCTGCGACCCGCCGGTAGTCGCTGTGCACGAGCTCGACCCGATCCCCGTAGTCGTTCAGCGCCCGCCGAGCGTATTCGAGCGCCGCTGGATCACGGTCGAGGCCAATGACTCGCGACGCGCCCGCGTCGAGCAGTGCTCTGGCATGACCGCCGAGACCCACCGTGCAGTCCACGAACACGCCGCCGCGCGACGGCGCGAGCTGCTCGAGCACCTCGGGGACCATCACTGGCTCGTGCACCACTCGAACATCCTGGGTCGATTCCCGTCCCCTACCAACGCGTACCTGTCGCCGACAGCGACCGGACTCACCCGACTCGTCAACACCTATCCAACTCCGCGATCAGATCCTGAACTCCGCAAGCGCCAACTGGTCGGCGACCGTCCATCCATCGCGCTCGATCTTCTCGTTGAGGCGCTGCTCGTTCCAGACCTCGAGGTGATTGAGCCGGCCGACGACCCGGACATCACCCTGAATAGCGGCACGCTCGCGCAGGAGGGTCGGGATCAGCACGCGCCCCTGCGCGTCGAGCTCAGCCGCCTGTCCGAAGTAGTTGACCCGGTCCAGGAACTTCGTCAGCGACGGATGGCTGAGCGGCATGCCCACGAGCCTCTGCTCCACCGCTTTCCAGATCCGCATGGGGTAGAGGCGCACACACTCACCCGTGACGCTCGTGACGAACAGCTCGGGTCCTGCTTCCTGCACGTCCCCGCGGAACAGCGTGGGCACTTTCAGGCGCCCTTTCTCGTCGATCCGGGTCGGAGCGCTTCCCCGCAGCCCCTTCAGGCCACTCTCATCCATTTCTTCTGCTAATTGCTCCACTTTAGACCACGCGATAGTAAAGCGGCCCTTCTGGTATGTCAATCGCAACCTACTCACTACGTGTGAGTTACGCCAAACATTCGCCACTCTTTCGATGCAGTCTTGTGCAATCGGCCCGATAGTCGATGGGCCCGGCTCCTGGGATGAGCCAGAAACGACGGGCTTCACGAACCATCCGGGGGAGGCCCAACGGGTTCATCGAAGGTATGCCATGCATCGCGTGTTACGCTCGTTGACGCAGGCTCCGGTCCTGTCCCGACCTCCCGATCCCATGCTACGTGCGGCTCTCATCGGCTTCCCCGCCAGCGGCAAGACGACGCTCTTTCAACTCATGACGAGTGCTGGAGAGGTGCCTCGAGGAAAGGGCGACGTCGCCGTGGGGATCTCGAGAGTCCCGGACGAACGGCTCGACCGGTTGACCGACATGCACCGTCCGCGGAAGCGAGTTCCGGCAACCATCGAGTTCACGGACATCCTCGCGCCCGCGCGAACGGGCGCACAGGCCCTCGTCGATGTGGCGGGCTACAGAAACGCGGACGCGCTGGTCCATGTCGTTCGCGCGTTTCGTGATGAGCGGATACCGCACCAGCTGAGCGCCGTTCATCCCGCCCGCGATGCGCACGCCATGGAGGACGAGCTCGTGCTCGCGGATTTGGGCGTCGTGGAACGCAGGATCGAGCGTATCGAGAGGGATGCCAAGAAAGGACGATCGGCGGATCTGGAGTGGGAGCGCGATCTCGTTCAACGCTGTCGGGACGCCCTCGAACAGGGGGTGCCACTCAGGACGCTGGCGCTGCCTCCCGGGGATGCCAGGCAACTGCGTGGTTACCAGTTCCTCTCGGCAAAGCCCCTGCTCCTGGTCATCAATCTCGACGAAGCCGACGTGCCGCGCGTTGGATCCGACATACGGCACGCCGCCGCGGTAACCGGCCTCACGAGCGCGCTGGAGCGCGCCCTGACGAGGGCGGTCGCGGTGTGCGCGAAGATCGAGCTCGAGATCGCGCAACTGGAACAGGAAGACACAGCGGCGTTCCTGGCCGATCTGGGACTGACGGAGTCTGGCCTGGACCGGGTCATCCGGACGAGTTACGACCTGCTCGGCTACGTGTCCTTCTTCACCGTTGGCGACGATGAGTGTCGCGCGTGGTCAGTCGCACGTGGTACTCCGGCACAGATCGCCGCGGGTGAGATCCACAGCGACATTCAGCGGGGGTTCATCCGTGCGGAGGTCGTCACCTACGACGCACTCGTTGCACGCGGCTCCATGAGCTCCTGTCGCAAACACGGCGAAGTGCGCCTCGAGGGCAAGGACTACGTCGTTCAGGACGGGGACGTCATCAACTTCCGTTTTGCCACGTGACAGCTCGCGCATCCCTTGGTATTCGCACTTCTCGTAGTCCCGAACAACCGAGGCAGTTGCGGCGGATGCCCGGCCAGTCACCGCATTCGATCCAGGCGACCACACGGTGTAGGATGGGGGCCATCGGACCGGCCTGCGGGGACCCAGCTGCACCGGTTCCACGCCCGGTCTCATTCTGTTCCGGACCCCTGAAAGAGAATCCCGCCCGCACGTGCGGGTTGCGCCGACACCCTATTTCTTTGCGATGCAGGCACGCTCGCCCCAGCCACCGGGCCTCAGCATGTTCTTTCCCGCGTACAACGACGCGGGAACGATCGCCAGCCTCGTGATCCGTGCCATCCAGGTGGCGAGCCGGCTCACGCCGAGCTTCGAGGTGCTGATCGTCAACGACGGCAGCAATGACGCCACACGTGACATTGCGGAGGAGCTGGCGCGCACTTATCCCGAAGTCAAGGTGATTCACCATCCGGAGAATCGCGGATACGGTGGCGCGCTGCGCACGGGGTTTGCCTCGGCATCGAAGGAACTGATCGCCTATACCGACGGCGATGCGCAGTACGATCCGGCGGAGCTCGAGGTCCTCTGGAACCGGCTGACCGACGACATCGACGTCGTCACCGGCTACAAGATCCGTCGCGCGGACCCGTTCCACCGGATCATCATCGGTCGCATCTATCATCACACGGTGAAGCTGATGTTCGGGCTTCGCGTCCGGGACGTCGACTGCGACTTCCGGCTGATGCGGCGTGAGGTTTTCGATCGCGTGCGGCTCGAACGGGATACCGGCGTCATCTGCCTCGAGATGATGCGGAAGATGCAGGACGCCGGGTTCCGGGTGACCGAGGTGCCGGTGCACCATTATCATCGCTCGCATGGTCGATCGCAGTTCTTCAACGTCCGCCGCGTCTTCTGGACGGGCGTGGATGTGCTGAAACTGTGGCTGCAGCTGGTGGTGCTGGGGCGCGGTCGTCAGACGACACCGGTACTCTTCAAGAACCCCACTGTCGCCGGCACCTCCCCCCCCGAGGTCACGAAGCCGTGACCGCCCCACGAGAGACGTCCGGCCCGGACTACCGGGCCTTCTATCGAGGGCGGCGGGTGATGGTGACCGGTGGCCTGGGCTTCATCGGCAGCAACCTAGCGCACCAACTCGTGGCTCTGGGGGCGCGCGTCCTGATCGTGGACTCGCTGATTCCCGAGTACGGCGGCAATCTGTTCAACATCAGCGGTATCGAGGACCAGGTCCGCACCAACATCGCCGACGTCCGCCAGCAGAGCTCGATGAACTATCTGGTGCGCGACAACGACGTGATCTTCAACCTGGCCGGGCAGGTGAGCCACATCGACAGCATGCAGGATCCGTACACGGACCTCGAGATCAACTGCCGCAGCCAACTCTCGTTGCTCGAAGCGTGCCGGCGCTACAACCCTGCGGTGAAGGTCGTCTACGCCGGTACGCGGCAGGTGTACGGCCGCCCCGACTCGCTCCCGGTATCGGAGGCGCACCTGGTGCGCCCGACCGATGTGAACGGCATCAACAAGGCCGCCGGCGAGTACTATCATCTGGTCTACAACAACGTGTTCGGTATCCGCGCGTGTTCGCTGCGCCTCACGAACGTCTACGGGCCACGTCAGCTGCTGAAGCACGATCGGCAGGGATTCATCGCGTGGTTCATTCGGCAGGCCATCGAGAATCGGGAGATTCAGATCTACGGAGACGGCCGGCAGATCCGTGATTTCGTCTTCGTCGACGACGCAGCCGACGCATTCCTGCGCGCCGGGGCCGACGATGCGTGCAACGGCCAGGTCTTCAACGTCGGCGGCCTCGAGCCAATCGTGTTGCGCGACCTGGTCGATCTGCTTCTGGATGTCGCGCAATCTGGCCGGTGCCGCCTGGTGGCGTGGCCGCCGGACAAGAAGGCCATCGACATCGGAGACTTCTACGCGGACTCCTCGTCGATCCAAGGCACGCTCGGTTGGCGACCCGTCACGACGCTGCGCGAAGGCCTGAGCCGCACCGTGGCCTTCTTTCGCGCCCACCTGCAGCACTACGTGCCGGCGTCCGGGCACGTCGCCGCCCTGTGACCGACTCGACCCGCGTTCCGTTCCTCGACCTGCACGTGCACGACGACGAACCCGCCGTTCGAGCGGCCATCGAGCGCGTCCTGACGCGCGGCTGGTTCGTGCTCGGTCCTGAAGTCGAGGCCTTCGAGGCGGAGTTCGCTGCCGCCAGCGGAGCAAGATGTGCCGTCGGAGTCGGCAGTGGTACCGATGCCATTGCGCTGCTGCTGCGCGCCGCAGACATCGGCCCCGGTGACGAAGTCATCGTGCCCGCGATGACCGCCGCGTTCACCGCGCTGGCGGTGATTGCCACCGGCGCCCGCCCGGTCGTCGTGGACGTGGACCCCGACACGCTCACCATCGATCCAGACGCCATCGCGGCTGCGGTCACACCGCGCACGCGCGCGGTTGTGCCGGTACACCTGTTCGGACAACCGGCCGACCTGAGCGCCGTGCATCACGTCGCCTCCCGTCACGCCCTCGCCATCGTCGAGGACTGCTGCCAGGCCCATCTCGCCACGGATCACGGGACTCCCGTCGGCACCACGACCGCCGGCGGCGCGTTCAGCTTCTATCCGACCAAGAACCTCGGAGCCATCGGCGATGCCGGTGCGGTGGTCACCAACGACGCCGCGGTTGCGGAGCGCGTGCGCCGACTCCGCAATGGCGGACAGAGCCATCGGAATCACCATGTGGAGCTCGGGATCAACAGCCGGATCGACGAACTGCAGGCTGCGGTCCTGCGGGCACGTCTACCGGATCTCCCTCGCTCCACCACGCGCCGCCGTGAACTGGCGGCGCTCTATCACGCGCACCTGGATCCGCGCCTCGGGAGGGTTCCGGAGCGGGACCCTGGGCATGTGTACCATCTCTTCCCGGTCCGTTGGACAGCCCGCGATGCGCTTCAGAGTCATCTGACCGCTGCAGGAATCGACACGCTGATTCACTACCCGGTGCCGCTATCCGAGCAACCGGCGTTTGCCTCGTTCGAGCCGTCACACTGCCCGGCAGCGTCCCAAGCCGCTCGAGAGCTGTTGTCGCTTCCGCTCCATCCGCGGTTGAGGAGCGACGAGGTCGTTCGTGTGGCCCACGCGGTGACCAGGTTCTGCCAAGGCGGAGCGCTATGACCGGCTGCCCTCGCCGGGGATCTCGGAACCAGCCACGGGGTCTCCGCGGCGGTTGCCGTCCGCGTCCGGCTGAGCAGAACCCGCTCTAGGCGGTTGAACGGTCGGAATCTTGCTCATGAGTCGAGCTTTCCAGCGGCCGTTCAAAACGTCTCGCCCGCACGGAGGGCGGGCAAGAGATACTGCCAACCTAGTGGTGTGTCCACGAAATGGCTGGTGCACCGAGGGCGCCGATGCGCCCGGCCGACAAGGCGCGACAACCGAGAATATTGGCCATATTTGAGGAAGGAGCAACGTAGCCGGCCGGGATGCAGCGGCAGCCGAATGCCCAGCCATTTCGTGGACACAGCACTAGGGTTGGTGTCAGGACAGACTGCAACCGAAAGCGTATACTGTGAGGGTTCGGAGTTGCGCTTATGAGTCGCACCTTATCGAGTGCCGCTGCGCTGTTCGTCTTCGCCCTCGCGCCGGCATCGGCGCAAACCGTGTCGCTGGAGTTCGATCACGGCCAGGTCAGCTTGCGCGCCCAGAACGCACCCATCCGCATGATTCTGGCGGAGTGGGCACGCCTTGGCGGCACGCAAATCGTCAACGGAGAGGGGATCACCGGCGCTCCGGTGACGCTCGAGCTCACGGGGGTTCCGGAACGGCAGGCCCTTGACGTGCTGCTGCGTCAGGTCAGCGGCTACATTGTCGGACCGCGGCACGCGTCGTCAGAGCACGCGTCGGAGTTCGACCGAATCGTGATTCTGCCAACGAGCAGTGCGCCTCGGAATCTGCCTGCACCGGCCGCCACATTCGCGGCACCCGCCGCCCCCGCGATGCCCCCCGGCTTCGTCCAGGACTTTCCTGAGGAATTCATCCCGAACGATATCCCGGTCGATCAGTTCGGTATTCCGCTCGGGCAGGGTCGAACGGACCCGGCCACGAACAGACGTTTTCAAATTCCGAGGGATTTCGTGCCACCCGAGGGCTTCGAGGTGCAACCGGATCTGCTGTTTCAACCCGATCCTCCGGGGGCTGAAGACCTTGTGGCGCCCGGACAGCAGCCGGCGGCGCAACCGGGGTCAGGGATTCCGTTCCCGGCGAGCCCCTTCGTCACACCGTCGGGCGGGCTTCGCCCCGGGGAAATCGCGCCGGTTCCACCGCCACAGAGGCGCACTCCTCAGGCCGACGACAATCCTTGACGGTTCAGCCGTTCGGTCCGGCAGCGTCTGGGATCGCCGTACGGCTCCCGGCGAAGACCCTGTGTTCGTGGTGACCGCCTGGCTGCCACAGGCCCATGCACGGCCGATATCGTGTTCAGTCGCGCGATTCGACGCCCACGGACACTGCTGAGCCCCGGCCGTCAATGTCAGAGATCGACCGTTACCGTTCGGAAGATCGACGCGGCGTCGAAACGCTGTATCGCCGAACCCATGGTGCGGGCGCGGCCGATGCCACGCGGCTTCGATGGGACTGGCAACACCTGCGCAACCCCTCGAATCCAGCAGGCAGGCCGGATATCTGGGTTGCGCGGGAAGGGCCGACCGTTGTCGCACACTACTCCACACGACCGGTGCGAGTGTCCTTGAAGGGCCTGGAAATCGACGGCGCCTCCGCCGTCGGAGTGATGGTGGCGCCCGAACGCGACCGGCAAGGCCTCGGTGAAGCGCTCGTCCGCGCCTCGGATCGGAACAGTGGGGCGGCGCTGGCGATTGGATTCACTCCCGGATCGCGCGCGCTGTTCGACGGGCTGCACTGGCCCGGCTCGACCCTCGTGCCCTGTCTCGTCAAGCCGCTGACGCGCCGGGCCGTACGACTTCCCTATCTGCCGGCGCCCGTCAATCGCCTGCTCTCAGGGATCCTTTATCCGTTCGTGCAGCTGATTTCCCGCTCGCATCCGCTGCGTGCCGAGTGCGAACCGATTCGCCGCTTCGACTCGTCGTTCACGACGTTATGGGAGCGGTTGGCCCCGAAGTTCGACCTCGCCATCCGCCGCGACGCTCCGTATCTGAACTGGAGGTACGTGGAACCACCGCACGTGCGTTACGGCATCGTCGCGCTGAAGCGGCAGGGAACGGTTCACGGGTACGCTGTCTACCGGCACCTCCACGAGCCGCTCGGACGTGTCACGCTACTCGTCGACTTCCTCGCGGATCCCGACGATGGCACCGGCCTGAAGACGCTCTTGCAGTGGGTGGATCGAGTCGCGCGCGCCGAGGATTCGGACAAAGTGCGATGTTACGTGATGGACGGACGATTTCGCCGCGTGCTTCGCCGCAACGGCTATTTCCACGTCAAGTCCACGCTCACAGCGAGCGTGAAGGTGAATGCAGTCCAGGTGCCGGGGGGCTTCTACGACGACACCGAAGGATGGCACATGACATACGGCGATTCCGATCAGGATCAGCAGGACCCCTGACGGCCGTCGTCCACGTCGTGTTCGGACCATATGACTCTCACTGAGAAGGTATCTGCCGACCTGACGGCGGCCATGAAAGCCCGGGACAGGCGGCGTCTGTCGGCACTGCGTATGCTGAAGGCCGCCTTCATGAACAAGAGCGTCGAAAAGGGTCGCGACCTGGAAGATGCGGAGGTGCTGCAGGTCGTCTCGTCCCTGGTCAAACAGCGTCGCGACTCGATCGAGCAGTTCTCGAAGGCCGGCCGCGCCGATCTGGTGGCGCAGGAGACGGGCGAGATCGAGGTACTCGAGGAGTACCTGCCGGCGGCAGCCACCGCCGACGACATCGCTGCCGCCATCGCTGCCGCCATCGCGGAGACCGGTGCCGCATCGGCCACGGACATCGGCAAGGTCATGAAGGCCGTGATGCCGCGGCTCGCGGGCAAGAACGTCGAC
>CAZDLW010000239.1:0-8821 GCA_964505975.1 uncultured Bifidobacteriaceae bacterium | reverse complement strand
TTAACGAGCGAGGGCGCGTTGCATTGACCCTAGCAGGGCTGGCTTGTCGTGATGAGCGGGAGTTTCAGGCGGGAGCGGGTGGAACGAGTGGAATCCGAAAGAGGGCGGGCCGATGAATCGAACGCAGCGACCGGTTACGTGTGCTGAAGGTTGGCCCAGCTGGAGGCGCCGCAGCTGAAAGGCGAAGCGGTAGCGCGTGTTACCCCGGTGGCGCCTCGCGGAACCAGGACCCCCTGCGCGCGAGGCAGATCACTGCAGAGCTTTCATTCTCAAGCGGGCCACGGCCAGAGCGCGCCACGGCCGAAGTCTCAGTGCCGTGCAGAACACCGCGGCGAACCGACGTGGGACAAAACAGGAACACGCGGCGGATCAGAACACAGCAATCTCTTACGACACAATTACTTAGGGCTGGCGGAGAGGGTGGGATTCGAACCCACGTGCCGCTTTCGCGACAAGACGCTTTCGAGGCGCCCCCGTTACGACCACTTCGGTACCTCTCCGGGTCGGTGTGCAGCGGGCTGAGAGCCAGGGATGGGCGCGGCGCCAGGGCGAGATGCGTAGTCACTCCGGCTCACGTGCCGGACGTCAGCGCGCATCGCCATGCGTCCGCGAACACGTCATTATACGTCCCCGGACTGAGTCTCGGCCACCAGCGGGCCCTTCTGGGGGCGCCGGCGCTCGCGGAAGAACTCCTGGATGAGCTCCCGGCACGCGGGCTCGAGCACACCCGCGGTCACGGTGAACCGATGGTTCAATCCGGGCAGCTGCAGCCCGCGCACGACCGACATCAGCGCGCCGGTCTTGGGTTCGGTGGCTCCGAACACCAGTTCGCGCACGCGCGCGTGCACGAGCGCACCGACGCACATCAGGCACGGCTCCACGGTCACATACACCGTGGCGTCCGGCAGACGGTAGTTGCCAATCGTCCGCGCCGCCTGTCGCAGGACGAGCACTTCCGCATGCGCGGTAGGATCGTGCGCGCCGATAGGTTGGTTGTAGGCGCGGGCAACGATGTTGTCGTCGATCGCGAGCACGGCGCCAATGGGGATCTCGCCGGCGGCCAGACCCAGCCGCGCCTGTTCCAGCGCCGCCTCCATGAACACATCATGCGACACGCGTTCACCGTATCACGAGGGGAGTTACGGGATGCCGGCGCGGGGCCGCGCCGCCCGCTGATTCGCCGCCCCACGGTCGCCTGCGCGGCACGACGTGAGCTGCGGCCGCCGCTCCTATAATCATTTAGTGCCGGTCCACACGCCGATTCAAACGCTCCTCCTCGACGCGGGTGGCGTACTGCTGTTTCCCAATTGGGATCGTGTTGCCGAGACGCTCTCGCGTCACGACCTCCGCGTGTCGGGCAGCGCTCTCCGGGCAGCCGAGCCGCAGGCCAGGTTCGCCATCGACGAACCGCGGCAGGTGGCAGGGACTACCGACGCCGACCGCGGCTCCGCGTATTTCCACCACGTACTCGACGGTGCCGGTGTTCCACGTTCGGCGCAGCGGGCTGCGGCGCTCGCGGACCTGTACGCCTACCACATGGCGTACAACCTGTGGGAACACGTCCCGGACGACGTGGGCCCGGCGCTCAATCGACTGACCGCGCTCGGCCTGACGCTCGTCATCGCGTCGAACGCAAACGGTGCGTTGATGCGCGTGCTGGAGCGCGTGGGCCTCGTTGGATATTTCCACACGATCTGCGACTCGCACGTGGAAGGCGTCGAGAAACCGGACCCGCAGTTCTTTCGCATCGTGCTCGCCCGGTCCGGCGGGCTCCCGGAGACGACGCTACACGTGGGTGATCTGTATCACGTGGACGTGGTTGGTGCGCAACGGGCCGGTATACGCGCCATGCTTCTGGACCCGCACGATCTCTACGGTGGGTATGAGGTGGAGCGCGTGAGGAGTCTGGGGGAATTGGCTTCGTGGCTGGAGACGCGTTTCCGCGGTCACCCGGCGACAGGGTGAGGACCGGGGCAGAGCGAATCAACGCCTGCCGTGCGTGGCGCGGTCAGCGCACAGCACACACACGGTTGCATGCGGCATGGCATTCAAGCGAGCTGCGGCAATTGGTTCGCCGCATCGCTGACAGATGCCGTACGTCCCCTGCTCGAGCGCCTCCAATGCGTTCTGCACCCGAACGAGCTCCAGCTCGTACCGCCGGGCGAGCTCGGCCGACATCTGTTGCTGCTGCAGCGCATCCTGACGCGTGAGTCGGCCGATGGCCTTGTCCGGCGATACGGGCTGGTCCGATCGGCGCCACTCCTCGATGAGCGTTCTCAGCTCGAGGCGGCGTTCTTCCAGCCTGCGCCGCAGTTCGGTCAGCGCAGCCGCATCAGGACCATCTCCATCGCCCCGCCGCCAGTCAGGTGGCAGTCGCTCAGCCAAGGAAGAACCGATAGGCGGGGTTATCGTACTCGGGCGTATAGGGGTAGCCGAGGTCGTCCAGGAACTGTCGGAACGCCGGCACCTCCTCGTCGTTCACCTCGAAGCCAGCAAGCACGCGGCCAAAGTCGGCACCGTGGTTCCGGTAATGAAACAGCGAGATGTTCCATCGTCCGCCCAGCTTGTCGAGAAACTGCATCAACGCACCTGGACGCTCGGGAAACTGAAAGCGGCACAAGCGCTCGTTCCGCACACCCGGCGCGTGCCCGCCCACCATGTGCCGTACGTGCAGCTTGGCCACCTCGTTGTCGGTGAGATCGGCCGTCTCGTACCCGGCTGCCTCGAGCTGCGCCGCGAGCGCCGCGCCGTCCTGTCGCGACTGGGTCGCGACGCCCACGAAGATGTGCGCCCGCTCCCGTCCGCTCAGTCGATAGTTGAACTCGGTGACGACGCGCCGGCCGATGACACTGCAGAACTCGCGAAAAGCACCGGGACGCTCCGGAATGGTCACGGCCAGCAGCGCCTCGCGCGCCTCGCCCACTTCAGCCCGCTCGGCCACGAATCGCAGACGGTCGAAGTTCATGTTCGCGCCGCTCAGCACCGCGACGAGCGATCGGTCCTCGAAGCCGGTGCTGTCCACCCAGGTGCGCAGACCAGCAACCGCCAGCGCGCCGGCAGGCTCCATGATCGTTCGCGTGTCGTCGAACACATCCTTGATGGCCGCACAGATCTCGTCGTTGGTCACCCGCACGATGTCGTCCACGGTCTGCTGCGCGATGGCAAACGTACGTTCGCCCACTTCGCGAACCGCCACGCCATCGGCGAAGATGCCGACGTGATCCAGGTGCACGCGCCTGCCGGCCTGAAGCGACCTGTACATCGCATCGGCCTCGTAGGGCTCGACGCCAATGATCTGCACATCGGGCCGCAGCGCCTTGATGTAGCCGGCCACACCGGCAATCAGCCCGCCGCCGCCCACCGGGACGAATACGGCAACCAGCCGTTCCTGGCTGTGCCGCAGGATCTCCGCTCCGATGGTGCCCTGCCCGGCAATCACGAGCGGGTCGTCGAACGGATCGATGTAGGTCATGCCCGTCGTCGTCACGAGCTCGTCGCACCGCGCCTTGGCGTCGGCGTAAACGTCGCCGGCCAGCACGACTTCGGCACCCATGGAACGCACGGCCTCCACCTTGATCGCCGGCGTGGTCTGCGGCATCACGATGACCGCGCGAAGACCCAGCTTGCGCGCCGCAAACGCCACGCCCTGGGCGTGGTTGCCGGCGCTCGACGCAATGACGCCGTTCGCGCGCTCCTCGCCGGTCAAGTGCGCAATCTTGTTGTAGGCGCCGCGCAGCTTGAAGCTGAAGATGGGCTGCAGGTCCTCCCGCTTGAGCAGCACCTCGTTGCGGAGCCGCTGCGACAGACGACGCGCAGGCTCGAGCGGCGTTTCCCGTGCCACGTCGTACACACGGCTCGTGAGGACGTCGTGCAGAAGACGCGTGATGTCGGTGGTCACGAGCACGCTTCATTGTACTTCGGCGATTGGACCGCTATGCGGCCCGGAGCGCGAAGTCCGTACTCGTTGTCCCGACCGCATTAGCGGTCCTAGCCGCGCGAAGCGCGGCAGGAGATCGTGGGGGTTCTCTTTAGAAAGCGGGGTCCGGGGACGTGGTGCGTGTGGGCCACCGGTCGGGCCACAAGGTGGCACATGCCAGTGCGCCGATGATGCGGCCAGCGTCGAGCCATGAGTGGGGCCGAGCCTCCACGACCACGCGTCCGGCAGCGATGGCTGCACAGATCGCGTCGGGATGGCGCTCCGCGTCCACGAACGAACAGGTCGTTCCCAGCTGCACCAGGCGGTGCACGTCGCCGTTACCCACGAGCGGCTTGCCGTACGCTGCGGCCCAGCGCTCCGCCGCGATGTTGAAGTTCAGCGAAGCCGTGAACATGCCGTTGTACTCCACGGCGTCGAAGAGATCGGCGTGCCGATCCATGAGGCCCCACAGGCAGCTCGTGGATGGAAAGAACGGGTGGGGCGCCACGACAAGTCCTGGTTCCTGCTGTTTGAGCCGCGCCAGGTCGGAGAACGTCCGCACGTCTTCCGCGCCGTGCCGGAAGTTCAGCAACAACACGTGCTTACCCTGGATGGTGCGCTCGACACCGGGGATGAGCACGAGGCCACGGTCGGCGGCATATCCCATCAATGGCCCAACATCGAGCTGCCGGTCGTGCAGCGTGATGGCGAGCGCATCGTAACCAAGGGCAGCCGCGTGGTCGATGAGCGCGATGGTCGTGTACGGGATACGGTCCAAGGGGTCGTCGGCGGTATGAGAGTGGAGCTCGATCTTCAGCACGGCTCTACCCTCAATCAAAATCCCTGCCGCGACAGGCGAGGGCGTTGCCGTGGAAGAAGACCTGCCTCGCCGATGGATCGCCCGTGTGGCCATACAGAAGTCTCCACGACGGCTGACAAGCCGCGCCACGGCGCTCGACCGCCCGAGCACACTGGCGACGAGCCGCGCCGACGCCTTCGGCAGAGGCGGGCTGTCGAGGGCAGAGCCCGTGGCTGGCTTGTTGGGCTACCATCTGGCAGCCTGGAGATTCCCCCTATGGATGAGACCTCCCCCGGGACGACGCTTCTGACGGAGATTCGTGAGAAGCGGGCGCGACTCGATCGATTCGTGGCCCGGAGCCTCCCCCGGAAGCGCCGGTTGCTCAATCTCACGATTGTTGCGGGGACCCTGGCGGCCGCGCTCACGGCCGGACCGGCCATTGGCGGGCCCTCTTTCACGCAGTGGCTCACGGCGACGTTCGGGCTCGTGGCACCCGCGTGGCAGTTCCTGTGCGCCGGGGCAGCCGTGTGCTCCGTGACGGCCACGGTGGCGACGCAGTTGCTCAAGTCGCACAACGTCGAGGAGCACGTGGCGCGTGCCCAGAGTTGTCGGGCCAAGCTCGAGGCGCTCGAGCTCAGCGTGACCACGGGAATCATCGACCAGCAGCGCGCTGCCGCCGAATACCTCCGGTGCGTTGAAGAGGCGGCGTTTCTCGACATCTCGTGAAGCTGGCCGGCTTGGCGGCGTCGGGCTCGCAACACGCACGCAGCGGTGGCCCGCTCGGCCCGTCCGCCGGGCCTCGACCCCGGCATGCCGTGTCGCTGCCGCTGATGTGACACGGAACGGCATCAACCGGACAGGCCCCACTCCTCCGCCAGCAGTTCGTAGCCGCGTAGTCGGGTAGCCTGGCCGTAAACGAACGAAGTCACCATGATCTCGTCGGCCTCCACGTCGGCCGCGAGGTTCCTGATGAGACCGGCTACCGTGGCGGGTGTGCCGATGAAATGCCGCAGCCGGTTCGCATCGATCACGGCACGGTCCTCTGGTGCGTAAGGGTAGCGTCTGGCTTCTTCGGGGCTGGGCAACGGGCCGAACTCCCGCCGGTGCAGCCGGACCCAGGCCAGGTCGGTCGACGCGGCGAGATACTCGGCCTCCTCCTGCGTGTCTGCGCAAATCATCGAGACGCACACGATCACGTGCGGGCGGGCGAAACGCGACGACGGCGTGAAGTGTTCGCGGTAGAGACGGATGGCGGGACCCGGAGGATTCGGACTGAAATGCCTGGCGAAGGCATACCCGAGCCCGAGCGAGCCCGCGAGTGTGGCCGTGCCTCCGCTCGACGCGAGCATCCAGATGGGCGGGAGCGGCACGTCGCCCGGTACGACGCGGATGGAGCCGAACGGGTGACCCGGGGGGAGCGAGCGCTGCGAGAGTGCGAGGAGCTCGCGAAGCTGGTCGGGGAAACGATCGGCGTCGAACGGGCGAAGTGCCAGTGACGTTGCCGGATCCGTCCCAGGTGCGCGTCCAATCCCGAGATCGATGCGACCCGGGTGGAGCGCCTCGAGCGTCTGGAACACTTCCGCCACGCGTAGCGGCACGTGGTTCGGGAGCATGATTCCGCCGGACCCGACGCGAAGACGGGTCGTGGCGGATGCGATGTGCGCGATGAGCACTTCTGGTGCGGAGCTGGCGATGCCCGGCATGTTGTGGTGCTCCGCGAACCAGTAGCGGTGATATCCGAGACGCTCGACCGTCCGAGCCAGCTCCAGGGACTCGCGCATTGCCTCGCTCGGCGTGGAGTTCGAACGCACGGGAACGAGGTCGAGAACGGACAACGGGAGGGTTCGCATGAGTCGGGGTGGCTTGCGCAGCGTCACCACTAGATCCCCGGCCGCTCATGCGGCCGGGACCAAGCCGTGGTTGCACGGCAATTCGACACGTTTTGTACGCATTCAGGCCGTGCAAGCACGGCTCGCGAAGGGTGAAACAGGCGATTGTGACACAATCACGACTATCGGAAGCCGACCGCCAGCCCGCATCCTTGCGTTCAGTCTCGCGGCGCTCATTGCCATGGGCACGCTGCTGCTCTGGCTGCCCGTGTCGGCCGCTCGCGAGTCCCTCACGCTGCTCGATGCCTTCTTCACGGCCACATCAGCCGTCTGCGTCACGGGACTCATCGTCGTCGACACACCCCACGATTTGTCGACCTTTGGCCAGGTCGTGGTGCTGCTGCTCATCCAGGCCGGCGGTCTCGGCTACATGGCCATCACCACGGTGGTGGCCGTTGCGATCGGCCGCCAGCTGACCGTCCACGAGCGCCTCACGCTGCAGGAGGCGCTGAACGTCCAGTCCATGGAGGGGCTGGTCCGCTTCACGCTCTCGGTGTTCAAGTTCACCCTGGTGTTCGAAGCCCTTGGCGCTACTGTCCTGACGCTTCGATGGATGGGCGATCTCGGCTTTCTCCGCGCTGCCTACCTCGGGATCTTTCATTCGGTGTCCGCGTTCAACAACGCCGGCTTCGCGCTGTTCTCGGACAGTTTGATCGGCTATCGCGCCGACTGGGTCGTGAACGTCGTGGTCATGCTGCTCATCATCTGTGGTGGTCTCGGCTTCGTCGTCCTCACGGAACTGGCGCGGTGGCGTGGTACACGCCGCCTGTCGGTCCACACGAAACTGGTGCTGACGCTAACCCCGCTCTTCATCGCGGGAACGCTCCTTGCCGTTCTGGTGCTGGAAGGCCGGAACCAGGCGACCCTGGGCCGGCTTGGCCCGGGCGAGGCGCTGCTTGCCGCGACGTTCCAGGCCGTCACGCCGCGCACGGCCGGCTTCAATACGCTCGAGACGGGCGCACTGCAGCCGGCCACGCTCTTCGTCACGATGATTCTCATGTTCATCGGGGCCGCACCAGGGGGTACGGCCGGAGGGATAAAGATTACGACGGTCAGCATTGCGGTTGCTGCTCTCTGGGCCACGGTCCGTGGCAGGGAAGACGCCACGCTGTTCAAGCGACGCTTGTCGCCGCAACTCGTGGCGCGCGCCTTCTTCGTCAGCCTGATTGCCTTTCTCGCACTGAACGCGGTGGCCGTGCTGTTGATGGTCACGGAACAGCGTCCGCTGCTGCCAACGCTGTTCGAAGCGACATCCGCCTTTGGCACGGTCGGTCTGTCGATGGGCGAGGGCGGTGCCCCGGTCAGTCTGGCCGGTCATTTCTCGGCGGCTGGCAAGCTGTTGGTGGCGGCGTTGATGTTCATGGGTCGCGTCGGGCCGCTGACGCTTGCGGTCGCAGTGGCGCACTGGGGCACGCCGCCGCGCGTG
Organism: uncultured Bifidobacteriaceae bacterium; assembly: GCA_964505975.1. GTDB lineage: Bacteria > Acidobacteriota > Vicinamibacteria > Vicinamibacterales > UBA2999 > Gp6-AA40. The sequence continues at coordinate 791 of CAZDLW010000239.1, read as the reverse complement.
CGATACCCCGAGGGCAAGATCCTGGTGGGCTGACGATCGCCGTGCGCCGATAGTCGTCCATCGCCGTTGACAAGCACGTTCAAGGAGGATCGCGGTGAAGCGACGACAGTTTGCCGTCATCGGGCTGGGGCGGTTCGGTTCGGCAATGGCCACGACGCTGGCGGAGCTCGGCCAGGATGTCATCGGTGTGGACGGCGACGCGGATCGCGTCCGCCGGCTGGCCGACGTGATCACCCAGGCCGTCGAGCTCGATGCCACCGACGAGCGCGCGCTGAGGGCCGCCGGCATTCAGGACGTGCACGTGGCGGTGGTGTCCATTGGCGAGAACATCGAGGCGAGTCTCCTGGTGGTCATGCAGCTGCGCGAGCTGGGCGTGGCGACGATCGTCGCGAAGGCCGTGACGCCGCTGCACGGGCGGATACTCGAAAAGATCGGCGTCTCGCGCGTGATCTTTCCCGAGCGCGAGATGGCCATTCGCGTGGCGCACAGCCTGGTGATGACGAACGTCATCGACTATTTCGAACTGTCCAGGGATTTCAGCATGGTGGAGATGCCGGCGCCGGCCACGTTCGTGGGGCGTACGCTTCGCCAGTTGGAGATTCGGCCCCGCTTCGGCCTGACGCTCATCGCAATCAAGCGGCAGCCAGCACTTGACAGTGCCGTCGTGACGAACATTTCACCGAGCGCCGACGAAGCCATCCAGGAAGGAGACGTGCTCGTGCTCCTCGGCAGCAACGAGCGCCTCTCGAACCTGGATGCGCTGCAGAAGGCGTAATGCTACCGTTCCTGAT
>CAZDLW010000238.1:0-8847 GCA_964505975.1 uncultured Bifidobacteriaceae bacterium | reverse complement strand
ATCCGGATCGCGCGAGTCATAGGTCGCGGCGCCCAGCATGCCCGGCCGCCGGCGCCGGCGTCGCCGCGCCGAACGCAGGTGAGCACCGTGGAACGCGCACGCCCGGGATCTACACACGTTCTGAAGCCGGACCTACGTCTAGATCTCTCGTGCGCGAATGCACGCCGCGCGATGATCCCGCTCGCCGGAGTCGCCAGTGGCGTCCAGCGGCAGCAACTGGGGCACGACCGATCGGCAATCCTCGATAGCAAACGGGCATCGCGGGTGGAAGGCGCAGCCGGGCGGGGGTGATATTGGGCTTGGCGTCTCGCCTCCCAGCACGGCCGTCGTCTGGCGTTGTCGCGGATCGGGCTCGGGGACGGCTTCGAGCAGCGCCCGCGTGTACGGGTGCGCCGGGGCCGTGAAGATCCGCTCCGCGGGTCCTGTCTCGACAATCTTGCCGAGGTACATCACCGCAATCGTGTCGCTCACGTGCTCCACGACGGAGAGGTCGTGGCTGATGAACACGTAGGTCAGGCCCATCTCGCGCTGCAACCGGAGCATCAGGTTCAGCACCTGGCTCTGCACCGACACGTCGAGCGCCGACACGGGCTCGTCGGCGATCACGAGCTTCGGCTCGAGGGCCAGCGCGCGCGCGATGCCGACCCGCTGCCGCTGGCCGCCCGAGAACTCGTGCGGGTAGCGCTCCAGCATCTCGCCGGTCAGACCCACCGTCTCGAGGAGCTGGCGCGTCCGATCGAGCTGTTCCCGCCGGGTCCCGACGCGATGCACGACGAGTGGCTCGCGCACGATCTCCCCAATGGTCATGCGCGGATTGAGCGAGGAATACGGGTCCTGGAAGATCACCTGGATGTCGCGGCGAATCCGGAAGAGCTCGGCGCGCGATGCGCGCGCCACGTCGCGTTCCTCGAACAGCACCTGCCCTTCTGTAGGCTCCTCGAGGCGGATGATCGTCCGCCCCAGTGTCGACTTGCCACAGCCCGATTCCCCCACCAGGCCAAGCGTTTCTCCCTTGGCTACGGACAAGCTCACGCCGTCGACTGCCCGCACGTCGCCGATGCGGCCCCCGAAGATGCCGCCGCGCACCGGGTAGTACTTCTTGAGGCCGGTGACGGCGAGCATGGGATCCGGACCGCGACCCGTCACGAGTCGCCTCCGACGGAGTAGTGACAGGCCGCGCGGGTGTGACGCTTTGGTTCGAGCGCGGGATCGTCGTCGATGCACGCGCGCTGCTCGGCGTCCGTGCGCTCCCGGCGCCGCCAGCACCGATCCGCGAACCGGCAGCCGCGGGGTGGCTCGAGCAGCGACGGCACGACGCCTTCGATCGTCGGCAGCTCCGACTTCCGGGCCACGCCCTTACGGGGAATGCTCTTCAGCAGGCCTCTCGTATAGGGGTGCTCGCTGTGCTCGAACACGTCCATTATGCCCCCGCGTTCGACGATGCGCCCGGCGTACATCACGGCGACCTCGTCGCACATCTCGGCCACCACTCCCATGTCGTGGGTGATGAAGATGACCGCCGCGCCGGTCCGCTGCTGCAGATCCCGGATGAGCGCGAGGATCTGGGCCTGGATGGTCACATCCAGGGCCGTCGTCGGCTCGTCGGCAATGAGCAGGCGTGGCTGGCAGAGTAGCGCCATGGCGATCATCACGCGCTGCTTCATCCCTCCGGACAATTCGTGCGGATACGCACCGAGTCGCGCCTCCGGTTCCGCAATGCCCACGGTGCGCAGCATCTCCAGGGATCGTGCGCGTGCCGCCGCCCGATCCATGCCGAAGCGGTAGCTCAATACTTCGCCGAGCTGTCGTTCGACCGTGAACACCGGGTTGAGCGAGGTCATCGGATCCTGGAAGATCATCGCGATTTCCTGTCCCCGGATTCGCGTCAGATCCTCCGCGGGCAGCTGCAGGATATCCGTGTCGCCGAAACGGATGGCCCCGCCCAGGATGCGCCCGGGAGGACTGGGAATCAGCCTGAGGACGGAAGCGGCCGTCACGCTCTTGCCGCACCCGGACTCGCCAACGATGCCGAGCGTCCTGCCGGCATCGACAGCGAGCGATACTCCATCGACGGCCCGGAGCAGGCCCGCCTCCGTGTCGAAGCCCACGTGAAGGTTCTCGATCTCCAGTAACGCCAACAGTCTGTGCCCGTCCTCACTGCGCTGTTGCGCGCTGCAACTGCATCCCCACCGGCGTGCGCGTCATGGCGACGATTCGCCGCGCAACGCTGTGCTCATTGGATCCGCTCGCGAATCCCGTAGTAGTCCTTGTCGATGTCGGGATCCGTCGGATACGCGCGTCCGGCGCGCATGTCCTCCGCCAGCGCCTGCTGGCGCGCAGGATCGATCCAGTACACCATGTAGTCCATGAACTGTTCGGTCCGCCGTGGCAGGTGGAAATCGGGGAAGCGCACGTAGTCCCAGTACGCGATGCGGATGTACGGCGCCATCCAGAACGGAATGTAGAACGCTTCGTCGTGCACGATGTCCTCGATGCGGTACATCGCGTCCCGCCGCGCGTCGAAGTCCAGATCCTCCTCGTAGATCCGGATCAGCTCGTCCATTTCTTCCGTGCCGAATCCCCAGATGTTGTTGTTGTTCGTCGTCTTCTTGAAATCCGTGTGCAGGTACTGGCGCGGAGATGGATAGAAACCGGCAGTGCGGGCGGTGACGGTGGCCTCGTACTTCCGTTCCAGCCCGCGCTCGAAGGCGGTACCCGGCTCCAGCAGGCGGAGACGCATGTCCACACCCGCCCGGCGGTACTCCTGCTGCATGACGGTCAAGTGACGCTCGAGCCCTCGGCTGCCGTAGATCACGGAGAAGCTGGCCTTCTCTCCCGCGTCGTTCACGAGGATGTCGTCCGTGTCGGATCGCGTGAAGACCAGACCGCGGACGGCGGCGCGGAGGTTGCCGAAGAGCGTCAGGTTCTGTAACTGGTCGGGGCGCCGGTAGCCGGCTCGCTCGAGGTACTCCGCTGCCTTCACGGGATCGAAGCCATACGACTCCAGATCGGGCTTCGCGTACTCCGTGCCCTCGAAGAACGACACCTGGCGGAAGTACTCGTTGAACATCAGGTTCCTGTTCAACCGCTCGAAATTGAACAGGTGCTGCATGGCCTTGCGGAAGTCCTTGTTGTGAAAGATGGGCGCCTCGAGATTCAGGTGGAGGCCGTAGACGCCGGAGGGCACTTCGACGAAGACGCGTGCCCGCCGCAGCCAGCCGTTCCGCACGGCAGGAAAGGTGTACTCCTCGTTCCACGTCCGGGCGGTGTTCTCCACGATCAGGTCGATGTCGCCCCGGCGGAGGAAGTCGAGCTGCCGCTCCGTCGGGAGCACGCGCAGCTGGATGCGGTCGAAGTTCCACATGCCCTGGAAGTAGTGCTTCCGGTCTCCCCACCAGTCCGGCACGCGTTCGAACGTCACCGACTCCCCGCGCACGACCTGCGACACGACGTACGGGCCAACGGCAATCTGCGGCTCGTTGTTGCTCCGGGTCACCCAGTTGGCATCGAGAACGACTGCATGTGAAGGCGTCGGCCAGAGTCCGTAGTCAGTGAGCGGCCGCCAGCTCGGCCTCGTGCCCACGATCCGCAGTGTGTGGTGGTCGATCCGGTCCACCGATTCGAAGTACAGCTTTGCGTAGTTGGTGTAGAAAGGGTCGACGATGTGATCCGAGAGCATCATCTGCCACGTGAACACGTAGTCGTCCGCCGTCACCGGTGTGCCGTCGCTGAACCTGGCGTCGGGATCGAGCCTGAAGTAGATCGTCCGCTGGTCCTCCTGCACGGACCAGTGCGTGGCCATCCAGGGGATGAACCGGTCCGTGACCGGGTGTCTGACCACCAGGGGGAAGTACATCGTGAACAGCCGATTCCATCCGGCAAAGGCGTCGTTCGAGTTCGGTCCCATCAGCCGGAACGTCAGCGGATAGGCATCGATGCCGTAGTTGAAGGTGCCGCCGCGCAGCGCCTCCGACGAGCCGATGGGCGGATCGTCGTTGTTGGTCTCCCAGACGATGCCCGCCGGCAGCCGGGCCTCGTCGGCGCGCGCCGCCGTTGGTTCGGGGGCGTCGCGCTGAGCTCCGACCGGAAGTGCGAGAAGTGCCGCCAGCATGGCGGACGCGACGGCGACGTGCACGTGCTTCATGGTCATCCTCTGCCCGCGTCACTCGTAGCGGGCGTACTGCTTGGGATCGAACGCCTCCCGCACCGACTCGCCGATGAACACCACCAGGACCAGCGTGGCGGTCAGTGCGCCGAAGGGCGCGAACGTGAGCCACAGGCGGTTGCGGTTCTCGGTTTGAAGCGCCTGGTCGATGAGCTCGCCCCAGCTCGGCGTTGGGGCGGGCAGTCCATATCCAAGATAATCCAACGCCGTGAGGGCGAAGATCGCCGCCACGACGGCGAACGGCGTGAAGGTGACGAGCGGCGTCAGCGCGTTCGGGACGAGGTGACGGAAGATGATGCGCGCGTGCGAGGCGCCATAAGACTTGGCTGCCAGGCAGTATTCCCGCGCCTTCTCGCGATACATCTCGGTGCGCATGTAGAACGTGATGCTGATCCACTGGAAGAGCGCCATGATGGCGAGGAGCATCCAGAAGGTGGGCGCGAACAGCGCCGCCATCACAATCACGACGTACAGGAACGGAATGGAGATGAGGATCTCGACGAAGCGCTGGCTCAGGATGTCGAAGCGACCGCCCAGATAGCCCTGCAGGCTGCCCACCGCCGTCCCGATCAGCTGGCCGAAGAACACGAGGAACAGCGCGAAGAAGATGGAGATCCGGAACCCGTACAGGAGTCGTGCGGCGACGTCGCGTCCCTGCGAGTCCGTGCCCAGGTAGTGCCGGCGGCCGAAGTCGGGAGGCGTCGGTGGCACCTCGCCGAGGCCGCGCAGCGAGGCCATCGTGCCGGCGCGCACGAGTCCCGGGAGATCGCCGGTTGGCGAGCGCGCGGGATCGGCCAGCAGGCGTTCGATGTCGCCGGACGCAATCGCGTCGCCCAGTTCGTCCAGGCCGTCCAGACGCGCCAGACGTTCAGCAGCCGCCAGGCTCCCCTCGTCGAGTGCCCGCTGCATCTCGTGGACGACTTCGTTGTACCAGAAGTCGTTCTCGTAGGGATTCCACGGGATTGGCGGCATCACCACGCGGTTGCGGCGGTTCGGGTACCCGACGTCGAGATCCGCACGAACGGCGGGCGTGTCGCCGCGGGCCGTCAGCTCCCACTCGTATGTCTGCCGTTCGAGCGCCCACTCGCGCTGCAGGCGCCGGTACTCCGTCTCGAGCTCGCCGGTCCTCCAGGCCGGCGGCGGCTCCTGTCCGAAGGTGTTCATGTCGTAGAAGCGGAAGGTGGGAAAGTACGGCCGCCCCTCGTACCACACCAGCAGCGCCCGGCTCTCGGCGAGGTACGGCGCGAAGATCGACAGGACGATGGCGGTGAGGAGAATGAGGAGCGAGTAGTAGCCTCGCTTGATGCGGCGGAATCGGTCGATGCGCTTCCGCGTGATGGGGTCGAGCCGGAGCCAGCGCATCGCCTACTCGAAGCGCACTCGCGGATCGACGAACGAAACCGCCAGATCCGACAGCAGGTTGCCCACCATCAGCAGCACGCTGGAGATCACCAGGAACCCGAGCACGAGCGGAAAGTCGCGAGCCTGGATGGCCTCGAAGGCCAGCAGTCCGACGCCCGGAATATTGAACACGCGTTCGATGAGGAAGCTGCCGGTGAGGAAGATGCCGAGCAGTCCTCCGATACTGGTGGCCATGGGTATCAGTGAGTTGCGGAGCGCGTGCACGAAGACCGTGCGTCGCCAGGGCAGCCCCTTGGCCAACGCCGTCTTGACGTAATCCGCGCTCATGTTCTCCAGCAGGCTGTTCTTCATCAACATCGTCGTCACGGCGAAAGAGCCGACCAGGTAGGCGGTGAGCGGCAGCACGGAGTGCCAGGCGATGTCGGCGAGCTGCGACAACAGGGGAAGCTCCTCGGAGCCGGGGGATCGGAACCCGCCCAGTGGGAAGATCTCCCAGTAGACGGCGAACACGTTGCTCAGCACAGCGCCCAGCGCGAACCCGGGAATGGCGTAGCCGACGAAGATCACGACCGACGTGGCGTTGTCGAGACGCGTGCGGTGCCTGATGGCCTTGAGGATGCCCAGCGGGATGCAGATGCCGTAGGTGAAGAGCGCGGTCATCAATCCGTAGTAGATGGACACGGGCAGACGATCGGCGATGACACGGACGACCGGCTCGTTGTAGCGGAACGATTGTCCGAGATCGAGCCGCACGGCGTCCCACAGCCAGCTCGTGTATGCGACGAGAAACGGCCGATCGAACCCGTAGTACTCGCGCAGCCGCGCCAGTTGCTCATCGGGAATGTCGAGCTGGAGACGCGGGTCGCCGGCAAAGCCACCAGCCTCGCCGGGGCCGGCCCCCGCCAGCGCCATCCGGATCTGGTCGATCTGGCCTCCCGGTACGAACTGGATCAGCAGGAACGTGAAGAAGGTAATCCCCACGAACGTGGGAACCATCAGCAGCAGGCGCCGGACGACATAGTCGCGTAGCGCTTCTCCTCGTGACTTCAAGCGTCCCTGCTCCCCTGCGGTCAGTCCGCCAACTGGTCGGTGCGAGGCAGAGCCTCGTTACAGCGCCAGCGTTCCATTGAACACCATGTCGCGCAGGCGGAACTTGCGCTGGATCCGGAAGTCTCCGAGCCTTGTGACGAACTCGACCTCGCGGTCGTCGAGTGTCACCGCGTCGTCCTCGCGAGGAAACGCCACGAGCAGGAGCAGCGCCGTGCCCTCCTGCCGCAGCGTCACGTCGTCGGCGCGAATCGGCGGCCGACGGTCGCGCCGCAACTCGCTCTCCGCCAGGATGGCCTCGAGTGGTGTTCGGGCGAACTGCAGGGGAATCCCGAGCACGCCGACGACGTAGAACGGCTCCTGTTGCGTGAGAAACGTCTGCTGCTCCGCCGAGAGCGTGTCGTTCGTTCCTCCCTGCCGCCGCACGAGAGCCTGCTTGATCGGCAGGGCGCTGCGCCAGGAGATGCTGAGGCGCACGCGCCGTGGTCCAGGGCCGAAGTCGTCGCCCACGCCCCGTCCTCCCCGCCCGCCTGCGTCACCGCTCGGGGCAATCTGCGGAGGCAGCGGCGCGGTGATCGTCCGCGCCCAGGGTGAATCGGTCAGCATTCTCGTGATCTCGCGGTCCGACCAGCTCGAGAACGGCTTCTCGTCCCAGAATTCGGCGGCCACGAGCACCGTATATGCCACGACTGCAAGCGCGATTGCTCCAACGTGCCGTGCTGTCATGACGTACTCCTTGAAGTACTCCGAGACTTCCGACCTGGCGTTCCCGTCGAATTGGCCCGTCGACGAGAATGAGTGCGCGGCGAATCGCGTCCAACGGAGGTTAGCTTAGCGCAGAAAGGCCGAGGCGTGCAGTTCTGTGCGTGGTGCAGCGGATTCAATGGAGCCGTTCTGCGCCCGCGACGATAGAGTGGGCACGAGCCATGAACGTGAGCGATTCGACGCCGCGCACGACCAATCCGCGCCCGTGGGGATGTTGGCGCCTCGTCACGTGCCTTGCGGCAATCGCGATGCTGTCGGCCTGCGAGACGCGGTCGCCGACGGCTCCAGGTCCCGCGACGCCGGATGCGCTGACCATTTCTGTCCAGCCCCAGAGCCAGTCCGTGCCGTCGGGTTCCAGTGTGACGCTCACGGTTGGTGCCGCGGGCGGCTCCGGCAGTCCAAGCTATCAGTGGTACGCGGGGATGAGCGGCAACGTATCGGCGCTGGTGGCTGGTGCCACCACAGCCAGCTACACGACGCCGGCCCTCTCGGCGACGGCCAGTTACTGGGTACGCGTGTCCGATTCGACGGGGTCCGTTGACTCGACGACGGCAGTGATCACCGTGACGGCGCCCGCGTCGCTCCCGTTCGAAGACGAAGTGCTCGTGCTCGTCAACCAGCGTCGTGCCGCCGGCGCGACGTGCGGCAGCACGGCCTACTCTCCGGTGCCCGCGCTGTACATGCACCCACAGTTGCAGGAGGCGGCGCGCGGCCACAGCCAGGACATGGCGGCGCTCAACTACTTCTCGCACACGAGCGCCGACGGACGCACCTTCTCTCAGCGGATTCGTGCGGCCGGGTACACGGCCTCTCCAATCGGGGAGAACATCGCGGCGGGCTACACGACGCCGAACGCGGTCGTGGCCGGGTGGATGTCGAGTTCAGGCCACTGCGCGAACATCATGTCGTCGGCCTACCGGGCCATCGGCGTTGGCTACGCCCTCTCCGCAGCCTCACAGTACCGCCACTACTGGACACAGAACTTTGGTGGAAGCTGACGCCTGGAACGGCGGCACCGGAAGCCGCCGCCACGCGGCCGGGCCGGCTGAAAGAGCGTGAGAAATTCAGGCATTGCGCCAGTGCAGAGCGCTCAGGCATCGCGAATCGCGGTGCCGACGGCCGGGCATGCTGGGCTGGCTCCCGATGACGTCGCGCGGAAAAACGCTCCCTCCGCCCGAGGGACGACGACCCGCGCTGGTCCGTGACCAGCGCGGCGCTCATGCTGCGGGCGCGTTTTACCTGATCCGGATCGCGCGAGTCATAGGTCGCGGCGCCCAGCATGCCCGGCCGCCGGCACAGACGTCGCAGCGCCAACACAGGTGAGTACCGCTGCAGGCGCACAGCGCGTGAATTTCTCGCGCGCTGAAACCGGCCCCACGACTCGGGTGAACTACCCCGGGTTATGCCTGCAAGGAGTGCCCACTACTGTGCGGCGCGCCGGCTCCACGTCGTCTCGGCGAAGTAGTTCGTGATGCCGTCCGGATCGTCGAGCCAGACCGTGCGCAGCG
>CAZDLW010000237.1:0-8885 GCA_964505975.1 uncultured Bifidobacteriaceae bacterium | reverse complement strand
TGATCCGGATCGCGCGAGTCATAGGTCGCGGCGCCCAGCATGCCCGGCCGCCGGCGCAGGGGTCCGCCGCGCCGACACCGGTGAGCACAGTGGAGAGGCGCACAGCCTTTGTTCACAGGCTCTAAAGCCGGCCCGGCCGCGCCAGGCGCGGTAACCCCGCGGAGCGGGCAAGGAGAGTATGTCCACGAGCATCCCCGACCTTCCCACAGAGATCACACCGCAGTCCGAGGACTTCGGCCGCTGGTACATCGACGTCGTGCGGCGCGCCGAGCTGGCCGACTATTCGCCTGTCAAGGGCTGCATGGTCATCCGCCCGTATGGATATGCCATCTGGGAGCTGATGCAGCAGGGGCTCGACCGCCGCTTCAAGGCCACCGGGCACGTCAACGCGTACTTCCCGCTCTTCATTCCCGAGAGTCTCCTGATGAAGGAGAGCGAGCATGTCGAGGGCTTTGCGCCGCAGGTGGCCTGGGTGACCCGCGGTGGCACCGAGGAGCTCGAAGAGCCGCTCGTCGTGCGTCCGACCTCCGAGACGATCGTCGGCACGATGTACGCGAAGTGGATCCACTCCTGGCGAGATCTGCCCGTCCTGATCAACCAGTGGGCCAATGTCGTCCGGTGGGAAAAGGTGACGAGGCTCTTCCTCAGGACCACGGAGTTCCTCTGGCAGGAAGGGCATACCGCGCACGAGACCGCCGAGGAGGCCGAGGAGGAAACACGACGGATGCTCGAGGTGTACAAGGAGTTCGCGGAGACGGACCTCGCGATGCCCGTCATGGACGGCCTGAAGACGGAGAGCGAGAAGTTCGCGGGCGCCGAGCGCACGTATTCCATCGAGGCGCTCATGCGGGATGGGCGCGCGCTGCAGGCGGGTACGTCGCACAACCTGGGGCAGAACTTCGCGAAGGTGTTCGATATCACGTTCCAGGCTCGCGACAAGTCGCTGCAGTACGTGTACGGCACGTCGTGGGGAGTCTCCACCCGCATGATTGGCGGCGTCATCATGACGCATGGTGACGAAGGTGGTCTGATCCTCCCGCCGGTCATTGCTCCGTATCAGGTCGTGATCGTGCCCATCTCACGGGGCAACTGGAAGGAGACCGTGCTGCCCAAGGCGCGAGCGATTCGCGACGAGCTGGTGGCTCGCGGCATTCGCGTGATGCTGGACGATCGCGACTCGCAGACGCCGGGCTGGAAGTTCAACGAGTGGGAGCTGCGCGGAGTGCCGCTGCGGCTCGAGATTGGTCCGAAGGATCTGGAGAAATCACAGGTCGTGCTGGCCAGGCGCGACACGCGCGAGAAGTCGTTCGTACCGATGGACGGCCTGCCGGTGCGGGTCGAGGAGCTGCTGCGCGCGATTCAACAGGCACTCTTCGAACGCGCACGTCAGTTTCGTGAAGAGCACACGACCCGCACGGATTCCTACGAGGAGTTCCGGCGCGTCATGGACGGCCGCCCTGGTTTCGTCGTGTCGGCGTGGTGCGGCTCGGCGCAGTGCGAGGCCGACATCAAGGCCGACACGCAGGCCACGATCCGGAACATTCCGTTCTCGGGCGAGCCGCCGGAGGGCAAGGCCTGTTTGAAGTGCGGCAACCCCGCCACCGCGGTGGCCTGGTTTGCCAAGGCGTACTGACGCCTCCGTTCGAACGTCAAGTCTCAGCCGTCGGGCCGGCTGTCCCCAGAGCTCGGTCGTGGTGTCAGCGCCGGCGTTCCCGCGAGTCGGCGCGGCAAGAACGCGCTTCGGCCGCTCCCGAAGGCTCACGTTTATCTTCCTTGCCCGGTGCGAGAGTCTCGCCGCGTGGTGAGCCTCCAGCGCGTTCTTGCCCACTGCGCTGATCGCGCCGCCTCGAGGGATCGCCCACGCTGACACCACAACTGAGCTCTGGGAGTAATTCAGGCGCTCACATGTGTTGCGCCGCGAGCCCGGTTCCGCCTCGGCTGAAGCTCGAGCGGTTGCCTCAGACGCGAACGAGGAAGCCAGGCCACCTGGCGTGCACGCGCTTGACTGCGGAGTGCCGGCCCGTCAGCTTTTCGCGGGTGACGATTGCCGCAGCGGCGGCGGTCAGCCGATCGCACCACCATGTCTCACGCGGGGCTGCCGCCCATGCCCGGGCGAGCGACTCCAGGCAGCTTCCATCGCCAATCGCCTCGATGGCGGCCAGGAAGTCCAGCGGCAACGGAGCCGTTGCGCCTTCGAACGCTTCCCGTAAGTCGTAGAGCGCCACGCGGCTGCCACGACGTGACAGTGCCGAGTGTGCCGCCCCGCGCGCGAGCAGCCACGCCTGCCGGTCGGCAAGGGTTCCGTGGAGCTCCTGTTCCCGGCAACGGGTCACCACGGCGTGCAGTGTCGAGAGCGGAGCGGTGTCGTGTGACGACACCCACGCACGTGTGCGGTGCGCATCATGAGACACCGGTGACTCGTCCGCAGTCGTCGGCGTCTGCGCGGCGATCGCATCGACGATGTGGGTCGGCAAGTCCGAGAGCGTCTCGACGGCGGCACGCCGGACGGCTGCCTCGCGTTCGGGGTCGAGTGCCAGGGCCGTCACGACATCGAGGATGTGCAAGCCGTCCTCGCGTGTCACCCATGCCCGCAGGACGGTGAGTGCAGCCCCAACCACGCGCGCGTCCTGGTCCTGCAGGCATTCAACGGCCGCCTGCGCGGCGCGTGGGTCATCGAGTCCATCCAGCGCGTCGAGTGCGGCGGCACGTACGGGCGGAGGTGCGGAGGACCGAATCAAGGCATGGACGCGAGGAAACGCGCGGATGCCGGCGACGCGCAGGCGCGCCACCGCGGCGGCGCGGCGGAGGGGATCGTCGTGTGTCAGGTCTGCGACGAGCCGCCCGACGTCGCCGGTCCCCGATCGCAGCAAGGTCAGGCCAGTCGCGATCCTCACGAGTCGTCCTCGGAGGAGGGCCTCTTGCGCTGGAACACCCACGCGATGCCGACGCTCAGCAGATACAGCACGATCATCGGTCCGGCCATCAGAACCTGGCTGACCACGTCCGGCGGCGTGATGACCGCCGCCACGACGAAGATGATGAGCACGGCGTACTTGAAGTGCTGGAGCAGGAATCGGGGCGTGACGACCCCCATCTTCGCCAGGAACAAGACGACCGTGGGCATCTGGAAGACGAGCCCGAACGCGAACAGCAGCTTCGCCCACAACGAAAAGGCGGGGGCCACGCGAATCTCGGCCCGGGCGAACTCGGTTTCAAAGCCGATGAAGAACTGGAACGAGACCGGAAACACCACGTAATGCGAGAACATCGTGCCGATGACGAAGAACACCGAGGTCAGGACCACGAAGGGGACGGCCAGTTTCTTTTCGTGGCTGTAGAGCCCCGGGGCGACGAAGAGCCATACCTGCGTCATGACCACCGGCGAGGCGATGAGGACGCCGGCGATGGCGGCAATCTTCAACCACAGGAAGAACGGCTCGGTCGGCTCCGTGAAGATCAGCGACCGCCCCTCGGGCATCATGGCGCTCATCGGCGCCATGACGAAGGCGTAGAGATCCCTGATGAAGAAGAACGCGATGAGGAAGCCGCCGAAGACCGCGACGGCCGAATAGATGATCCGCCTCCGGAGCTCGTCCAGATGCTCCAGGAAGGACATCTTGCCGCCTTCTTCCGATTGCGACTCGTCCCAGTCGGGCTCCACCTCGTCCCGCGGGACTGGTGGGTCAGCCTTGCTGGGAAACGGCACCAGCGCCATGGGTTGGATCCTACGCCGTACGCTCCCAGATCACCTATGCGGGCGTTCCAGGAGTGCGAGTCAGCTGCTCATCGCTCGCCGGCTCCTGGGCCACCGGCTCGGGCTGCGTGGCCACCGGCTCGTCATACGTGGCCACCGGCTCGGAGTGCGTGGCCACCGGCTCGGCATGCGTGGCCACCGGCTCGGCATACGTGGCCACCGGTTCGGGGTGCGTGGTAGGTGGGGGCGTCGCCAGCGGCCCTGGCGTGGCCGTCGTGACCGCCGGCTCCTGTACGGCCGACTTCTGTTCGGCCGCCACTTTCGCCCGCTGTTCCCGGGTCTCTTCGATGCGGATCTCTTCCTCGAGCGTGCTACGCAGCTCGTTGGACGCCCTCTTGAACTCGCCCAGGCTCTTCCCCAGCGAGCGGCCGAGCTCGGGGAGCTTTCTCGGCCCGAAAATAATGAGCGCGATCACCAGGATGATGATCAGCTCGGGCATGCCGATGGAACCAAACATATCAAGTGCTCCGGCCGGTCAGACCGCCGGCAATTGGGTAGAGCGCCCCGAAACCCCATCATCTGGTCGGCGGACGCGAGCGCTGCTACGAGAATCCGTGCAAGTGCTTCATTGGATTATAGAAATCCGGTCTGGACTGGGTCAAGGCAAGCGTGTACAGTCTAAAACAGTATGCGCAGCTACCGGCCCTTTTCCGCCGCTCTGTTCATTGTCGTCGTGTGCGCCCTGGTCGGCGGCTTCTTCGGCCGCAGCGCCCTGGTCGCGCAAGACCGCATCCCCGAGCAGTACAAGGTATTTACCGCGGCACTGGCGGCCGTGGAGGAACACTACGTCGGGGAGGTCGAGTCCGATCGGCTGGTGTACAGCGCCATCACCGGCATGCTGCAGACGCTCGACCCCCATTCGAGCTTCATGGATCCCCGGGCCTACGCGCAGATGCGCGAGCGGCAGGGAGGCCGGTATTACGGGCTGGGCATTTCTATTATCGTGGTGGACGGGGATATTACCGTTGCCAACGTCTTCGAGGACTCGCCCGCGTCCGAGCGCGGCATGCGTCGCGGCGACGTCATCGCCCGCATCGAAGGGCAGGACACGAAGGGCTGGACCAGCGAGCAGGCCGTGGGGCAATTGCGCGGCCCCAAGGGGACGTCCGTCAACATCGGCATTCGCCGCCAGGGCTACGAGAGCCTGATTGACTTGCAGGTGCGTCGTGACGAGGTCCACATTCGAACCGTGCGCGCGGCGGTCATGCTGGACGGCGAGACGGGCTACATCAAGCTCCAGGATTTCGGGGAGACGACGGACCAGGAAATCGGTCGGGCCCTGCGCGATCTGACGCAGCAGGGCATGCGCCGGTTGGTGTTCGACTTGCGCACGAATCCGGGCGGCGCGCTCGACCAAGCCATTCGCGTGTCGAACAGGTTCCTGCCGCGAGGCGACATGATCGTCTACACGCGTGGACGCGTCGCGAATTCGGACCAGGAGTATCGGGCGACGGAACAGAGCGAGTATCTCAACATCCCGATGATCACGCTCGTGAACCGCAGCAGTGCGAGCGCATCGGAGATTGTCGCCGGCGCACTCCAGGATCACGATCGTTCGCTCATCGTTGGCGAGACGACGTTCGGCAAGGCCCTGGTGCAGTCGGTGTATCGCGTGCAGGATGCCGGTGCGGCCATTACCACCGCGCGCTACTACACGCCGAGCGGGCGAATGATTCAACGCCCGTGGGACGGGACGTTCGACGAGTACCTCACGTATGCCTTGCGGGAGCAGAACCCGGACGCGCCCCACAATCCTGAGGATCTGAAGTACACGGATGCCGGGCGGAAGGTGTATTCCGGCGGCGGAGTCGAGCCGGATCGCCGTTTCGACGGTCCGGTCGAGGGCTTCAATCCAACTCGCTTTGGCCGGCTGCTGCTGGCGCGTGGCCTTTTCGACACCTATGCGCAGCGGTTCACGCGGCGAGGTGATACCCGGATTACCCGAAGCACGTCGAGTGAGCCTCGCGAGCTGACGCCGGAGTTCGAGGTGTCCGACGACATGCTTGCGGAGTTCAAGGAGCTGGTGCGCCAGTCTCGCGTGAGGATGGACGAAGAGGCGTGGGAACAGGATTTGGGCTTCATCCGGGCCATGATCAAGAAGGAAATCGACACGGACCTGTTCGGTGTGTCCGAGTCGTATCGGAACCTGGCCCGACGGGACCCCCAGCTGCAGTTTGCGCTCGGGTTGTTCCCCGAGGCTCAACAGTTGCTCGAGATGAACCCGCAGACGCCGGCGCGACGCGTACAGCGATAACGTCCACAACGTAACACCACCCCTCCATTTGGGGACCCAGCCCAAAATATTGTGGTGTTACTTAGGCCTTGCCACTAGGGCTAGGCCTTGTTAGACTGGCCGCCGTCCACACGCGGCCAGACGTCGGCTGCTCCCGGCGGCCGGTGGCAGTGGCTCGAGACTTTTGACTCCAGGGCACGTCACGTCTCAACTCGAGCAGGCTCCGGAGCAGGACGAGAACCCTTGCGCGCGAGAAATCTTGACGAATGAGTCAAGTTTCGAGCGTGTACGTGAGCGAGCGGGGCGCGGCTCGTCCGCGACCCACGAGAACTCCATTCGCAGAAGATCCGTGCAGGTCCGCTCACGCACAGGGGCGGCTCTTGCCAGAAATCAGGGGAATTCCTGGAATGCGCCTCGAACGTCTCGAGATTGTCGGCTTCAAGTCATTCTCCGATCGGGCGGAGCTGTCATTCGACGATGGTGTCACGGCAATTGTGGGACCGAACGGATGTGGGAAGAGCAACGTGGCCGATGCGATCACGTGGGTCCTTGGTGAGCAGAGCGCCAAGAGCTTGCGCGGCGACCGGATGGAGGATGTCATCTTCAGCGGTAGCGATGCCCGCAAGGCCGGCGGTACGGCCGAAGTGCGCCTGCGGTTGAGGGGGCTGCCGCTTCTGTCCAGGACCTCGCAGGAGTCCGGTGCCGCCGATGACGGCACGGCCAGCGTCAACGGGCAGGGGAACGGATGGCGTCTCGATCCTGTCAACGGGAATGGGAATGGCTACGCCCACAGGGACGTCGAGGTCACTCGCAGACTGTATCGGTCGGGCGAGAGCGAGTACCTGATCGACGGCGTCGTCTGCCGTCTCCGCGACGTGCACGAGCTGCTGATGGACACGGGTCTGGGCGCCAAGGCCTACGCCATCATCGAGCAGGGCAAGATCGGGATGATCCTCAGTTCGCGTCCAGCCGATCGACGCCAACTCATCGAGGAGGCAGCCGGAGTTACGAAGTACAAATCGCGCCGTCGCGCTGCCGAGCTGAAGCTCGAGGCGGCACAGCACAACCTGACCCGCATCGACGACATCGTGTTCGAGGTCGAGAAGCAGCGTGGAACGCTCAAGCGCCAGGCTACGAAGGCCCGCCGATACACGCGACTGCGCGATGAGCTTCGGCGTTGGGAGAAGGTGCTCTTTGCCCGGCGCGCCCGCGAGCTCGGGCGCCATATCGAGGCAGCACGGACGGCACTGGACGACGCCCGGCAACGCGAGGCGGTCGCGGCGGGTCGCGTGTCCGAGGTCGAAGCGGACCTCGGGCGTTTGCGCATCGAACAGGCCGAGGCGGATCGCCAGGCATCGCGGCTTCGCGACGACGCGCACGGTCGAGAGCTGGCGATTGCGCGTCGCCAGCAGATGCAGGAGCTCAATCGTCAACAGGTCGCGTCGTTGCAGGCGCGGACCCGTGAGATCACCGACGAGATTGGCGATCTGCATGGACGAAGGGAACCTGCGCGTGTCGAGTTGGACGTGCGCCGCCAGGCCCGGGCCGAGGCGGAACGCGCGCGCGACGAGGCAGCCGGAATCGTCGCGGAAACGAACGCATCGCATGTACGCGCGCAAGAACGAATCGACGGGCTGGAATCCGAGGTGGAGGCGGCCCGGAGCGACGTGTTCAATGCCGTCAGCGCAGTGACGGCGCTGCGACATGCGTTGGACCATGCGGCCCATCAGTACGAGCGTGTAGGGGAATCGCTGGCAAAGCTCGACATCGAGCAGGCCGAACTGACCCGCGACATGGAGAAGGTGCAGGGCGAGCACGCGGGGGCGGCGGATGCACTGGGCCGTGTCCAGCAGGCGCTCCAGACGATTGCGGCCGAGCGTGGCGCACAGTGGTCCGCGCTCGAGGCGGCACGCCGCGATCATCAGTGCCGCGTTCGCGACGTGCGTACACGCGAACAGGATCTGGCGGCCTTGCAGGCTCGTCTCGATTCACTCGAAGAAGTCGCCGCGAGCCGTGCCGAGTTCGGCGACGCGGCGCGTATGCTGCTCGTCCAGGCCAACGGGCGCGTCGGGCAACAGGGTGCCGTTGCCGATTGTCTGGACGTGGACGGCCGCTACGATCGCCCCGTCGAAGCGTGTCTCGGCGACCTGCTCCAGCACGTCATCGTCGAACGCCACGATCAGGCAGCCGCCGGACTGGCACTCGTCCGCGAACATGACGCGGGACGCTGTGGCTTCGTCGTGATCGACCCCGCCTCGGGCGGCTTCTACCCACGCGACGCGATGCGTGCTCCGGGGATCGTGCCGCTTGCCGACGTCATCAGAGTGCAGGGACCGCACGCCTCCACCGTGCAGCAGGTGATCCCGGAAGCCTACATTGCCGAGACGTTCTCTCAGGCCGTGGAGTTCTCCCGCCAGACGACGGGGCTCGTGGCCACGCTCGACGGCGACGTGCTCCGTGGACCGCACGTGGTGGCTGGCGGTGCGAAGACGGAGTCGCGGGGCATTTTCGCCACGCGGCGCGAGATCAAGGAGCTCAGCGAGCGCGTGGCCGTGGATCGGGATGCGCTCGCGCGCGTGGCGGACGACGTGGCACGGCTCGAGACGGTCATCGAGCATGCGACGCGCACGATCGCGGCGCTGGACGCCGATCGACATCAGCAGGAGAAGGCGAGTGTCTCCCACGAGGCACAGCTCGCGCGGAGCACCGAAGACATCGCGCGGCTCGGGCGTCGTGCCGAAGTCATCGCCCTGGAGCGCCGCACCGCAACGGAAGAGCGGACGACGCTGGAGGGGCGGTGCGCCGAGGCCGAGGGGGCACTCGAGCGGCTCGATGTCGATCGGCGCGATGCCGACACGCGCCTGACCGGGGCCCAACGCCGGCTCGCGGAGGCCCGCG
>CAZDLW010000236.1:2966-9040 GCA_964505975.1 uncultured Bifidobacteriaceae bacterium | reverse complement strand
GAGAAGGAGATCGAGGCCTCCCTCGCGTGAGGATCTTCGGCATCGACCCCGGCTCTGAACGCACCGGATACGGCTGCGTGGAGACGGACGGCCGCCGTCATCGCATGGTGGCGTGTGGCGCTGTCACCGTTCGTGCCGCGGATCCATTCCCTCTCCGGCTCGCCCGGATCCATGGCGACCTGGCCCATCTTCTGTCCAGCCTGCGTCCGGATTGTGTAGCGGTGGAAGATCTGTTTTACGCCTCCAACGCCCGCAGTGCACTGCGGCTCGGCCACGCCCGGGGTGTGGCCATTCTGGCGGCTGTCGAGGCCGGTTGTGAGGTGGTCGAATACACGCCGGCAGAAGTCAAGAGAGCCGTGGTGGGCTACGGCCGCGCCGACAAGCATCAGGTCCAGGAGATGGTCAGATTGCTGCTCGGGTTGAACGTGCGGCCGGCGCCACACGATGCCGCGGACGCGCTGGCCGTCGCAGTCTGCCACGCGCACTCCACCTCGCTGATTGGCCGCCAGAAGAACGTTGGACGCGCGGCTTCACGGGTCCGGACAGGGACCGTCGGGTCCACCCGGCGCTCGGTCTCGAAGCCACGCACGTGGCGGCAGTATCGGCCTCCCGCGAACGGATGATTGCGTTCCTTCGTGGCCGTGTGCTCGAAAAACAGCCGAACAAGGTCATCGTCGACGTCCAGGGAGTTGGCTACGAAGTGCATGTCCCGCTGTCAACGTATTACGACATCGGGGACGAGGGCGCCGACGTGGCGCTTCGGGTGTACACGCATGTGCGCGAGGACGCGCTCCATCTGTACGGCTTCCTCACGGATCTGGAGAGACAGGTGTTCGAGCGACTGATTGCGGTGAGCGGAATCGGGCCGCGATTGGCGATTTCCGTGTTGTCGGGCGTGGACGCGCAAGACCTGATCGGCGCGGTCCAGCACGGGAACGTGGCCAGGTTGACCGGCGTTCCAGGTGTGGGGAAGAAGACGGCCGAACGTATCGTGCTCGAGTTGAAGGACCGTCTCGGCCAGCTGGTGCCGGCGGCGATCGCCGGACGGGCGCCTGAACGTCGCGAAGGAAACCAGCTCCGTGTCGATCTCCTGTCGGCTCTGGAGAACCTCGGGTATCATCGCCCGCAGGCCGAGAGGGCCGTCGACGCGATCCTGGCCGCCCACCCCGCATCGACGCTCGAGGAGGCCCTCAGAGGAGCGCTCCGCGAGTTGATGCGTTGAGGGGGCGCCAGCGCATACGAAGCACCACCCACGGGGCTTCGCCACGGGATATCTCCTCGTGATCGGGGGCTGGTTGCCAGCATCTCTTGCCGCGCTTCGCGCGGCTACGACCGCGATGCGGTCGACCGCAAGAGTACCAAGTTCTCGTTGCGGGCCGCGTGGCAGTCCACGCCGGAATGGAAGAGGAGGGGCACAGGGCGGAGAGCTCGTTCAGAGGGCCCGGCGGTGGTGAGCGCGCGCAGCAAGGGTGGTGCAGGGTGAGGGAGCGCATCGTGGCGGGAGGGCGTGCCGACGAAGACGCGCAGTACGAAGCTGGTCTTCGACCACGCGGGCTGAACGAGTACATCGGCCAGGAGCGCGTTCGCGACAATCTGCAGGTGTCCATTGCGGCCGCCCGGGGGCGTGACGAAGCTCTCGATCACGTCTTGCTCTACGGACCACCCGGCCTGGGCAAGACCACGCTGGCATATGTAATCGGCAACGAGCTGGGCGTGCCGGTTCGATCGACCGCGGGGCCTGTCATCGAGAAGCCAGGCGATCTGGCCGGGATGCTGACGAACCTCCAGCGGCACGAGGTGCTCTTCGTCGACGAAATCCATCGCATGGCGCCGGCCATCGAGGAGATCCTCTATCCGGCCATGGAGGACTACGAGCTGGACATCGTGATTGGGCAGGGCCCGAGCGCGCGGTCAGTGAAGGTGCCGTTACAGAAGTTCACGCTCATTGGGGCGACGACGCGGGCGGGGTTGCTCACGTCGCCGTTGCGCGCCCGTTTCGGCATCGTCCACCGGCTGGACTTCTATGCCGATGAGGACATTCAGGAGATCGTGCGGCGATCGGCACGCATCCTCGGTGTCGCCGTAGAGACGGATGCAACGCTCGACATCGCGCGCCGGGCCCGGGGGACGCCGCGGATTGCGAACCGGCTCTTGCGTCGTGTTCGCGACTACGCGCAGGTGCGTGCCGACGGGCGCGTGACGGGCGACGTGGCACGAGCGGCCATGGCATTGCTCGAAGTGGACGATCGGGGCTTCGACGACGTGGATCGCAAGCTGCTCCGGACGATTATCGACAAGTTCGGAGGAGGGCCCGTAGGGGTCAACAGCCTTGCCGCGGCCATCCACGAGGAGCGGGACGCGATCGAGGACATCTACGAGCCATTTCTCATCCAGGCGGGCTTCCTCGACCGGACACCCCGCGGCAGAGTGGCCACTGCGCGCGCGTACGAGTATCTCGGATTGGCCGCTCCTGGAAGGGACTCCCGCCTGTGGTAGCCCTCCCCGCTCCGCGCACGCTCTTGCGCGTGCATATCGCCAGTCTGGCCACGTATGTGCCGCCGCGCGTCCTCACGAATGCGGACCTCGAACGCATGGTCGACACGAACGACGAGTGGATTCTTCAGCGCACGGGAATTCGCGAGCGCCATATCGTGGACCCGGGTGTGGCGACGTCCGATCTGGCGGCTGAGGCGGCGCTGAAAGCCATCGAACGCGCCCGACTCACGCCACGCGACATCGACTTCATCGTTGTCGGTACGACGACGCCCGACACGCTGTTCCCCAGTACTGCGTGTCTGATTCAGCACAAGATCGGCGCCACGCGTGCGTGGGGCTACGACCTGTTTGCCGCCTGTTCCGGTTTCACGTACGGACTGACAGCAGCCGCCCAGTTGGTGGCCACGGGGAACAGCCGTCACGCATTGGTGATTGGGGCGGATGTGATGTCGAGCATCATCGACTACACGGACCGCACGACGTGTGTCATTTTCGGAGACGGCGCTGGCGCGGCCGTGGTTGAACCCACCCAGGACTCGGATATCGGCATCATCGACTTCGAGAACTACGTGGATGGGAGCGGCGGGCCCTCGCTCTGCATGCCGGCGGGAGGCAGCCGTCTTCCGGCGTCGCACGAGACAGTCGAGCGCCGGCTTCATTACGTCAAGCAGGATGGCCAGGCGGTTTTCAAGTTCGCTGTACGGAATACCGAGGAGGTGTGCCGCCGTATTCTCGACCGGAACGGCGTCAGCCCCTGCGACATCGACCTGTTCGTCTCGCATCAGGCGAACCGTCGAATCATCCTCTCGGCGGCCGAGAAGCTCGAGCTCCCCCAGGACAAGGTGGTCATCAATATCGAGCGGTTCGGGAATACGACGGCCGCGACGATTCCGCTCGCGTTGAACGACGCAATCGAGTCGAAGCGGCTCTGCCGCGGCGATCTCGTGCTGATGGTCTCGGTCGGTGCAGGGTTCACGGTCGGCGCAATTCTGCTCAGGTGGGGTCTCAAGGAATAGCCGTGCGTCCCCGGATCTTCCTGCTGTCGCCAGCCAATTGCACGGGACGACGTGCTGGACTGATGATCGCGCCGTCGGCGCAATTCGCGCTCGCCAAGCACTTGCGCGCGCCCGGCGGTGCGCGGCTCGGCGACGTGTTCAGCTTCGTGAGCGGTCTGTATTTCCGGGGAAAGCTCACCTACGCCCGGCGGTTCGCCCGACCGCCCGATGCGGCGGCGGGCGCCGGGGTTGGCGGAGGCGTACTGGTCATCACTCCGAACGCCGGACTCGCGGCGGCCGACAGCATGGTCACACGCGAAACCTTTCTGGCGTTTGCAGATGCGGCGGTCGACCAGGCGAACGAGCAGTATCGCAGGCCGCTCGAGAGCGACGCCCGGTCACTGCTCGACGCGCTCGGCCCGACCTGCGAGGTGGTGCTGCTCGGAAGCATCGCATCCGGGAAGTACGTCGACGTGCTGGAGCCCGTCTTTGGCAGGCGGCTCCTGTTTCCGTCGTCATTCGTCGGGCGCGGTGACATGAGCCGGGGCGGGCTCATGTTGCGGTGTGCTGCGGCCGGGATTGAGCTGGAGTACCAGCCGGTCGCTGGGGCGAGCCGACACGGTCAGCGGCCGCCGAAGCTCGGACCGCGTCTGGCAGGCGTCGCGACGCGAGACTCTTCGAGTCGGACTCCCGCCGGGCGAAGCGTGATCCCCACGAAGCGGGTGGGATGATGCTCCGTGGCTGTACGGGTCGCCGACGGTGGTGAGGGATGTCTCGTGCCGCGGGCGTTCGGATCCCGGTGGATGTCGATCATGCCGTGCTCGATACGGGCGGCCGGCACGTCCGGCTCACGAACCTGCACAAGCCATTCTGGCCCGCACGCGGGATCACGAAGGGCGCCTTGATTCAGTACTACGCGGACGTGGCACCCGTGCTCTTGCCGCATATCCGTGACCGCGCCATGGTCATGAAACGCTATCCGCACGGTGCATCCGGCCCCTTCTTCTTCATGAAGCGCGCGCCTACGCCGCGCCCGTCGTGGATTCGAACATGCTCGATCGAGCACGGCTCGGGCAACCGCATTGATTTTCCGGTCATCGACGACCTGCCGTCACTGCTCTGGGTGATCAATCTGGGATGCATAGACCTGAACCAGTGGTATGCCAGGTGCGACGATGTCGATCGTCCGGACTATCTTCACTTCGATCTCGATCCTGCGGAAGGTGCGTCCTTCGATCGAGTGCGGCAGGCAGCCCTCATCGTCGGCGAGGCGTTGAACGCGCTCTCGATGAGCCCTGTCGTCAAGACGAGCGGTTCGAGAGGCCTGCACGTGTATGTGCCCATCGTGCGCGGCCCTCAGCAGAAGGCCGTGTGGACCTTCGCGAGGGCGCTCGCCGTGGAGCTGGTGTCGCGGCATCCGACGCTCCTGACCGCGGAGTACCGCGTGGCTCGAAGGCCGAAAGGGCGCGTGCTGGTGGACTACAACCAGAATGCATGGGGTCGAACGCTCGCAAGCGTCTATTCGGTGCGTCCCACACCCATGGCGACCGTGTCGATGCCGCTCACGTGGGCCGAGATCGAGAAAGGAGCAACAACGGAGGAATTCCGCATTGACACCGTGCGCGATCGCATTGCGGCGTCCGGCGATCTGTGGAGGCCGCTGCTGGCGGCCCGGGGACGGACCAATCTGGCGAAATTCCTCGAGTGAGTGACCTGGGCGGTCCGGCCGACTGCGTGTCATGGCGTCGAGGAGACGCGCATGTCGCCTCAGCAGGTCATCGTGCCGATGCGTGCTCTTCCTTGATGCCGGATCGGTGCCGACTCTCCAGCGTGGACTCTGCCCACTACTTGCCCAGCAACTCCCCGAGAGGCTGGAGGTCTTCGACACGATCGCAGAACGCCTTGACCACGACGAGCATCGGAACGGCCAGCAGCGTGCCCCAGATGCCCCAGACAAACGTCCAGAAGATCAATGCCAGGAAGATGGCCACTTCGTTCGTGCGGGAGGCGTGACTCGTCAACCATGGCGTCAGTAGCCAACCTTCCGCGCTCGTGATGACCAGTGACAGGCCCGACACATATCCTGCCATGGCGATGGTCTCGAACTGGAGAAACGCGACGAGCGCCGTGCCCGCCGCCACGATCATCGGACCGAAGTAGGGAATGGAGTTGAGAACGCCCGCGGCGATTGCCCAGAGGCCTGCCTGCTCGAGTCCGACGAAGTGGAACGCAATCCAGCTCGCTATGCCGACGATGACACTCGTGAGCACACGAATCAGCAGGAAGCGTCCAATCTGGGTGTTGATGTCCTCCAGGATATGCACAGTGATCTTTTTCTTGGCGAGCGAGGGTCCCGCGATCTTGACGAGCTTGCGTCTGAAGAGATCGCCGGATGCGAGCAGGAAGAACACGAAGAACACAACGAGCACGGACTGGGCGACGAAGAACGCGAGACCTGCGGAGCCCCACGTGAAATACTGGCGCAAGTCAATCGCCGGCTGCTCGACCTGCACGCGCAGCACGTCGTCCGGCGCCGGATTCCTGACGGCTGCTTCGTCGGCCGTCGCCTGCAGTTCCTCTGCA
>CAZDLW010000236.1:0-2866 GCA_964505975.1 uncultured Bifidobacteriaceae bacterium | reverse complement strand
CGGCGCCGGATTCCTGACGGCTGCTTCGTCGGCCGTCGCCTGCAGTTCCTCTGCAGCGCGCTGCACGTGATCGAGGGCCCGCTCCCCACGGTCTTGGTTCATGACTCGGCGAAGCGTCTGGGCGGCGTCGGGAAGCTTGGCGACGATAGCCTGGGCGTCGTCGGTAAACGCGTATATACCGGAGACAAGCGAGACGACGAGGAGTCCGACGATGCCCGCCGACGCAACCGGTCGCGGGACGCGCACCTTCACGAGCGATCGTACGAGCGGCTCGAGCGCGTAGCTGATCAGGATGGCGAGCACCACCGGCACGAAGACCTGTTGTGCCCAGTGCAGCAGGTACACGCCCGCGACCGTGGCCAGGACGGTCAGGGCCACGCTGCGGATGCTGACGTCCACGGGGACGACGGGAGTCTCATCCCGCGACTCGGACGGTGCCGGAGACTGCCGATTGCCGGCGTCGCTATCCGGTTCCGGGCGCAGCGCCGCACTCATCGGGCAAGACCTGGTGCGGCGAGGATCACCAGCGAGGCCACTCGCACGTATCGGATGTGGCGAGACAGACTGCAGAGCACGCTATCCAGTGTGCAAGCCGCTCGCCACGTCAGCAGGCAGGCGTTCCTCGTGGCGAAGCGCGTGCGAAGTTTGGGGGGATGCAGGGAATGAGGAGTGAGCGATACGCTCGCTGGTGCGTTTGGCCGGGATCGAATAGATGGACGTGAGCGATTTCGACTTCGCCCTTCCTGATGAGCTGGTTGCACAGGCGCCGCCGGCCGTCCGCGGGGACTCACGCCTGCTGGTCATGCACCGCGAGAATGGGCGTGTCGAACACGCGAGGTTCGTGGACCTTGACCGTTTCCTGCGCGCTGGAGATCTGCTCGTGTTGAACGACACCCGCGTGTTCCCGGCCCGGTTGCTGGGTCGCCGGACACCGAGTGGCGGAGCGGTCGAGTGCCTGCTGCTCGAGCGGGTGACACAGCACGACGGCCG
This sequence comes from uncultured Bifidobacteriaceae bacterium, assembly GCA_964505975.1. Taxonomy (GTDB): domain Bacteria; phylum Acidobacteriota; class Vicinamibacteria; order Vicinamibacterales; family UBA2999; genus Gp6-AA40. The sequence goes on along the minus strand of CAZDLW010000236.1, from coordinate 1,876 downwards.
CGGAGACTGGCAGGACATCGGCGCGAACACGAGCGCAGGACCGTCGCCGGCATCGACGTGGCGTGCGCTGATGCACCCGGGGCAGAAGCTCAAATCCGGAGCGCGGGTCGTGTTCGAGGGAGAAGGGCTTCGACTGCACGGACAGGTCCTATCGAGGCATTTTCATGGCCTCAGAGAGATCCGACTCTGGGCGGAGGGCACGATATCCGTCGATGCCGCCATCAATCGCCTCGGTCATGTTCCGCTGCCGCCCTACATCAGACGGGAGGATCTCCCATCGGATCGCGATCGGTATCAAACGGTGTACGCACGTGAGTCTGGATCGGTTGCCGCACCGACCGCGGGTCTGCACTTCACCGTCGAACAACTCGACGCACTACGTGCCCGCGGCATCGAGCGCACGGAGATGACCCTGCACGTTGGATATGGCACCTTCAAGCCGGTGCGTGCGCCGAGGGTCGAGGATCATGTCGTTGATCCCGAGGTCTATTCGGTCGGGCAGTCGGCTGCGACGGCGTTGACGCACGCGCGGCGAGGAGGCCACCGGATCATTGCAGTCGGCACGTCCACCACCCGTGCCCTCGAGTCGCTCAGGACCTGCGAGGATGGTGCCGTCATGCCGGCACAGGGGCAGACGAGCCTGTTCATCCGGCCGGGGCACCGGTTTCAGATCGTGTCGGGGCTGGTGACGAACTTCCACCTGCCGCGGTCGTCGCTGCTGATGCTCGTTGCGGCGTTTGCCGGGAGAGAGCAGGTGCTGGCTGCCTACGGAAAGGCGGTAGAGCTGCGCTACCGCTTCTATAGTTACGGCGATGCGATGCTAATCCTGTGAAGAGAGGAACCGATCGGTATGGCCTTCTCGTACGAGGAATCGGATTTCTCCACAATCCGGACGTATCCGCTGGCATCCAGACCGAGCAAGACTCGTGTGGAGGACTTCGCACGTCCGGTCGACGCCGGAGCGGGTTTCGGGGAGTGGTTTCGCTCGCTGCCGTCCATTCTCGGCGCATCAGAACTGCGCCGCGTCGTTGCCGCGATCGTGGAGGCGCGGCGGCGCGACGCGGGCGTTATCTGGGGAATAGGTGCACACGTGATCAAGACCGGAGTCTCCCCGGTCGTGATCGATCTGATGCGACGGGGGTACGTCTCCGCGATCGCCATGAATGGTGCCGGCATCATTCACGATTTCGAAGTCGCCGTCTCGGGCGCGACATCCGAAGACGTTGACGAAGCGCTCGGACCCGGACGTTTTGGAATGGCCGAGGAAACCGGGCGGGTTCTGAACGATCTCATCCGCCGCGCCTCCAGCGAGCGTCAGGGCATCGGCCAGGCCGTCGGCCGGTATCTTTCCGAACAGGATCCCGCGTACGCGGATCGCAGTCTAACCGTGTCGGCGCACCGGCTGGGCATCCCGGTGACCGTGCACGTGGCCCTCGGCACGGACATCATCCACATGCATCCGAATGCGTCCGGTTCCGCGATTGGCGATGCCAGTCTCAGGGATTTCCGCTACCTGTGTTCCTGCGTGGCCCGGCTGCGCGGTGGTGTGTATCTGAATTGTGGATCGGCGGTGGTGCTGCCAGAGGTGTTCTTGAAAGCCGTGGCACTCGCGCGCAATCAAGGGACCGACCTGGGGGCACTCACCACCGTGAACATCGATTTCCTGAGGATGTACCGCCCGCAGACCAACGTCGTTGTGCGTCCCGTGGCCGGTTCCCAGGGCGTCGGCCTGTCGCTCGTCGGACACCATGAGATTCTCATTCCGTTGATCGCGGCCGCCGTCATTCACGAGGCCGCGTAGGTAGTAAAATCAACAGTTCGTGCCGGAGTAGCTCAGCCGGTTAGAGCACGCGTCTCATAAGCGCGGGGTCGGCGG
>CAZDLW010000235.1:0-9048 GCA_964505975.1 uncultured Bifidobacteriaceae bacterium | reverse complement strand
GGGTGCAACGGCACGGGCACTATCAGGTCCGCATCGCCGAGCAGGTCGCGGCCGGCCCGCCGCATCAGCGCGCCGAGCGGCGCAGCAAGCGATCGGCGCCCATCGTATTTGAAGGCATGCACGATGCGGCGCAGCGCCCCCTCGTATTCGCCTGCCGCGCGGCTGCACGCGATCGCGCCGGACCGGTGCCGGCACTGCGCACAGGGCTCCACGAGCTGCGGGCCCGATGACGCCCGTCCCATAGGGTCGCCGCAGGATGGGCAGAGGGGGGGCGTCAACAGACGAACCTCACGCCAACAGCGAACGCAGACACAACCCGAGGACGGCTCGTCCAGAGGGCAGGCGCACGCGGCGCATTCCGGAGCCAGCGTGATGGCCAGCAGCGCATCCACGGCGCGCTTCGCCGTCCGTCGAAGTGAATTGCCACCGAGGCCCTGCCTCAGACCGTCGAGCATGTCGATGGCTGCTCCGCCTCGCGAGCTCGCAGGTTGATGCATGTGACCGCACTATGGCCCTGGCCGCGCGAGGCGCAGCCAAGAAATCCTGATCCAGGCGCGGCTCGAGCACGGTCGCGCCCACTGGCGGACATGACACCCGCGGGGTCTACCCTCGGTGCCGTCCGCCCGCGCCTTCGTCGTGAAACTCGCGTCGTTCGGCGTCGCCCCACAGACGCTCGAGACCGTAGAACGTGCGGCATTCCCGACTGAAGATGTGCACGACGAAATCGAAGTAGTCCAGCAGGACCCATTCGGACGTATCCACGCCTTCGGCCAGTGCCGGCCGCTCGTCGTACTCGGTCTTCAGCGTCTCGCGCACGTGGTCGGCAATGGCCGCAATCTGACGCGGGTTGGCGCCGGTGCACACGACGAAATAGTCCGTGAAGCCGCCGGCCTTCCGAAGATCCAGGACCACGACATCTTCGGCCTTCTTGTCGAGTGCCGCACGGACTGCCCCGTGTACTGCCCGCGGCAGCCGTGTGGACACGCGACGCCTGGAGCCCGTTCGCGCCGCGCGCGATGTCGTGCCCGCCGCGGCGCCCCGCGTATCCGTCGTGCTTGCCGCTTTCCGCACGCTAGACCTCGTCGTCTTGGTTGTCGTCATGCAAGTCGCCTACCGATCGATACAGGTGATGGGCGAGGATGTGCCGAGCCACCGCGGGCGGCACGAGGCCGTCGATGGAGTCGCCCGCAGCCAGACGTGCGCGCACGACTGTCGACGACACGTCCCGCGTATGCGCTTCAACGACAAGGATGGCGGGTGGATCGCTGGTACCTGCCCCGATTCCAGCACCAGGCGGACCCGCCCGCGCCACGCGCAGACGTTCGAGGGCGTCGCCGAGCGCGGTGCCCGGCCGAGCGATGACCGCGAAGTTCGCCGCGTCCAGCACGGCGGGGTACTCGTGCCACGTGGCGATTTCTGCAAAAGCGTCGGTGCCCAGGATGAAGAAAAGTTGCGAAGGGAGCCATCCTCGGACGTGCAGTGCACGCAGCGTGTCGATGGTGTACGAACGCCCGGGGCGCCGCAGTTCGAGATCCGACACGCGGTAGCCCGTGCGTCCGTCAATTGCCAGTGCAGCAAGGGCGAATCGATGAAACGCACTCGACCGGGGTTCGCTGGCGCGATGCGGAGGGTCGCGCGTCGGCATCAGCCGGACTTCGTCGAGCGCGAGTGCGGTCCGTGCGGCATCGGCGGCGTCGAGGTGTCCGAAATGAATCGGGTCGAACGTGCCGCCGAGCAGGCCAAGGCGCCCCGCGGGTCTCATGCGTTCGATCGGCGTCGTGTGCGCGTCAGCAGATCGGCACCATCCAGGTCCGGTGCGGCGTCGACGGCCGCGCGCTCGTTGGCGCGCACGCGCGCAATCTCGCCCCAGACCGCGTCCAGCAACGCATCGATTCCGTGACCCGTCACGCTGGAAATCCGGTGAAACGGCAGGTGCAGGCTCCGGACGCGGTGCTCCAGCCGTTCGCACCTCGCGGGATCGTCCAGTGCGTCAATCTTGGTTGCCGCGACAATCTGGGGCTTTGCCGCCACAGCGGGATCGTACAACCGCAGTTCGGTCAGAATCGTGTCGAAGTCCTCCACGGGATCGCGTCCGGACAGGCTGGAGACGTCCACCAGGTGCACGAGCATCTTGGTTCGCTCGATATGACGCAGGAACCGGTCGCCGAGTCCGTGTCCCTCGTGCGCACCCTCGATCAGCCCTGGTACGTCCGCCACCACGAAACTACGGTCGTCGCCGAGGGTCACGACGCCCAGGTGCGGTGTCAGCGTTGTAAAGGGGTAGTCCGCGATCTTGGGCCGTGCGGCGGAGATTCGTGAGAGCAGCGTGGACTTTCCTGCGTTGGGAAACCCGACGAGACCGACATCCGCAATCAGCTTCAGCTGCAGGTGAAGCGTCTTCTCCTGGCCTGGCTCCCCGGGCTCGACGCGCCGCGGTGCGCGATTGGTGGAGGTGGCAAAGCGCGCGTTCCCTCGGCCTCCGCGGCCACCTCTGGCCACGATGACGCGCTGCCCTTCGGTGGCCAAGTCGGACAGTAGATGGTTCTCTCCGGTTGCGGTCTCTCTTTCGTACACCAGCGTGCCTACCGGGACCTCGATCTGGAGGTCGCTGCCCGCACGGCCCGTCCTGTTCGAGCCCTGCCCGTGATGGCCGCGCCCGGCCGTGAACCTGGGTTGGAACCGAAAATCAATCAACGTCGCCTTGCGCGACGTGGCCACCAGGGCGATCGAGCCCCCGGGACCACCGTCGCCGCCGTCCGGGCCCCCGCGCGGCACGAACTTCTCGCGGCGAAAGCTCAGGCAGCCGCGTCCGCCGTCGCCTGCCATCACGTGGATGTCCACCTCGTCGACGAACATCCACCTCAGTATAGAAGGGGGGTGGGGGGAAGGGGAGGGGGAAGGGGAGAAGGGAGCGACCCGCTACTCGACAGGGACAATCGAGACGCGCCGGCCGTGCTGCCCGTGATCCTCGAACCGGACTCTGCCCGCGATCTTCGCGAAGAGCGTGTCGTCTTTGCCGAGGCCAACGTTGAGTCCGGGCTGGAAGCGGCGCCCGCGCTGACGAACGATGATGGACCCGCCGGTCACCAGATTGCCGTCATGGCGTTTGACGCCAAGCCGCTGCGCGTTGCTATCGCGACCGTTTCGAGAACTCCCTTGTCCCTTCTTATGAGCCATGATTCCTGTCCTTACGCCCGCATCGCCGGTGCCATGGGAGCGGACCGGCGCGCCGACGCTATACCTGAATGTCGGTGATGCGCACGCGCGTGAAGACACTCCGGTGCCCTCGCGTCTTGCGAAAGCCCTTCCGTCGCTTCTTCTTGAACACGCGCAGCTTCGGCCCGCGCGACTCGCCATCGACAACGCCGATGACCCGGGCATCGGCCACGAACGGCGCTCCAGCCAACACTTCGCCGGCGTCCCGCTGCACGAGCAGCACCTGATCGAAGGTGAACTCCACGCCCGGCTCCATGACCCTGCCATCGATCTCGACCACAGTGCCTGGAGCGACCTTGAGTTGACGGCCACGGGTCTGAACAATCGCGTACACGAAAGCTCCTTCAGTCGGTGTCCCACGTCGGCAGTGGGTACCGGTTATCCGGTATTCAGAGCGGCGCGTACATGCTGCCTACAAACATGCCAGCGTAACAGACAGCCCTGGCCGGGGGCAAGAGCGAGGCGCCTCAGACGGGGAGCCCGTGAGGCTGTGTGGGTGGAACAGCCGCCCGCAGTGCACGATCGGGGTCGCCAGGCGCCGGCGGCGACCCCGTCAGACGGGAACGGCGGCTCACTGAAGCAGAACGCGCGTCCCCTTGATCGATTGGCTGCTCAGCGTGCTGAGAAAGCTCGGGATGAGCCGGTCCATCAACTCGAAGTACGAGGACAAAGCCGGCGTCATCTGGTTGGCGTTGTAGAGGATCTCCTCCCGGAACGTCTCCGAGTGCATCACCGCACCCGTCCGTCCGTCGATGAAGACGAACCGCGGCCGGAGGATGAATCCCTTGCGCTCCATGTACGTCCGCACGGGCACGACGCGGCGGCGGCCGAACGAGTCGTACTCCTCCTGATTCCGCTGCACGATGCTGGCGCGCTGGTGCGGCATGAACATCACCGTGCCGGTGACGATGAGCGGCTGCTGATACTCTTCGCCGATGCGCCGCCAGTAATCGACGTTGGCGAAGAGGTGCTCGTAGGGCTCGAGGTCGCGCTCTTCGCGAATCGCCACTGCCGTGTCGCCATTCCCGAACTCGTCGGTGGCCACTTCCATCAACGGCAGCACATCGGAATCGATGACGCGGAGATCCGATCGCGTCCTCAGCTGGCTGCGAAGCAGTCGGGTGGTTTCGAGATTGCTGTCGACGTCATCGGAGCCTCCGGACAGGAAGCCCGCGATGAACACTCGCTGGAACGCGGAGACGTCCAGTTTCGGACGGATCGGCGTTTCGATCGGGATCTCGTGATAGGTCGTGCAGGCGACCGTCGTGATCAGCACTGCCGCGAGACTACCGAGCCTGCTGGCGTGTCGTGCGCTCATTGATCTCCCTGAACAGCTCGTAGTTTTGCTTGATCATCGCGTTTTTCGGTTCCAGCTCGAGGGCCCGCTCGTATGCGGCGCGAGCCTTCTCGAGGTCGCCCTGCTGTTCGTACGCGATGGCCAGATTGTTGTGAGCCGCCGCGTACGTTGGATCGATCTCGGCAGCACGCTCCCAGTGCAGGATGGCCTCACGCCACAATCCATGCTGCGCCACTTTGATGCCGAACTCTACACGCGTCTTTGCATCGCGACGTGCGTCGGCCGCCACTGGCGCTGTCGCCACCGCGCAGAAAAACGCGACCAGCAGCACACGTGTCAGCATGACAGAACCGGCCCTCACTATAGTCACCGCACTCGCCGCGTGCAAGCGCTTTGCAGATCAATAGTTTACATGGATCAGCAAGCCATGTGCCACAAGGACAGGCTCGGATGTGCCCGCCTTGGCGACGTTTCACGTCGGCGTGTCCTCATTTTCCTTTCGCAATCCGTGACACCGGGTGATTTCTTGTTCGTCGTACACCGATAAAGGGAGCGGCCCAGGCCGGGAGTCCAGATGGCGCACACCGCCCACTGGTCCGGTCCGTGTCCGCCCCGGCTCCCGCGCAGAGAGGGAAGTCAGGTCGCCCGACACGCCTGCACGACCCCGGCGGTGCGCGCTGGAGTCGCGCATGACGCTCGACCAGGCAGTGGCCCTTTCGTTCCTGGACAATCTGTCACGAATCGGTCTCACGGATCGGCTCCGTGCTGGCGACGCGCGGTTGATCGAGCAGGCCGCGCCGCTTCTCGCGAAGGCTCGAGACTGCCGCGTCCGGGCAGCCGAGGCGGGCATCCAGGTACTGCCGTGGAACGATCCACGCTTCCCCGCGATGCTGCTGGCCATGTCCGACTGTCCGCCGCTGCTCTGGTATCGTGGCACGCTCGACGCCTTCGACGCGCCACTCGTGGCGATTGTCGGGTCCCGGGCGGCATCAACGGTCGCGCTCGACACTGCCGCGACGCTTGCGGCCGATCTTGCCGGGCGCGGAGTGACGGTCGTGAGCGGGCTCGCACGCGGAGTGGATTCCGCCGCGCACCATGGCGCCTTGCGGGTCGGGCGCACCGTTGCCGTGCTTGGTTCTGGACTGCGTCGCCTCTATCCACTGGAACACGCTGAGCTGGCGGATCGCATTGCAGGTGACGGGCTGGTGATCAGCGAGTATCCGCCGTCCGCGCCGCCCCTGCCATTCCGGTTTCCCATGCGAAACCGGTTGATCAGCGGCCTCTCGCTCGGCGTCGTGGTCATCGAAGCCTCCGACAAGTCAGGTTCGCTCATCACGGCCGCGTGCGCGCTCGAACAGGGTCGCGATGTGATGGTCGTGCCGGGCTCGGTCCTTGGCGGCCGCAATCGGGGAGGCCACGCGCTCATTCGAGATGGGGCCCGGATCGTCGAGTCCGCCGACGATGTCGTCCTCGAGCTCGGGCTCACGCCCGTGGGCGACACCGCATCCGGCAGGCAGGAGGTAAGTACCTCGAAATCAGCAACTTCCGATCCTGTGCTCCGCCAGATGACCTGCGGGCAGGCCTACGATGTGGATACGCTGGTGGAGGTCACGGGATTGGAGACCCCCCGGCTGTTGAGACGTCTCCTGGACCTGGAGCTGCGGGGGGTGATCCGCAGGGTGGGCGCCGGCCGCTTCGTCCGGCCCACGTGAACGTGCTAGTGTGAGTCGCAGTTGGCTGGCAGGGGAGCGCGCATCAACGGTCTACGAGCTCCGCCGGCCCAGGCGCCGCCATGCGCCCGCACGACGCGAGTCCGGAGTCGTCTGGCGGTCCTGCCGAGATCATGGTCGTGTCGCGAACGAGCTGACTGCTGGAATGGCTAAACCGCTGGTGATTGTCGAGTCGCCCGCAAAGGCGAAGACGCTCGGCCGGTTCCTCGGAAACAGGTACCGGGTCGAGGCGAGCTACGGCCACATCCGCGATCTCCCCGAATCGGCCTCCGAGGTCCCGAAGGAGATCAAGGAGAAGGAATGGGGCCGGCTTGGTGTCGATGTGGAGCGCGATTTCACACCGTACTACGTCGTCCCGAGCGACAAGCGGAAGCAGGTCGCCCATCTGAGGACCGCCATCAAAGAGGCGTCGGAACTGCTGCTCGCGACCGACCCGGACCGTGAAGGCGAATCCATCAGCTGGCATCTCACCCAGGTGCTCAGGCCGAAGGTCCCCGTCCGCCGGATTGTCTTCCACGAGATCACCGAGGACGCGGTGAAGGAAGCGCTCCAGCATCCAGCCAACGTCAATGAGAACCTCGTGCGCGCGCAGGAGAGCCGCCGCATCCTGGATCGGCTCTACGGGTACACACTGTCGCCCGTCCTCTGGAAGAAGGTGCAGACGGGGCTGAGCGCCGGGCGCGTGCAGAGCGTCGCGGTTCGTCTGATTGTCGAGCGCGAGGAGGAGCGCCGCGCGTTTCGTCCCGCCGTCTACTGGGATCTCGAGGCGACGCTCGAGGGCGACGCCCGCCAGTTCGTGGCGACACTCGTGCGGATCGGCGATCGGCGCGTGGCCACGGGCAAGGACTTCGATCCACAGACGGGCCGGCTCAAGAACCAGAACGTCAGACTGCTGGACGAGCGCGCGGCCGACGCCCTGAACCAGGCGATTCGGGCGAACGTCCCGTGGACGGTCTCCTCCGTCGAACAGAAGCCGGGCGTCGAGCGCCCCGCTCCGCCGTTCACGACCTCCACGCTCACGCAGGAGGCGAGCCGCAAGCTCGGTTTCTCCACCGAACGAACCATGCAGGTGGCGCAGCGGCTCTTTCAGGGCCTCGACGTGGGCGACGGCCAGATGGAAGGGCTCATCACGTATCACCGCACCGATTCCACCACGCTGTCGGACAAGGCCCTGCACGAATCGGCCCGGGTCATCCGCGAGATGTTCGGCGGCGAGTACTACGATGGTCCGCGCCGGTACCAGACCCGCGTCAAGAACGCGCAGGAGGCCCACGAGGCCATCCGGCCCACCGACTTCCGGCTCGCGCCGGCGCAGCTCGAAGGCGCGCTGAGCTCGGACGAGCTCAAGGTCTACGAGCTCATCTGGAAGCGGACGATGGCGTCGCAGATAGTAGATGCGCGCGTGCTCCGCACCATGATCGAGATGTCGGCCACGGGTCCCGAGGGGGACGTGGCCGTGCTGTCCGCCAGTGGCAAGGCCATCGAGTTCGCGGGATTCCGGCGTGCCTACGTCGAGGGCAGCGACGATCCCGCTGCGGAGCTCGAGGAACAGGAGGCCATCCTGCCGCAGTGCCGCGTCGGCGACCGGATCGACCGGGAGGGAACCGCCATCACACTCGTCGAGACCAGTTCCAAGCGGCACGAGACGTCGCCGCCTGCGCGCTTTACCGAGGCCTCGCTCATCAAGGAGCTGGAACGGCTCGGGATCGGACGACCGTCAACCTACGCGCCGACGATCGCCACCATCGCGCGGCGAGGGTACGTCTTCCGGCAGGGGAAGGCGCTCATTCCGAGCTTCACGGCCTTTGCCGTGACGAAGCTGCTTCGCGAGCATTTCGGCGACTTCGTCGAGACCGACTTCACTGCCGAGATGGAGGACGATCTCGACGAGATCTCGCGGGGCGAGCGCGAATGGGTCGCGTTTCTGCGCGAGTTCTATTACGGAGATCGGAAGCACCGCGGGCTGTTGCCCGCGGTCGAGCACGGGGCCGAGAACGCCGATTATCCCGTGCTGGATCTCGGGGCCGATCCCGAGAGCGGCGAAACGGTTCGCGTCCGCATCGGCCGCTTCGGACCGTTCGTGCAACTCGGTGAGGGCGGTCCCGGCCGGACATCGTCACTGCCCGACGAAATCGCGCCGGCCGATCTGACCGTGGAGAAGGCGCTGGAGTTGGTTCGTGCGAAGGCCGAGGGCCCGCGCGTGATCGGCGTAGATGCCGCCACTGGGCAGAACGTCTACCTATTGACGGGACGCTACGGCGCGTACGTTCAGCTCGGCGAGACGCCCGAGGGCAAGAAAGCCGAGAAGCCAAAGCGTGCATCGCTGCAGGCAGGCATGACGGAGGCAACGATCACGCTCGAGGAGGCGCTGAAACTGCTCTCATTGCCTCGCACGGTGGGACTGCACCCCGACGATCAGGAACCGGTGCTCACCAACTTCGGCCGATTCGGCCCGTACGTGAAGCACGGCAGCGAGTATCGGTCCCTCGACTCGGAGGACGATGTCTTCACCATCTCGCTCGATGCGGCGCTGGCCCTGCTGCGCGCGCCCAAGCAGTCGCGCCGGCGTCAGCCGGCGGCGAAGAAGATTCTGCGCGAGTTGTCGCGGGATGGGACAACGCTGAAGATGCTCGCGGGCCGGTATGGTCCCTATGTCACCGACGGCACGACGAACGCGTCGATTCCCAAGACGATGAGCCCGGAGAGCCTCACATACGAGCAGGCAGTGGACCTGCTGGCCGAGCGCCGCAGCTCGGCGGCGCCGCGGCGCAGTGCGAGCGCCAGGCGACGAGCTACCGCCACGGC
>CAZDLW010000234.1:0-9056 GCA_964505975.1 uncultured Bifidobacteriaceae bacterium | reverse complement strand
CCCAGAGACGGTGCTACACTTCATGCAGATCCCATTCTCCGGAGAGCTGGTGAAGAACGCTGGCGCCATAAGCTGGTCGGATGTTGACAGTCGCGAAGCGGCTCTCATCGAGCGCTGCACGGCGGGCGACGAGCCTGCCTGTGCCGAGCTGGTCGCGACCCATCAGCGAATGGTCTATAACCTCGCGCTGCATCTGCTGGGCGACAGAGACGAAGCGCTCGACCTCTCGCAGGAAGTGTTCCTGCGCGTGTTTCGCACGCTTGGGAACTTCCGCGGGCACTCCGCCCTGAGAACCTGGATCTACCGCATCGTCATCAATCAGGTTCGCAACCGGCAACGGTGGTGGCGTCGTCGTCACCGCGACAGCCAGGTGTCGCTCGACGAGCACCTGCAGCAGTACGGCGATTTCGAATCGAAGAGCGACGTGCTGCCCGACCGGCTGCTGGCCAGCAAGGAGACGGCATCACGCATCTGGCAGGCGCTCGACCGGCTGCCGTTCGACCAACGGACAGCGCTGATCCTGCGTGAAGTGGACGGCCTGCGGTACGAGGAGATTGCGTACTCACTGGGCGTGGCGGTTGGTACGGTCAAATCGCGGCTCACGCGCGCGCGGCAGGCGCTGCGCGCCGAGCTGCTGGGACTCCATCCATGATTCCTTACGTCGGCTGCGAGCGGGCCCAGGAGATACTCGAGGCCTTCGTGGATGGGGAACTGCCTGTCGCGGACCAAGTGGCGGTGGAGTCGCATCTGCGCTGGTGCCGAACGTGCCGCGCGCGGGTGGAGGATCTGACGCTCATCGGCGCCTCGCTGCGGCTTGGCTCGCCGGCTCAGCGGGAAATAGACGTGGACGAGCACGCGCTGGCCGCCATGCAAGCCAGCACCTTGATGCGGATCCGCGCGGAGGAGGAGCAATCGTATCGGACGCTCCTCCGCGAGATGTTCGTGGATCTGCGCTTCTTCTGGCCCGCGCTGGGCGCCACAACGGCTGTCGTTCTGGGTGCGCTGCTGGTCGGTGGCGTACTGAGCCGGGCGGCTCACGACGGTCTTGGAGCGCTCGTCGCGAGCACGAGACCCGCGCCGCATGTGGCCGCTCTAGCGCGCGGGCTCATGGTCATCGAGCCGAGCGCGGATCCAGGTTCGGATCGCAACCCCATTCGCCTCAACGATGCGGAGCGGATGCCCAGAGCGCTGGATGGCGGCATGCTTCTCGAGCGGATTCCGGACGATGAGGCGATGTTCATGGTCGCCACGGTGGTGAGCCGCAGGGGACGCATCGAAACGTACGAGCTGCTGCGGTCGGCGCCAGCGGCGCTGTCCCATCCGTCGAGCGTGGACCACACGCCACATGTGGATGCCGTGCTGGATGCGGTGCGCCAGTCACGCTTCACACCGGCCATGGCGTCGAGCGGCCAGGTTGTGGCGGTGAACATGGTGTGGCTCATCGCGAAGACCACAGCCGTCATGGGCGTGCCCCAGCCTCCGCACGAGATCAGAGTGGCGCCGGAGATCCGTCCGTCAGTGGCCGAGCCCGACACAGACGACGAGCCGTCGGAAGGGCGCTCCAGCCTGCAGGGCGATTCGACAACCGCCTGAACTGGTTGTTCAGCTTCGGACCGCATGGGGTGCCCCGTCATCACTGCTTCGTCATCGTGCGGGCGACACCGGGGGCACGTCGGCGGTAGCCACGTTGTTCAAGGCGTCGGTTGCCCGGAGGATGACGCCCCGCACTCCTCCGTTGTCCTCCAGCACCAGCTCGAATTCCTCGAATCGTGAGTCGGCGATCCCGTCTTTCGGGTAGATCATCTGCCACCGGTCGCCGTCGAGCGAATACTCCGCCTTGAGTACCGGGGAGTGATCGTCGCGCACCTCGAACGCGATGATGGTGCGTGTTCCGTCGCGGCGGGCCGAGGTGACGGTAATCACCGGCGGCGTGTTGTCGATCTCGAACGTCGAGCTTTCCAGGACCCCCGTGAGCGCGGTCTCCGGCGAGTTCGATGGCGCGTCGGAGGCGATGACACGAACGACGTAGCGGCCGTTTGGAACGGAGGTGGTGTCCCAGACGAGAATCGGCTCCGTCAAGGCTTCCTTCAACGGCTTCCACGCTGTTTCGCCTTCGCGCCGGTAGTGGACGTCGTAGATGAGCTCATCTCGATTCTCGTCTTCGGCACGCCAGACGATGGTGAGGAAGCCCCGCTGGTATGTCCGGCGGCCAAGGGCTGGCGTGCTTGCGGTCTGTTGAGTCGGCGCCGCGAGCCGGCGCTCTGGCAGCTCTCCATCGAATCCCGCGATCTCGGGCTCTACGGGAAGTTGCCGTTGAAATACGGTGCCCGGCGGGTGCACGGTAATGGACGTGACCCGTGGCCGCGCGTTTCGCGGAAGGTACGCGGCAGTCACCGACGTGAGGATGGGGCTCGCGTCTCGCGTCGCGGACAACACCGCTCGCCACTGCAGGTAGCGTGCACGTGGACTGGTGATGGCGCTTCCATCGCGGCTGGTGTACGGGCGGCTCCAGTCGCTCCACGTCTCGTCCGGAGTACGTGTGTTTCCGGCGCGGGTGGAAATCTCAATCTGTGCGCCCGGTGGCTGCTGGGCTTCCCAGCGGATGGCACCCCACGCGGCCACGGTCTGTGCATCCCGCACGTCGGAGGTGTAGGTACCGCGATCGGCCTGGGCGGACGAGAGGCGGAACACCTTTCCGGGATTGGACGTTGCAAATACGACCTCTCCGTCCCCATTCAGCAGGAGCGTCGTCACCTGCTGGGCGTTCGCGCGCGCGATCAGCGTGGGCTGGTAGGGATCTCCGGCGAGCCGGAAGATCTTTCCGTTGTTGCCGGTCGCCACCAGCAGGCTGCCGTCCTCCTCGATCGCCACGTCGTACGGCGTGTCCTCGCGCGATTCCCACAGCAGGTCCCATCCGCCGTCGGGGAGGATGCGAAAGATCGCGCCGGCAGCTCCCTGGGCGCGCGCGCCCGACTGCGCTGGCGGCGCCGCGGGTGCCGCCTGGACCTCGACAATCGCGATGCCCGTGATCTCGGTTGACACCGTCGCCGCTGGTGCTGCGGGCGGCGCTTCCGGTGCGCGCACCGGATCCCGGGACTGCCCCCCGCTGATGGCGGTCGCGTAAATCACTCCGCGCGCGTCGACGCGAAGCGCGTGAATCTCGTTGTAGCTCGAATCCAACAGGACGAAGGGCTTGCCGGTCTGGTCAATCCGGAAGACGCGCCCTGGAGATTCGGTGCCCGCAATCAGATGCCCGTCGCGGTCGAACGCAAGCGACATGGCGTGTGTGGCCCTCGTGTTGTAGAACGGCTCGCCCGTCCCGTCTGGTGCAATCTTGTAGATAGTTCCCCGGTCTCCCGTGCCAGCGAACACGTTGCCCGTACGATCGACGGCAAGACTCCAGATGTATCGTTCGGGCGGATCGAAGAACACTCGGCTCGAACCGTCGGGTGCAACCTTGTATATCTTGCCGTCCGGGGACGTGCCGGCGTACACGCCTCCGTCGGGGGCCACGGCGAGCGCGTGCACCGTGAGCTCGTCGGAGTCGAAGAACACCGTCGTTCGTCCCTGGGCGTCGATTCGGTACACCTGGCCCTCGTTCCCGCTGCCCGCGTAGATGGTCCCGTCCGGCGCTCTGACGACCGTCCAGATGAACGGCGCGTTCGCCTCGTACATGGTGCTGGCGGTGGGACCGAGCGTGAGCCGCCCGTACGAATCGACCGTGAGATTCTCGACCTCGCCACGAAGGAAGTCGGCCTCGGTGGACACCTGCCAGAAGGTCGGGCCTGCCGCCTGCGCCAGGACCGCTGCGGCACAGCTTACAAGTGCTCCGACCAGCCACCGGGCCCCGCCTCGCAACATCCGCGAAGAGCCCGGCGGTTGGTCGGCAGCGTCTCTTGCCGCGTTTCGCGGTGGGACCGCCATGCGGCCGAAGGCAACGAGTGCGACATTCGCGTTTCGGGCCGCACAGCGATCCAACACCCGGACAGTTCGTGTGATCATCGTTTTCTACAAGGACAGTCCAAGGCCGCATTCGACACAGCGCCGAATCGACCGTCACGGGAATTCCGCACACCGGTCCGTCCCGACGGAACGGACCGGTTCGCGGCCAGCACCAGAAACGGACGGGTTCTACTCTTCGAGAGGAATCGTCAGCGTGCGCGAGCCGGTGACGGCGTGATCGGTGATGATCTCCCATTCACCAAACAGCGCGCTCTGTAGTGGACGCACGCTGCCGCCGTTGCGGTCGGCCTCCATGACTGCCAGGACGGAAGCGGGGAGTGCCGCCAGCGATTCCCCTCTCACGACGGCACCGCCGTCGCGAGTCACCAGCCGGACATACAGTCGGTTGTTGCGGCGTGCGCTGTTGAGCACGCGCATCATCTGCGGCAATCCATACGCCTGGAGCGGCTGTACCTGCAGTTCCCGTGCTTCGAACTGCGACAGGCGGGCGCCGTCGGCCACCATGATCGAGACGCTGCCGCGTGCGTTGGGCGGGATCTCCACCGGCAACGCGGTGGTCACTTCCTCGCCCCGGAACGTGCGGAGCAGGACGCGCAGGTTCACGGTGCTGCCGGCCTTGGCGCGGCGGCCGTCCATCCAGACCCGTTCGAGTGTGGCGCTGCGCGGCTGCTCGCTCGCGTCAATCTCGAGATCGAGGCCCTCGAGCTCCACGTCCTCGAACGCATTGCGCAAGAGCAGATTGATGGGCGCCACGACCGACGCCGCGGCACCCGCCGACGGCTGATCGCCGGTGAACAGATCCTCGAACGCCACGCTCCCGTGCCTCTTCACGGTTGCCGTTCCCTTGAGTGCATACGTGGCCACCCCGTTCTGACGCTCGTAGGACGTCAGCGTGTTGAGGATGGACACGTACGCGAGCAACGGCGTCAGCAGTTGATCGTTCACGATCTGCATCGTGAACGTCTTGCTGGTGCCACGCTCCGAATTGAGCGCCAGCCGGATGGGAATCATGGCCGGCCCTGGTCCCAGCGTGCCGGCGATCGTGGTTGCCCTGTCCTGCTGCACCGTGCCGATCACCTCACCGGTGCTGGCAATCTTCATCGAGTTGAGGAGGCTCGGAAGCACCGTGTGCACGTAGGCACGCGTCATCGGGAACTGCGTCGGCCCCAGGCCGTAGAACGGGTGGCCGAATGCGTACACACGATCGCCATCGACTTCGGTGACCGTACCCGTTGCACCAACTTGGAGGTCGCCGCTCATGAGCGCCACACCGACAGGATCACCTGCGCGCAGCGGCCCGTCGGGACGCGTGGCACCGAGTGCCGCCACTTGCGTCGAGCCGGCCATCACGGGTACGAAACCTTGTTCGCGAAATGCGAGCGCAATGGGATCGATCACGCTCGTCTCGAAGCCGCCGAACGTCAGTGGCGTCGCGATTGGACGCAGGAGTGTCGCGATGCCCGCGTTGACCGACCCGTGGCCCAGCAACTGGATGTCGTTTGGACTGTCGGCGAAGGGGCGCGCCCACGAGAACGCCTCGCGCAGCGACGCGCGCAGGTTCTCCTGTGACGGCGGCATCTGCAACTCCACCCGCGCCGCCTGGCGGCGGGGTCCGGGCAGCGTTGCGGCATCGCGCATCTCGTCGATGGGCGTGATCCCGGCGATGGGCTCGGTCGAGAACTGCCCCAAGGAATAGGACACCGCACCGAGCAGACGGCCATCGATATAGACCGGGCTGCCGCTCATGCCGGCAATCACGCCGGTCCGTGCCAGCGGGCCGCCCTCGAGGCGGGCCAGGATGAGGTCGCGGCGTGGTCCAATGGCGTTCCTCAACACGCCGATGATGTGAACCGTGAACTCTTCCAGGCGGTCACCCTCGAACACGGTCCGTCCGACGCCGACCATGCCCTCACGAAGCTCGTCCACCGGAAACGTGCGAGTCTGCGCCGGAAGCCCGGCGGCGACGATGAGGAAGAGCGCGGCGATAACGGCAAATGTGCGGATCACCATAGGCCTGTACGGGTTGGGACCAGTGCCCGGCAGCGTACCCTCGATGCTGATGATGATACGGGTAAACCCCTGAAAATCCTAGTACCTACTCGGGTGATGCACCTGTCGGGAGCCCGTGTACGCCGCCCCCAGGTGTCGTTCAGGGCACCTTTGGGCCGCCTCGAGACGGCTCCCACGACTGACCCGCTCAAGGCTCGGCGATGTCGTAGAGGTATCGGTAGCCCCTCATATAGATGTGTCCATCCACCAGAGCGGCAGACGCGTCGAAGTCATCGTCGAGCGAGTTCCTGGCCAGTACCTGGAGCTCGGGACCGTGACGAAGCACCAGCGTCGTCCCGTCGCGTCCGGTGATGTATACGCGGTCCTGTGCCGCAACGGGTGAGGAGTACACCTCGGACAACCCCTCGAGCCGTTGAGCCTGATAGTGGGGCGTCCCTGTTCTCGCGTCGAACACCGACAGAATGCCGGCATTGCTCTTGAGGAAGTACAGGAAGCCGTCGTAGAGCAGCGGCGATGGCACATACGGAGTGTCCCGGTCCAGCGTCCACGCGACGGCCCGCCCGCCAGTGATATCGCCGCGCGCATCCGCCAGCCGGATGGCGGTGAGCTGGCTGCCCCGGAAGCCGCTCATCGCAAAGACCATCCCGCCATCGGCGATGGGTGAAGGAATCGGGTTCATCGTGAGCCCGCCGCTCTCCCAGACCGTCTGGCCCGTGTCGAGGTCGTAGCTGCGCACGCGGTTCTCCGCAGCCGTGACGACCTGGGCCCGGCCTTCGTGCACCACCACGAGCGGCGTCGCCCAGGAATCCACTTCGTTTCGTGGTCTGCGCCACAGTTCGTCGCCGGTCCGGGCATCGAGCGCGACCACGAACGATTCACCCTGGTGGTCCCAGACCACAACGAGGCGATCGCCATGGAGGACCGGTGTGCTTCCCGACTCGCCAACCTCGGCGAACATGTGCTTGTCCCCGAAGTGCTTCTCCCACAGAAGCGAGCCGTCAATGTCGTATGCGTACAGACCGCTCGATTCGAAGAACGCAAACACGCGGCGACCGTCGGTGATCGCGGAGCTCGACGCCCACGTGCCGTCCTTCATCGAGGGTGCGCGCGGCCGTTCTTCGCGAGCCGTGCGCTCCCATACGACGCGGCCCGTGCGGCGATCGATGGCGAGTACGATGAAGCGATGGACCTCGCGCGGTTCGATGTTGGCGCGGGATTCATGAGACGAGGGCCCTTCGACGCCAACGGGCACTGCCGAAAGCAGGAACAGCCGGTCGCCCCAGACGACTGGGGATGCGGATCCCCGTCCGGGAATTTCCACCTTCCATCGGATGTTCCTGGTCTCGCTCCACTCGACAGGCGGATTGGCGTGGCGCGACACGCCGGTGGCGTGAGGTCCCCGCCACTGCGGCCAGAATCGATCGGCCATGCCGTCGGAATCGGCCGCGACCGATGACAGGAGGGCGGCGCTCATCGCCGCCACGAGAGCGCTCCTCGTGTACGCGTTGCCCGTGAACATGCGAAATCCGTCACTCGCCCGTTACAGTGACGTGTCCGGCCGGCGCCGCGGGCGAATGCGGCCCAGTCCGTTATTCGCGGACGATCCTCCGCTGCGGTCGCAGCTTTCGTTCCCACCCCGTGCCGCGGCACGCTGCGTCCGGTGGAGGCGGGGGGTTCAGGCGCTGCTCGTGCCGCGCAGTCTAGCACGCACGCGCGCGCGCGTCTTCACGGAGCTCGTCGTTGTTGACAACGGCTGCGCTGGTAGAGTACCGTCATCGACTAACGCTGATGTTGCGTTTCCACCTCTCCTGGTCGCGTCCGTTTTTTGCCGCCTATTGGTGGTGGGCACCGGTCCGCGACTGAAGAGGACTGCCAGCGTCTGAGCGACTACAAGAAACCGACAGACCAACGCCTCTTCAGCCCGCGGGTTGAAGAGGCGTTTTTCGTTTGTGACGACACTTCTTTGCGAAACCGTGACCGGCCGGTCGATGACCGAGCTGATTGCCGCGCGCGATGCGTCGCACGGTGCCGATATGGTCGAGCTTCGTCTCGACGGTGTCAGCGACGTGGACGTAGCCGGATGCCTTCGCGGCCGGCGGCAACCGGTGGTGATCACGTGTCGCCCCACGTGGGAAGGTGGCCGCTTCGACGGAAGCGAAGAGGAGCGGTTCCGGATACTTGGCCGGGCGCTCGAGCAGGGCGCGGATCGGGTGGACGTCGAGTGGCGGGCGCTCGGCGGACCTTCGGGCCCGGCTGCGGTTGACCTGATCAAACGCGATCCATCTCGCATCGTCCTCTCCCACCACGATTTCTCCGGTCTTCCCACGGACCTCGCGGATCGTGTGCGTGCGATGCGGGCGGCCGGGTCCAACATCATCAAGGTCGCGGTGGC
Organism: uncultured Bifidobacteriaceae bacterium; assembly: GCA_964505975.1. Classification (GTDB taxonomy): domain Bacteria; phylum Acidobacteriota; class Vicinamibacteria; order Vicinamibacterales; family UBA2999; genus Gp6-AA40. Next base: position 691 of record CAZDLW010000234.1, on the reverse strand, counting down.
AACATCCCGACTCGCCGACACGTTGCCGCTTCGAGAGATCGCCCGCCCCGGAGACGCGGTGGTCATCGGGATGGGGGAGGCCGGTGTGCCGTCGCGGCTGCTGGCTGGGCGCTACGGATCCCGGTGGACGTATGGCGGTGAGGGCATGGCGCCCGGCCAGATCCCTGTCGCGCGCATGACGGGGGAATTCCGGTTCCGTCACGTGGGATCGAACACACGTGTGTTCGGGGTGGTCAGCGGGAACGCCATGCACTCGTTGTCGCCCGCCATCCACAATGCCGCCTTTGCCGCGGCCGGCATCGATGCGGTCTACGTACCGCTCCAAGCGGCCGACTTCACTGACTTCCTTTACTTCGCCGAGGCCTTGGGCATCGAGGGCGCCAGCATCACGATTCCGTTCAAGACAAACGCGCTCGAAGCGGCGGCGCGCGCGGACGATCTGGCCGTTCGCGTCGGGGCGGCCAACACGCTTCGCGTCGTGACCGCTGCAGCGTCACAGGATGCCGCGGCTGGCAGCCCGCGTGGAACGCACGTGGGCTGGGAAGCCACGAATACCGACGTGGCGGGACTCCTGGATCCGCTCCGGGAGGCCTTTCCCGAACCCCTCGATGGTGTGCGCGCCGCCGTGCTCGGGGCCGGCGGGGCGGCTCGCGCGGCGATTGTTGCGCTGCAGTCGTGCGGCGCACGCGTC
>CAZDLW010000233.1:0-9059 GCA_964505975.1 uncultured Bifidobacteriaceae bacterium | reverse complement strand
GGACCTGAGGGCCGCCCGGGCGCCGGTGTCCACGCCGAGCGACGTGGCGCCCTCCGGCATGAGACGGAGAAGGTTGTCGGCGAACTCGTCGAGCAGCGCGAGCGCGTCGGCCTCGGTCACGGACACCGGCACGGGCGCTGATTCGCGCGAGCATCCGGAGAGCAGCGGCAACGCTGCCGTGGACCCGATTGCGGTAATGGCATCGCGGCGGCTCATCATAGAAGTACCCTCGCTGGCAGGTTCATCCTCCGCCGGATTGTACGCCGGGCCGGCGCCGGTGCAGGCCCGCAGCTGCTCCGGCGGTCCCGGCGCGACGGAGCGGCTCGCGAGGCCCCGCACGGGCTCACTATCGCATCCGGCGAGACGCTTGCGAAAGACGACCTCGAACGCCGCCAGCTCATCGCCGAACGCCGCGCGGAAGTTGGCGAGACGGTCCTCGGTCTGGGGCGCCAACGTCGCGTAAAGAGTGATCGGCGTTCGCGGGGAAGGCCTGAGCGCCACCACGGCGACGAGAACGACACGAAGGCCGTCATCGCGCGCAGGCTTGCGGGTCCTTGGCGGGGCCTCACGAGAGACCTCTGCCTGGACGACACCAGGAGTGGGCTGCGAGGTGCGTCGGAGTCTGCGATTACGACCCGACGAAAATCCTCGCGGCGCTTGGACTCGGCGCCGACCAGCCCATCCTGGCCCCGGTCGCTTCCCGGCTCCAGGCCTCTCCAGCGTACGTCGTCACCTGGTCTTGCGGTGCCAGCGATCGTCGCATACGGAATCTCTCGTTCCTGTTTAGCGTTGCCGTCGAGCTTCCGGGAAACGCCTGGCGTGAGCTGCTGCCAGCACACGTGCCGCGCGAGCCACGTGTCGATCTCGCCCACACGTCGGGGGGCCGGCGGCCCCACGCAGAACATCGCAGGGCACTGTTATGGGTTATGGCACCAGCCGGAGCGCGTCAACGTGAGCGGGACGCACGGCCCTGAAGTGACGCTGATCCAGCGTAGCCACCTTCGGCTCGCCCAGCCGTTCGGCCAGGGCAATGACGCTGGCATCGACGACGCCCAGCGCGAGATCCTGATACCGCGCCTGCAGCTCCCGGCAACGCGTCAGGTCTGTGGTGTCCGGCGCCTCCACCCGGTAGGCACCGGCCAGTACATCGTCGAGGAACGTCATCCAGGCCTCGGACGTGAGGCGGCGCGCGCACCAGTAGTCGAGTTCGGCGAGCACGAGCGCGGGAACGACACGATCCTCATTCGTGCCAGTGACGAGCGCTGCGCAAGCAGCGTGGTCGGGATCGGCGGCATCGAGTGCCGCCAGCAGCGGTCCCGTGTCGAAGATCATCGCCACGCTACCGGGGATCCTCGGCAACGGGTTCGGAGGTGGCATCGGCCGCGCGCCGCCCGTCCATGGACCGCGCCACGCCCACGCGCGGCTGCCGGCTCGACCGCAGCGCGCGCGCCTTGTCCTCGACAGCTTCGCGTAGGATGGCGTTTAGAGAGACGCCCCGGCGGTCGGCCTCTGCCTGAAGCGTGCGGATGTCGTCTGTGGTGGCCGTGACAGTGGTCCTGTGATGCATGATTTATGATGCTATCATCTCGATGCAATACGTGTCCACGTGTCTGCCCGTATTCCAGACGGTGCAACACTCGCGGGACAAGTGCGGCGACTTCAACGCCGCGAGAAAACTGGCGAGCATCCTCGTCCACGAAGAGTGGCATGTCCGGAACGGCCCCGACGAAGAAGGCGCCTACGCCGCGCAGCTGACCACGCTGATGCGACTGGGTGCCGGACCCGGGAATCCCGTCTATGGCGAAGTCGCACGATCGCGGGCGGCGGTTCGTGCAGCGCTCCAGCTCCCGTCCACCTCACCACGCGTCGCGCAGCGAACGCCCGGCGGCCAGGGTCCCGGCAGGGCGGATGACAGAAGCACCGTGTCCCTGGCGCACGGCACCGGCAGGTAGCCATCGAAGCATGTGAACGACAGCCGCTGGAGCAGCGCTGTTGCTCCGCCCGGTGCGGCTTGAGTTGGGCCGCGCCAGCTGGCATCCTACGCACTTCTTCTCCAGAGAGGATGCCTTCATGGACTCAATGAGTGTGGCCCGCAGATACTTCGACGCGTGGAACCAGCGCAATCCGTCCGCGATTGTCAGCGTCTTCCGTGACGACGGCACCTATCGTGATCCCGCCTCCCAAGGCCTGCTGACCGGGGAGACAATTGCGCAGTATGCGGCTGGTTTGTTCGCCGCCTTCCCCGATCTGCAATTCGACATCGTGACCGCCGCCCGCGCCGCAGACCGCATGGTGGCCGCGCAGTGGGTGATGCGTGGCGCCAACCGGGATCAACATGTGCCGGAGGGGACGTGCCAATGCGTCACGACTCTGCCGGAGCGATTGCCGTACTGGTAGCGAGTGCGCCGAAGCAGTGCTGGAGCAGATCGTTCAGGCGTGAGTTCAGCACGGCGTTCGGCCTCGGCAGCTTGCTCGTGCACTGGTGGGTCTCTCGTCGAGGCTCCGGCCGCCCGCTCGTATCCCACGTGACTCTCACGTCGCTGCTATGCGGGCCTGATTCGACAGGGTGGATGCTGGCAATCGCACCGGAGCTCGATCCTCTGTCCTGCCTGCCGGCAATGATCGCTGCAATACTTGCCGTGCGGGCCGTGCGGTTCCACCACGCACTCGCAGGGTGGATGAGCACACTTCGTGGATCCCGCCATGATGCACCTCTCTGCGCGGGACTCTACGCCTGCGTCACCGTGATCACAAGCTCGACCTGGCGGAGCTCGGCTGTGTCAGGCTGCAGTCGTCCGGCATGCCGGCGCCTCGCACGCTCCGTCTCCTGCGTCCGCCGTCTCGACGGATAACCCGGCGTCGGCCCACGCCTGGACACCGCCACGCATGTCGAGCACGTCCCGCCGCCCGGCCTTGCGCAGCAGGCTGGCAGCAATGGCCGACCGTGCCCCCGCCGCACAGTGCACGACGAGAGGTCCGGCAGGCAGTTCGTGCAGCCGGCCCGGCAGCGAACCGAGTGGGATGTGTCGCGCGCCAGGCACATGCCCGCCCTCGTACTCGCGCTGCCCTCGCACATCCAGGATCGTCACCTCACCCCGCTCGAACCGGGTAGCGGCGTCACGCGGCGAGATCTGCGCGGGCTGTTCCAGCGTCACGCCGGAAACCTGTGCGTAGTCCTGCAGCGCGTCGACGCCAAACCAGCCCGGCACCGCGTCGAACCCGATGAACGCCAGCTGCCGCACCGCCGCCGCGACATCGTCTTCACCCTCCCCCAGCAGGTACACCGGTTGCCCGAACGGAAGCACCGAACCCGCCCACGTGGCGAACGACTTCGACAGCGGAATCGTGACTGCGCCCGGCACGAGCCCGGCGGCACGTTGCTGCAGGCCGCGGACATCAACGACCAGCGCCCCACGATCCAGCAGGGAGGCCAGCTGCGGACCGGTCATGCTCGGCGGCGTCACGAACCCGCCGAGCGCAGACGGTCCTTCCTTGTTAATCCGCTTCATTTCCTTGAAATATGCCGGCGGTTCCGGCTGACCAGCCAACACCTCTGTCACGAACGGCTCCTCCTCTTCCACGCGAAACCCCCAGTTGGCGAGCTTCTCGTAGCCGATCGTGCTCACCGGCACACCACCCAGGCTCTTACCGCAGGCGGACCCCGACCCGTGCGCCGGCCAGAGAAGCAGCCGGTCCGGAAGGCGCTTGAACTCCTGCAGCGCCTGAAACAACGTTCGGGCGCCCCGCTCCATCGTGCCTGTGAAGTTGGCCGCGCGCTCCAACAGATCGGGCCGACCCACGTCGCCGACGAAGACGAAGTCGCCAGTGAAGACACCCAATGGCTCGGGCGACGCTGGCTCATCGGTCAGCACGAACGCGATGTGCTCCGGCGTGTGTCCCGGGGTCCGCATCACATCGAGACGCACGTTGCCCACGCGAATTGTGTCGCCGTGGCGGACGAGACGGACGTTGGGCTGCCCCGCGAACGCGTACTTCCACTGAGCGTCACCCTCGTCCGACAGGTACAGGGTCGCGCCCGTGCGCCCTGCCAACTCGCGGCTGCCGGACACGTAATCGGCGTGAATGTGCGTCTCGGTGACCGCGGTAATGCGCAGGTCCTCGGCCGCCGCGGCCTGGATGTACTGATCCGCGTCGCGGTCGGCGTCGATCACCACCGCCTCGCCCGTGCGCGCACAGCCGACGAGAAAGCTCGCCTGCGCCAGTGACTCCTCGTAGAAACGCTTCAGAATCATGATTCGCTCCATTCCGTCAGTGCACGGACTCAACGTCGCCTGTGGACCTATGTAGCCCCTGGACTTTCTACATTCGTGACTTCATCGCGAGGGCGGCTTCAGCCCCTTGAAGGGCCACCTGACCGCCACGTGCGAACGATGGTTGACTCGAGCCGTGGGGGCCGGCTTCAGCCGGCCCGGCGTCGCCATGTGGCCAAACGTGAATCTCGTACTCACGTGCCCACATTTGGGAGCCCTGCGCACTCATTGGCAGCAGGAAACCGCTGTCGAAGCCGCCACGGACGTCTTCGGCCGATTCCACGGCATCCGAGCCAGCATTGTGGCCATCCCGCATACATTCGTCAGGCCGGCAAATGCCAGACCCGCGCCCGTGCCCAGCGGGACCGCGGCCCAGAGTGGGTGCACGGCAAGTGCGAGAGCGGCGCCGACGGCCGTCAGCACACCAGAAGCCAGGCGAACCTGGCGCTCGAGCGCCCAGCGGGTCGCAGTGCCGCGTACGAGCGGAAAACCCGCGCGCGCCCACGCGGTGGTGCCGCCCTCCAGTACCAGCAGATCGTTCAGGTGCGGCTCCAGCAGCTCGCGTGTCAGCGTTGCCCGCCGGCCGCTCTGACAGATGAGCACGACCGGATCGCGGTAGTGCAGGTCGTCGAGACGGCTCTCGACCTGATCCATCGGCAGATTGACGGCGCAGGGAATGTGCCCGGAAACGAACTCATCCGGGGACCGGACGTCGATCATCTGGAAACGCTCACCGCGCTCCATGCGGGCCTGCAATCGCTCAGCAGTCAGGGTCTTCATACAGTTCCTCGCGCGTCTGTCCGGGGCCCATCCCCCTTACATTTCGATAGAGACTGTTTCCCGGGAAAAGGATTCGCCGCCGCCCTGCCGGGCCACGTGGTCACGCGACGAGCAGCTCACGAGTGATGATCGCGACGCCCACGGCAAGCACGAACCATCCAAAGGCCGGCCGGACCGCGGCCGCGGGCAGCCGCCGGTTGAGCAGCGTGCCCGCGAGCACACCCGCCATGGGCAGCAGCGTGATGACCGCCACGAAGCCCCAGTCGATGGCGGCGGTCACCTGGGTTTCACCGACGAATCCGATGAGCGACTTCGCGGCGATGATCACGAGGTCGGTGCCAATAGCGATCTTCACCGGCAGTCCTCCCATCAGCACCAATACGGGCAGCAGCAGGAAACCGCCTCCAGCGCCGACCACGCCGGTGACGATGCCAACGAGCGTGCCCAGCGCGACGAGCAACGGATACCTAACGCGAACCTGCGACGCGTGGCTTTCGCCGCTGTCGTGCCCCTCACGAAGCATTGCCGCGGCGGCGCCAATCATCAACACCGCGAACAGCAGGAGGATTGCCTGATCCTTGCCGAGCACATGACCGCCCAGCTGTAGTACTGGATCGGGGATTGCCGGCACAAGCAGACGCCGGCTCACGTAGACGCCGGCAATGGCGGGCGTGCCAAACACGAGTGCCAGCGGAAGGTGCGTCTGACCTCGGCGCAGGTACTCGCCGGCGCCGACCAACGCCGTGACGCCCACGATGGCCAGTGAGTAGCCGGTGGCCTGCACCGGTTGTATCGAGAACAGATAGACCAGGATCGGAACGGTCAGAATGGAGCCACCGGCGCCGATCGTCCCGAGCACGACGCCCAACAGCACCATCGCCGCGTAGCCCGCCAGTTCGAGCACGACCATCCTCCCCGACGACGCTGGGGCAACCGTGCGGTCACCTGGATGCCGTCATCCGGGAAGAGGCCTGCTGGCAGCAAAAGGATTCATCCTGCGTGCGAGGACCGCAGCGGTTAGAACGTCAGGCGCCAACCCAGCCCAACAGTCACATCCGGCGCCGTGTCCGTCAGCCCGACGGTCACATTGCCGATGAGCGTGCGCCGAGGCGAAAAAAGGCGGCCGATTGCAGCGCCGAACTGCACCGGTGGGTCCTGGCCGTCGATCACACTGGTAAGCCCGCGGCCGAGAATTGAAGCGACCAGCGGTCCGAGGCGATGAGGCGTCCGTACGCGGCAGTCCACGACCATGCGTTCTCCAGGGGCAACTCGTCGAGGTCGCCGAGGTGCCGCCAGAAGAGGTCGGCCGACACCAGATGTACGCCGAATTGCTTCGACACCAGCAGACCGGCTCCGTAATCCCATGCCCCCGTACCAAACCCATCCTCGGCGCTGGAAACTGGCGCCTTGGCGGACGCACCCACGCGAAGCGATGGCCGGCTCCGCGCGTCGCGCACGAGTGCAACCTGCGCGTGCAGTAGCGGATCGCCGACCCCCGAGTGCGTGTCCGACACAACCGTCGGCAGGGCGATGCGCCGGCGGCCCTGGCGCGTCTGGCGCCCCACCTCGGCCGCCTGCCGCCCGCCTGAAGGCACCGGCACCGGCCCGTACGCGATCCAGGGTGTGTTCTGGACGATCAACGGAAGACTGGCGCCAAGGCGGAGGGGCCCAGTCGTCAGTTCAATGCCGGAGAGCAGGTAGAGGCTGGTGGTTCGCGTCTCGAAGAGATACGTTCCGCTCGCCACCTGGATGGAGCCGTTGTACGTCACGTCCTGCGCCGACGCCGCACGCGTGGTCCCCAGAGCCAGCACCAGCACGACAGCGGCGCTCGCCAGGTGCGGCGGAGCCGACGTGGTCGTCACGTATCAGCCCTGCGCCGGCGTTCTGGTGCGGAGACGTTCCTGAATCCGTTCGAGCGTCTGCCGGGTCTCCTGGAGGCTGTCCGCCGACGTGCGCAAGTGTTCGCGGAGCCGGTCCATGTCGCGCACCATCAGCTGATCGCGTGTCATGGTCCCGTCCTGCAGCATCTGCTGCACGCGGTCCATACTCCGCCGCGCTTCCTGCGCCGAGTTACGGACCGACTCGCACATCTGCTCCAGCAACCGGTACTGCTGCCGTTCCTGCGCCTGCGCACGTCCCCGCTGCTGCGAAAACTGCTGCCCCAGTGCCCTGGCACGCGTCGCTACCTGGTCCATCTCGCGCATCATCTCTTGCATCTGCACCATGTGTTGCTGCATCTGCTGCTGTTGCTGCGCCTGTCCGGGCTGCGGTTGGGGTTGGGGTTGGGGCTGCGGCTGTGGTCGTGGTTGTGGCTCTGGACGCTGCCCTTGCTCTTGCGGCGGCGGACCACCCTGTCGCTGTCCCTGTGCCGCAAATGGGACCGGGGCGGCCAGGGCAAGAGCGCCGACCAGGGCCAGCATCCGGAGAGTACGGTATTGCATAGCGTGCTCCTTCGAGTGGTGAAAGCAAACCCACCAGGAGCAAGTGACGCGCCACAGCCTGGACCAGCGGCTGTCATCAACTCTCAGGACGCGGAGAAGTCGCTCGCGGGCGATTTTCGGCCACGCTCTGGAATATCTCCCAACGATCGCGCTCTCTTCTGCCCTAACCAGCCACGGGGCTCCGCCCCCTGATATTCCCGCCGAGCCCCGCGGCCGGTTGCCAGGATCTCTTGCCGCGCTTCGCGCGGCGAGGACCGCATGCGGTCAGTTGCAATGAGTACAAAATTCGCGTTTGGGGACGCATAGAGGTCCAAAACGGCATCAGAGAGGGCGCTCCGTTGCATTCGACCGCGGAGCGGTCGTAGTATCGTCCGCCGGGTCTGCGACGGGAATATCACCCTTCGATGCCGCTTGCCGGTGTCCGAGCGATAGTCGAAGGAAGATGCCACGAGCTCACCGGCTTGTTCTGGCGTGCGTGACGCATTCAGGAGAAGCACCATGACATCCGATCGACTGCAGCCATCACTCCCTTCTTGGCAACCTGGACGAATCGACCTCGGACGCCGCCGCACCCTGATTGGGCTTTCCGGTCTTGTGGTGGCCGCCATGGGGACCGAGCGTGCACGGGCGCAGGCGCCGGGCAGCTGTGTGCTGACTCCTCAGGCCGGTGAGGGCCCCTTCTATCTGGACCCCAACCTGATTCGGTCCGACATCACGTCGGGAAAGCCGGGCGCTCCGTTGCAGTTGGCAGTGCAGGTCGTGCGCGCGAAGGACTGTGCCACGCTCGCGAATGCGCGCGTGGACGTCTGGCATGCCGATGGGCTCGGGCTCTATTCGGGATACGCAAAACAATCGGGCGTCGGCGGGATTTCCGTCGAGTCCGCCGTCGGTCAGCAGTACCTGCGAGGAACGCAGTTCACCGATGCGGACGGAACTGCACGGTTCCGAACCATCTTCCCCAGCTGGTACGGAGGGCGGACGCCGCACATTCACTTCAAAGTCTTTCTTGGCGGCAGCGAGGTGGTGGCGAGCCAGATCTTTTTTCCCGACGAGATCAGCAAGGAAATCTTTGGGGAGTGGGAGCCGTATCGCGAGCACGAGTCGAAGCGCCGCACCTTCAACGACAACGATCCAATCCCGCAGGGCGTCTTCTCCGACGTCTCACAATCCGGACGGTCCTATTCCGCCCGGGCGCTGCTCGTGGTGGCCGCGGCATAGGGGATGATGGGCCGCCTGACCGCCTTCGCCACGGCTACGGCGGTCTCCCGGAGCTTCATGCGGAGGGGGGAAGGCGGCCCCAACGTACGACAGACCACACTCACATGAACCGGAGCGCTGAGACTCAATCGTGGACCGACTCATGGTACGATGCGCGCGTTCGAGGTGATGTCATGAAATCGACGATATGTCTCGCAGTTGGGCTGATCGGGTTCGGCGCGGCGGTCGCGTTCGCACAGGCCCCGAGGCCGGCCAATCTCCAGGCGCCACAGGACCCCCGCTACGCCGAAGTCATCGCCACCTGCAAGACGCCGCCGGCGGCGCCCGCGGGGGCTGCGCGCGCCGGGGG
>CAZDLW010000232.1:2477-9098 GCA_964505975.1 uncultured Bifidobacteriaceae bacterium | reverse complement strand
TAGGTCGCCGGCCCACCTCAACCCGAGCGCGCTCCGGAATCACGCCACCAGCCTCGTGTGCTCGAACATCTCGGGCGGCAGGTCGACGCCCGACGCCGCCAGCCGCTCCGTGCACTTCGGCCTGATGCCCGTGGCCCTGAATCGTCCCTTCACCCGTCCGTCGTCACCGAGGCCGGTCTTCTCGAACACGAAGATGTCCTGCATCGTGATCGTGTCGCGCTCCATGCCCGTGATCTCGGTGACCGCCGTCACCTTGCGCGTCCCGTCCGACATGCGCGCGATCTGCACGATCAGCTCGACCGCCGAGGCAATCTGCTGCCGGATGGCCTTTTCCGGGATGTTCAGATTGGCCATCGCCACCATCGTGTCGAGCCGGTACATCGCGTCGCGCGGGCTGTTGGCGTGAATCGTCGTGAGGCTGCCGTCGTGGCCCGTGTTCATGGCCTGCAACATGTCCAGCGCTTCTTCGCTGCGCACCTCGCCGACCACGATGCGATCGGGACGCATACGCAGAGCGTTCACCACCAGCTCGCGCTGGCGCACCGCACCTTTGCCTTCGATGTTGGACGGGCGCGTCTCGAGCCGCACCACGTGGCGCTGGCGCAGCATCAGCTCCGCCGCGTCCTCGATGGTGACGATGCGCTCGGAGCCGCCAATGAAGCTCGAGAGCACGTTGAGCAGCGTGGTCTTACCGGCACCCGTGCCGCCGGACACGATGACGTTCAGCCGGCAGCCCACCGCGGCCCTGAGGAACCCCAGCATCGGCGCGGTGAGCGAATCGCGCGCCACCAGGTCCTGCGCGCCGAGCCGGTCCGTACGAAAGCGGCGGATCGATAGCACGGGACCGTCCAGCGCCAGCGGTGGGATGATGGCGTTGACGCGAGACCCGTCCTTGAGCCGCGCGTCCACCATCGGACTCGACTCGTCGATACGCCGGCCCACGGCGCTCACGATTCGCTCGATGATCTGCTGCAGGTGCCGGTCGTCCCGGAAGACGATGTCGGTGTCTTCCAGACGCCCTTCCCGCTCGATGTACACCTGGTCGTACCGGTTCACCAGGATGTCCGAGATCGTCGTGTCCGCCAACAGCGCCTCGAGCGGGCCCAGGCCGAACAGCTCGTTCAGCACGTCGACAATCAGGCTCTCGCGCTCCCAGAGGCTGAGCGGCGTCTTCTGCTGCTCGCGCTCGAGCATGCCCATGATGAGCACGCGCAGCTCCGGCTCGGCGTCCTCCCGCCGGACGTTGGCCAGGCGGTTGAGATTCAGCCGGTTCAGCAGCTCGGTATGAATCCGCCCCTTGAGGGCCTGGTACTCGGGATGGCGCGTGTCGGCCGAGCCAGTCGTCGAGGTGGACGCGGGGATGGCGGTAAGCAAAATCGAACCTCCTACGAACGCTTGTTCGAAAAGCGCCCGAACAGGCCGCTCGAACGGGCGGCCTGCCGTTCGGGGCGCACGCCCGCGAGCTGGTGGGCGAACCGCTTGAACGACGCGGACAAATCGTTGTGGTTGTCGAGCGCTACCGGCCGGCCCTTGTTGAGCGCCTGCAGCGCAAGACGGTAATCACTCGGGAACGTGTGCGCGACGCTGGAGCCGACGGCCTTTTCCACGTCGGCATGCCCGATGTCGGCCTGGCGATCCGACCGGCTCAGCACCACGTGGACCCGGTCCCGCCCATACCGCTGCCGCAGCATCGTCGCCAGCCGGCTCGCACTCTTCACGGTGGCCAGCTCCTGGTTGGCGACGATGAAGATCCCCTGGAGTTGCTCCAGCGCATCGAGCACGGCGCCGTCGGAGCGCGGAAGATCGACGACCACGTACTTGTAGGCGGTGGCGGCAAACGACAGGAGCCGCCGCATCTTCTCCGTGTCCACCTGGACTGGCGCGCCGCGGTCGGACGACGCCAGCAGGTCCGTATGCGGCGCAACCTGGGTGACCAGTCCGCGGAAGAAGCTCTGATCCAGCCGGTGCGTGTTGGCCAGCGCGTCGGCAATGGAAAAACGCGGCTCGCTGCCGGTGAACACCGCGGCGTCACCGCCGGACTGGTGCAAATCAATGAGCAGCGTGCGGGCGGGCTTGCTGATGGCGCCAAACGAGGCCGCCATGTTCACCGCCACCGTGGTCGTCCCCACGCCCCCCTTGGCGCCGACGAAGCCGAAGATGCGGCCCGTCTCGCCCGCGGGCGCCTGCTCAGCCACCCGGGTGAGCGCGCTCTCGAGATCCTCCGCCTCGAATGGCTCGGCCACCACCTCGTTGACGCCAGCGCGCATGGCCTCGAGCAGCAGCGCGGGATCGAGCGCCGACGCCAGGATGACCACCGCGGTATCGGGGTGCTGCCGTCTCACCGCCGCAATGGCCGGCGGAATCGACGAGGCCCCGCGCACGTCTACCAGCACCACGTCGGGCTGGCGGGTCGCCGGAGCGGCAAGGGCCGCCAGGTCTCCGGCGCTGATGGACACGACGTTCATGCCGGCGGCGCGAAGCAGCTCCGCGGGTCGGCGGTCGGCGGTTTCAACGAGACTGACAATCATGGTCCGTCCGAACTGCAGTTACCGAATGAGCTGAATGGTCGCGAGGAACGAGGCGCTCTCCGACACCGTTGGACTGCCCACGCCGAATTCCCCCGGATAGTTGATCAGGTAGCCGATGACATCCTGACCCGACATGTGACTGACGAAGAAGCCGAGGATGTTGACTATTCTGATGCAGCGCCCGCCCGTGGGACACACGTCCCAGTCGTTGGCGGCGCGGCGGTACTGGAACTCGTCGATGTCGAACACCGAGATCGGCACGATGCGCGGGCTGATGGGTCCGCAGCCCGGAGCACAGCTTCCGGCGACGGTCTGCGTGTTCGGGTCCCAATAGGCACCCGGATCCAGGTTTCGCAAATCGTTGTAGCCCTGGCTGGTCGGCCCGATCATGGCGCCGTTCTCGGTGGGCAGGTAGTCGCCAATGCTCACCGGGTTGCCAATGCAGGTGCCGATGGCCGCCCGGTAGTCGTTGGCACCGCTGCTGTACCCACCCGAACCGTCGGGCAGCCGCACAGGGAGGAACCAGCCCGGAGTGATCGGGTCCGTGTTCGAGTTGGGATTGTTGCCGCCCTTGAGGATGAGCTCGGTCCCGTAGTGGTCCTCCACGGTGTAGCCCGTGCCTGGGTCGTCTTCGCTTGGCGGCACGTACACGTCGTGCGGGTTGAGCTCGTTGCCGAACCGGTCCCAGTGTTCGTACTGGTCCGGATCGCCCACGAGCTCCTCCCAGCGATCCGCCACGGAAAACGGCCGCATGCAGTTCGTCGAGTTGCCGTAGGCCACCCATGCCGTGGCCGTGGCGCGCACGAGGTGCGAGTCCATCCCGAAGAGCACGCCGAAGAAACTTGGCAGCGGCGGGCCAACCGGCGCGCCCGTGCCGTCGCGCAGTGCATCGACACGGACACAGCGCGCCCCTGCGGCGTAGGCCGGGCACTCCCAGCTCACGTTGATCCCTGGCTGCTGACCGAACACGATGTTCTCGCGAGCCGTCAGCAGAGCGCTCTGATACGCCTGCCCGTTGGCGGCCGGCGGATCCGTTCGCTCGTCGTAAGCCCGCGCAATGGCACCCGCCAGCGCTCCCGCGTCGGCGGCGTTCTGCGCCTGCCGGCGCGCCATCAGCACGACGCCGTTGTCGAGCACGAACGCGCAGAAGCCGGTGAGCATGAAGATCAGGATTGCCACCTGAATCAGGGACACGCCCCGTTCGGTTGCCATCCGCGCTCTCAGCGTCGTGCGATGCTTCTGTGTCTTCGTGCTCACGTTCAACTCCAAACTGTACGCCGTCGATCACGACGGCTCATGAATCCGCCGGTCGGGAAGGTGCCTTCGCTGCGGAAACGCGTTCGAAGCAGGCCGACGCGTTTGGGGTAAACGCTGCGGAAGCGCCGAGTCCGGCGTGGGGTGTTTGGGGCCCCACGCCTGCTGTCACAAGTCGCTGCAGCCGCGTTTTTCCGGCCTGCGGAGCCGCGCTTCCGTGGCGAAGGCGCCTTTCCGACGGCGACGCATTCACGTCCAAGCCACCCATCCCGCGAGATGTCGGTCCTCTTTGCCCTACGGCGCGTCGGTCAGGCCGCCGCCCCCCTGGATCTGCATGCCCAAGTCGTCCGTCCGGGGGAGGAAGCGCTGCTGCAACGTCGGCAGCGGCGGCACCTCGTCCGGGTTGAGCGGCCGCACGAGCTGCGGCGTCACAATCACCAGCAACTCCGTCTGCTCGGCGCGCTCCGCCTTGCTCCGGAACAGATGGCCGATGATGGGCAGCCTCGATAGTCCCGGCACCTGATTCACATCGTCCTGCGACAGGTTGTTGAGGAGACCCGCAATGGCGAACGACTGGCCGTCGCGCAGCTCCACCTCGGTTTCCGCACGGCGCGTGGAGAGCGCGGGGATGCGGAAGCCCTGGAGCAGAATGCCGCTCGGGAAGTCCAGCGTGCTCACCTCGGGCCGCACCCACAGGCGAATCGTGTCGCCAGCTACCGTCGGACGGAAGTTCAACCGGATGCCGAACTCCTTCCAGTCCACCGTCACGGCGTTCGTCGTGCCCTGCACCACCGGCACGGGAATCTCGCCGCCCGCAAGGAAGCTGGCTTCCTGGCCGTTGTAGGCAATCAGGTTCGGCTCGGCCAGGCTCTGGAAGAGGCCCCGGCCGCGCAGGGCGCGAATCATGGCGCCCAGGTCGTATTTCTGGCTGAAGAGGAACACGTTCAGCATGTCGCTGAACGTGAACTCGCCGCTGGCGCTCGTCACGTCGCCGCCAAATCCACCGGACTTGGTCCACTCCAGGTTCTCGAACATGGGCGCCGCGAACTGCTGCGTCGTGGTGCGCCCCAGCGTGTTGCCGATTCCGGTGGGACTGGTGAAGAGCGACGCCCCCAGCTCGAGCAGCGCTCGCCGGCTCACCTCTGCAAACCGCACCTGCAGCAGCACCTGCTGGCTGCCCATGCCGCCCGGAAGCTGCAGCAGGTTCACGAGCTGCGCCTTCGACGAAGTGGCCTGCGCGATCTCGGCGGCCCGCAGCGCAATCTCGTTGCTCGACACGCGGCCCGACAGAATGATTGCGTCGCCATTGGTGGCCACGTTGATGTTCTCGCCCGGGAAGAGCACCTGGAGGCGCTGCTCGAGCGTGGAGATGCCGGGGTCCACGACGATGTCGAACTGCCGCCGATCGGTAGCCCCCCACACGATCAGACTGACGGTTCCTGGAGCCCTGCCGTCGATCAACACTTCGCGGGCCTGCACGACCAGCGCGTCGGCAATGGCGGGGTCGGTGACCGCAATGCGCGTGATGTCGAAGCCGGTCATCAGCACGGTCGAACGACCCGCGGTCAGCGATATGCGCTCAATCTCTGCCTGCTGCGCCCGCAGACCTGCGGAACCGGCCGTGACGAGCGCCACCACCACGCACGTCGCGGCTCGCAGGCACGTGCTCGAGCGAACTCTGGATCTGGTCATCGTCGGCGTCACCTTCTGTCGATGCGTTGCTCTTCGGCCTTGGGGGGGAAGGCCCCTGTCTTCTCGTTGTGTCGTCCGTTCTCGGGCCCGCCTTCATCTACCGCTCGTGGAGACAACCTGACCCGGAGATCACTTGTGTTGCGACTCGAGAACCCCGGTGCCGTTGGCTGGCCCGGACCTAGTCGCTCACAATCTCTTCACTTCGCTTGGCCGCGCGAATCGTCTCCACGCGGTAGGGACCACGCACCACCGGCTGGGCCTCGGGGGTCGGCTCCGGCGCGGGCCGCCGGACGGCCGGGCGCGCGGGCGAAGCCGCTGGCGTGGGCGGGTTCTGTCCCGCAAAGAGCGCCGCCCGCCGGACCCCGGTGGTCTCGGTGGGCTCCACGTCGAGCGGGTTGCGCAACGTCAGCATGAGCTGGCCTTCCGCTTGCGCCAGCGCCACCCGTTCCGCGTCCTCGGGCGTGACCATCAACGTCACCACCGTGGTTCGGATGGGCTTGCCGTCGGCGCGCGCCTCTTCCTGGTCGTAGCGCGTGCCGGCGCTGAGCACCTGGACGTTGCTGACCACCACGCGCGAGATGGTCTCTTCCCGGTTGTTGCCGCGATCGATTACCGTCACCACGTCCACGCGCGTGCCCGGCACCACGAAGCCTGCAACGCCAATCACCTCGTTCACCTTGACCGAGATGGCGCGCATGCCTTGCGCAATCGTCGGTGGCAGACCGGCACCCGCATCCACCGGCGCCAGCTTGTGCTCCGTAATGGGCTCGTTCTCCACGACGGCCGCGATTAGGCCGCGATTGGTGACCGCCGCAATCTCGGCGAACCCGCCCTGCAGCGGGTTCCGCTCCGGCCAGGGCACCAGCCTCACCACATCGGGCGTGAGCATCGTGCCCACCGGCATCTGCTGCGCCGCCACGACGGCATACCGCGTGGGAATCTCGACCTGCCGCTCCGGAATGCTGCTCACGGCCTGGTACACGCCGTAGCTGGCCATGGCCGCCGCCACCAGGGCAACGGCAACCACAATGACGGTTCGGGACTGACGGTTCATGCTCGTGACCTCACCAAATCAATCAACTCTGCGCCTCGGCCACCGCGATGAGCTCGCTCGGCTCCACCTTCGCCGTGACGTACTTCCTTGGTC
>CAZDLW010000232.1:0-2377 GCA_964505975.1 uncultured Bifidobacteriaceae bacterium | reverse complement strand
CTTCCTTGGTCGCTCCGTGGACGTAACGTCCTGACTCCATGCTTGTCCACTCACTCGTCCCCGATGTGCCCGCACGCGAAACCCAGCGCGGTCCTCGTGCTACGGACAAACCGCAGCCGCCGCTTCCGCCCGCATGCTCGAATTCCCTCTCAGCGTGATCGTGCCGAAGCTACTGCCGAAGTAGCTCGTGATTCCCGAGAGAAAGGGCACCGGATGCGTGTACTCCACGCCGACGTTCATCACCGAGACGCAGCCGCCGCCCACCGGCACGCTCTGGGTGGTGACCGGCAGCACAGTCGTGCGCGCCGGGTCCAGCCCGCCCGCGGTGATGTACTGGGTCACGCGTGTCTGTGCGTCGGCCTGCGAGTAGTGGGGCAGCACGGCAATGCGCGCGCCCTCGCGCGCGGCGTTCGTGACGACTTCGTATTCCTGGAACAGGAAGCCGAACTCGATGATGCCCAACACGACGAGCAGCAGCAGCGGCAGCGTGAGCGAGAACTCGATCAACTCCGCGCCGTCCTCCGAGCGCGCCCGCCGCCGAAGTCGCACCAGTCCTCTCATCTGAGCCATACGGTTGTCACCAGACCTGCAAAAATGGGAAGTGCGTACGCCAGGCGGGGTCCCGCGCTCCCTTCGAGCGACACTTCGTGCAGCGACCGCACGCCCGCCACACGCCAGTGCATCAGCAGCAGCCAGATGTTGGCGAAAGCCTTCCGCAGATAGCCCCGCGCGAGCGCCACGCCCACGGCGAGCACGCCACCCGCCACCCCCGTATAGAGCGCCACCCAGAGCGCGTCCACCGGTCCAAGCCACGCACCGAGCGCTCCGAGCAGCTTCACGTCGCCGGCCCCAAGCCCGCCCAGCGCAAACGGAATGAAAAAGATAGCCACCCCCACCACCCAGCCGAGCCCAGCGCTGGCCAATCCGTGACCCTGCGGCATCAGGCCGTGGAAGATCAGCGCGGCGGCGGCGCCACCGAACGTCAGCACATTCGGGATGCGGCGGCTGCGCAGATCCGTGATGCAGGCCACGAAGCCAATCACGAGGGCGATGAGATAACCAGATTCCATGTCGTCGAGCTGTTCCTGTGTTTCGGGAGCGGTTCGTTACGGCGCGGCCGGGTCCGGCGGAATCCAGGCGTCGTAACTCTGCTGCCCCCAGTTGCCCAGTGCAATGCCCATGTTCGTGACGATGGTCGGGATGAGGAGCGCGCCGGCCACGGCGATGATGGCCCCCAGGAGCCCGTACTCGATCAGATCCTGACCGTCCTCGTCATGAACGAAGCGCTGCACCAATCCTGATCGCATAGCCTGCCCACCCAACAGGTCAGTAATCGGAATGCAGAATGAAGAATTTAGAATGCAATAGCATCGGTTCGGGCGCATTCGAGGTTTCTCGTTCTGAATTCTGCATTCTGCATTCTGCGACCCGTCCAAAGGCGATGAGGGGACGAATCCCCTCATCACACATGGGGCTGCGTAGCCCAGGTAGTCGCTACGGCAGCGCGGCGTTCAGGTCGTCGAAATACCCCTGCACCGTGGGGCCGATGAGGCTGATCGCCGCAATGCAGCCGACGGTAATGATGCCGATGAGCAGACCGTACTCGATGAGGTCCTGCCCCGATTCCTCACGAACGAAACGCGCAACCAATGCCTTCATGTGCTTCTCCTGTGTCGTCAGTTCCGGTTGGTTAAGCCCTGCTGTGTGAGTTCCGCCGCGCCCTTTGCCACGTGTGAACCTGCGCGTCACCCTCGATGTGTTTCCATCCTGCCGGTGCGTCCCTGTCTCCAGGCCTTGGCCGGCGTGACGTGACGCGTTGCCCGACTCTCAAACGCGCACGAGGGCGAAATCACGTCCTCACAAGCGTTTTGCGCGGCGCAACGAACTTGTCCTTTCACTTGAGCAACGGCACTGCCACGCACGAGTCGCCAGTCTGCCGGGTCGTCTATATCTCAAGAGGTGAATGACTTGGCGAATCTGCAAACGCCTTTGTTTCCACAATTTCCCTGGTGCTTAGTCCACCGTTGAGTGGACTTTTCTCTTGCCTCCCTGCCAGAACTTCCGGTGCGCTCGACAGGCACCTGGCAGACCATGCCTTCCGAGCTCCAGCCCGAATCCAGGCTCCGCCTGCGTGAGCGGCGGGCGCGTCCCCCCGGGGCGAGCGACCCACGACTCGCGCGACACAAACCAGGCAAAACGCGTCCGCAGCGTGAAGGCCGCGCTGGGTGGGGGACCCAGCGCGGGTCGCGCATCGTCTGGTGGAGGACGCGTTTTTCCGCGCGACGTCGTCGGGAGCCCCCCGGGGGACGCGCCCGTCGCGACGGGCGGTCGGCTACGACTCCGGCCTCGCGTCGCGCGGGTCGGAGGCTGAAAGCCG
>CAZDLW010000231.1:0-9197 GCA_964505975.1 uncultured Bifidobacteriaceae bacterium | reverse complement strand
AGCAGCACGTCACGAACGAACGTCTTCACGGTTGTGTCCGAGCGCAGCCAGTTTTTCAGCGGAATGGAGTGCCCGAGCTTGTCCGTTCGATGAACGATTTCGTTCGGCAGAACGCCCTCCATCGCCCGGTGCTGGATGTATTTCGTGTTCGCGGCATCACGAAATTTCAGGCGCGAGGGAATGCCGGCCGCGTATTCGAACAGCCGATGATCGAGCAGCGGGAAGACAGGAGTGACGTTGTACGCACGTATCAGGTCCATGCGCCTGAGGTAGAAGCCGACCTCGGTCACCGTGTCGACGTAGAGCGACCGGCTCAGCCCGTCCGTCCCGTCTGCTTCAGCGAACAGATCCTCGAGATCGCCAAACAGTTCGCCATCGTCACGCGTGAGTGCGTCTCCATTGGCGAGCATCTGCTCCAGTTCGGCGGGGCCGTACTGAATACGCCAGCGGTACGTACCCAACTCTTTGGGATATCGGCTGCTCTCGGCGAAGCGTTTGAGCTTCACCGTCAGATTCAGCTTCTGATCCGAGTCCGGAAGGCGGCGCAACAATGCCAGGAACGGGCGCCGGACGATCGCGGGCACGCGCTCGAACGTCGAAGCGATGCGGTCGGCCGCGTACACGGGATGGCCGCCGAACAGCTCGTCTCCGCCGTCACCGGAGAAGACACGATCGACCGCTCCCCGCGCCGACTGGCCCAGCAGGACCGTGGCAACGGTGATGGCCGCATTGCACAGCGGCTCATCCATCCGCGTCACCATCGACTCCATCTGCCGGACGTCGCCCGGACGAAAGACGACCTCGTGGTGCTCGGCGCCACAATGGGCGGCCATGATGCGCGCGTAGTGGGATTCGTCGAACGACCGTCCCAGACAGCGATAGGAGAAGGTGACGAGGGGCGCGCTGGAGAGCTCCCGCGTGAGGCCCGCGATACTGCTGGAGTCCATGCCGCCGCTCAGAAAGACGCCAAGAGCGCCGGAATCCTGGAGCCTCAATCGAATCGAATCGCGCATCAGGTCGACGATGTCCCGGCAGTACTCGGACACCGGCTTCTGCTGAACCTCACGAAACGAAAGGTACCAGTATCGGCTGTCCGTCAGGCGGTGACCATCGGAGGTCAGCAAGTGGCCCGGACGAACCTTCCTGATGCCGTGAAAGAAGGTGTCCCACGCCGGGTTGAAGCCGAAGACGAGAAATCGTCGCAGCGCCCGCCGGTCGAGCTCGGATCGGACCTCCGGATGCGCGAGAATGGCACGCACCCGTGACGCAAAGATCACCGCCTGCGGCCCGTCATGGTAGTAGAGCGTCTCGACGCCGAAGCGATCGCGTGCCAGCAGCGCCTCGTGTCGCGCCGTGTCGCAGAGAACGAAGACGAAGGACCCGTTGATCTTCTCGACACACGACGCGCCGTACGCATCGTACAGGCGGAGCAGGATGTCCGGGCTCGTGATTTGCCGCGACTCGCTGCCTGTGACGCCGAGGTCGCGGAGGATCTCGACGCGATTGTAGATGTCGCCCTGCCAGAGCGCATATCGCCCTGACGGCGCGTCGCACGCGATGCCCGGCCCCCGGCGCGTGGAGGTCGCCGCGTCGTTTCCAACGCAGCCCAGGGCCACGCCGCGATGAAGGGCCATCGTCACCTGGCCGCCTTCAGGCTCGGCGCCGCGCAGCATCCGCTCGATGATCGTCGCATCCGGCTCGGCGCCGTTCTTGGTCAGGACACCACAGATCATGATGCGTTGGTCACATGGGTCGGGCGCCGTGACGACGTCATGTGCGAAGCCGTGGGAAGACCATCAGGGATTGCGGCGCCCGCCATCGTCTCCACGCCCGGTAGGCATTTCGAAGGCCAGTCTCGGCATACCTGCTCCACGAGCGATAGGTGTTTCGTAACCCCACACCGGCCCGCTCCGCAGCAAATCCCGCACGCGCCACAGCACCGAGCCGGCCGTTCGTCAGAAACCGGATTGTGGCGCCGGCTCCGCGATCGCTGTACGAGACGATGGCCACCGGGATCCCCGCCACGCGCAGGTGCCACAAGGGATACCGGCTGCCGGTCGCCCAGTGAAATCTCCGCATCGGCCAGCGGACCAGCCCTATCGCGAGGGGATCGGCCCCGCGCAGAATCGCGTGCAGCTCCGCCGTGATGTCGCTGTGCATCGTCGTGCCGTCGACCTCGATCGAGAGATAGCCGGGGTTCCACCGCTCCAGGAACTGTTCGAGATAGCGCGCGAATTCTCTATCGCCCTCCGAGACGGCCGACACACGGACCGGCACGCCGGCTATCGTGAACGGGTGACCCTCGACCTCGTCCAGGATGCCGCGGTCAGCCGCCGCCACCTGAAATCCATCGACGGGACCTCCGCCCTGGGGACAGTCTTCCATCAGCGCCGCCGCAGCAGCCAGGGATTCGTCGCCACTCCAGCCGGTGAGCGCTCCGCAATAGCGATTGTCGCGAAAATCGGATGGCCGGCTGTCGACCAAGGCGAACGCCACGTCGCGCGCAACGGCGAGATTCGAAGAGAAGCGCCCTCCCCGCATGCCGAGGATGTGCATTCCCGTGTCCTGTTGGCCGATCGTCACATTGGCCACCACGTCGCGCGGCGACTCCAGGACGTACCCGATTAGCCCGGCGTTCAGAATCCGGTTGCCGCGCACGACTCCACCGTCCGCCTGGATGTGCATGCCGCCTTCGACATGATCGGCGACGTCATTGCCCGTGACGACGGTTGCCGCCTCACCGGCGACCGTGATCCCGATCCGGCCACCAGCCACCAGGTTGTCTGCGACCACGATAGCGCCACTGCCGGCGAGATCGATGGCTTCGTCGAAGTAGCCGATGATCCAGTTGCGGGCGACGGTGATCGCACGGCCGCGGAGTTGAATACCGTCATCACCCGAGCGAAAGATCCGGTTGTCGCTGACGACGCAATCGTCGACGCGCTCACCCAGTACGGCCGACGCCCCCGTGTCCTGAATCCGCACGCCACGCACGGCGCAGCGTGCCACGTCTCGGTCGAAGAGCACACCGAACGTCGCCGGCGCCGCCATTCCGGGCGTGCGGGCGACGATCTGCAAGTTCTCTATCGACACGTCCGACGCCTCGACCCTGAATACCTCCTGAGCGGGGTTGAGTGGGACGATGGTGGTCTGGCTGGCCCCCTGCCCGACGAGCCGCACGCCTCGCTCGCGCAGCACCACCGGATTGCGGACGACATGCCTGCCGGGACCGAGGATCACGTGTGTCGGGCCGGTCACGGCGGCGAGCGCGCGTCCGAGATCCGGGTACGTGGCATCGGCTGCAGCGCCGTGCATACCGACAGCGAATACCTGTTCCGTCACGCGCTCGGCCGGCACGTTCATGCATCCTGTCGCGAGGCTCAGGATCGCGATCAGTTTGCCGACCCGAGGCCAGCTCATGACACCATCCTCCGTCTCACGAGCGTCGGCGAGCAATTCGAAGCGCCGCGCCAGGAACGGGGGGCATTCGTGACGATCTGGGTCTGGGGACAAGCCGGGGCACCCACGATCAGCCGTTCCGTCTTCACGCTCGGCCGTTCACCAACTGGGTGTACAGCTCTCGAAGGGCCGCCGCACTCGACTGCGCGTCGTACTTGCGGCTCGCTTCCTGTGCCGACGCCGACAGGCTGGCGGCCACGTCCGGGTGCGTAAGGAGGTGTACGATCTTCGCCGCCAATCGAGCGGGATCCTTTGGAGGGACCAGGAGAGCGGTACGTCCATCGTCCGCAACCTCGCCGATCGCGCCTACGGCCGAAGCCACGACCGCGTTTCCTGCAGCCATGGCCTCGATCAGGGACAATGGAAACCCTTCCGTCAGCGACGGGATCACGTTCACGTCGAACATCGATAACCATTCGGGGACGTCACGCTGGAATCCAACGAATCTCACGGATTCCCGGATGCCCAGATCCACCGCCAGCCGCTCGAGATCCGGCTTGAGCGGACCGTCACCCAGGATCACGAAGATCGTATCGGTGCAGCGGTTGAGCACCTCGGGTGCGGCACGAAGAAGAAACTCGGTCCCCTTCTCGGCCCTGAAGCGAGTCACCGTGCCGACCAGACGCGCTCGTTCAGGCAGCCCCCGCTGACGTCGTCTGGCCGCGACGTCACGCACTTCCGTCGGGCAGAATTCCGTGAGATCGACGCCATTCGGCACGACACGAATCTTCGTTCGCGGGATGTGCCGCGTACGAATCATGAAGTCGCGGACGTTCGAGCTCACCGCGACCGCCGAATCGGTCAGAGGCCGAAGCAGGAAATCGGCCACATATTGATGGGGCTGTGCTGGCAGGACGGCGTGTTCATGGACCACATTGACTATGCCGGCCCGGCGTGCCGCGAGCCGGCCGAAGTTGGCCGCACTGTACCCGTGCAGATGGAGGATGTCTGGCGCTTGACGTTGAATGAGACGCAATATCCCGTTGACGTTTCGCGGCGAGTATTTCCCGAAGGGAAGATAATGGACCGTCATCCCTCTCTGTTCCAGATATGCCCCTCCCAGATCGGGGTCTCTCAGCGTACACACACTCATGCGACAGTCGCGGCCGACACTCAGGTGTTCGGACCAACTGACGAGCAGCTTGGCGCAGCTGCTCGGGTTCACCCCGTCCATCGAGAGCTTGTCGATGACATGCAGGACATTGATGGACTTCAACGGGAAGCTCCTCGTGGCCAGAGAAGTGCCCGGCGCCGATGCGGCACACGACGCATATCAGGACGTCGGCCGGTCCAGGCGGCTCCTGATGATCCTGGCGGGAACGCCGACTGCCACGGCATAGTCCGGAAGGTCCTGTGTCACGACCGCACCCGCTCCGACAATGCATCCGCGTCCGATCGTGACGCCATCGATGACGGTGACGCCGGCCCCGAGCCAGACATCGTCTCCGATGGTCACCGGCCCCTCGGTGTAGGCGCCTTGCTGCATCATCGGTATGTCGGGGCGATCCGCAATGTATCGGGCACCGCCCACGTAGCAATTCGCCCCCATCAGGACTGATTCGCCGATATGTACGCCGGAAATGGACGAGACCGTGCAGTTGCAGCCGATATCCGTGTGCCGTCCGATCGTCACGGGCGCGAGTTTGGCCTGAACGACGCAGTTCCTGGAGATGATGACTTCGTCACCGATGACAATGCCTTCACCGTCGGCCGCCCCGCTCGCGTCCAACAGTCCGTAGTCATCGATCGCAACGCGGGCACCGAGGGTAATCTTGCTCGGATGTCTGAGCGTGAGGCCCTTCCCGAGAATGATTCCGCTGCCGACCCGTCTGAGCAAGTGCGGGTAGAACGCCTTTCGGAGGAAATAGCCCAGTCCTCCGGGACAGCTTCCCAGGAGCGAGGTGACGAGCTCGTACGACAGAAAGCGAGCAATGCCTTCCGATCCGACGCACTTTGCACGGTATCTCTTCAGGCCCGAACCGCTGGTGGTTGCCAGAGCGTCGACGAGAGACGGCTTATCGACTCGTCTTCTGATTCGCGCGCTCGTGTCAGAAGTCATCGGAGGCCGGAGCGTCAGAGCCAGCCAACATGGCGGTACCAATCCACGGTCGCCTTGATGCCCGCCTGAAGAGCCGTGTTCGGATGGAATCCCAGCTCGCGCCGGGCCTTGGAGATATCGAACGCCCTGGTCTTGCGGAAGAAATCCACGCGGCGGCGATAGAGCGGCGGGTTGATCCCCAGCGGCTTGAGCAACATCTCGCACAGAACACCGGCGACGTATACGGGAGTGACCGGGAAATGCCAGTGCGGTGCGGGCACGTTCAGCACGGCCGCAATGCTGCTGACCAGCTGGTTCAGCGTCACCGGTGCGTCACCAGTCAACAGATAGACGTTCCCCGGGGCTCTCCCGCTGGTGCCGCACAGCAGAATGCCGTCGATCAGATCCTCGATGAAGACCATCTGATACTGTACGGCGCCGGAGCCGAGCATGACGAATCGCCGGTGATAGATGGCCTTCACCAGCTTGAGAAAGCGCTCATCGCCAGGTCCGTAGATGCCGGCAGGACGGAACACGACGAGGGGCAGCCGGCCTTCTGCCATGTACCTCAGCGCGATACGTTCGCCCTCGGTCTTCGACTCCTGGTAGTAGTCTCCAGGGCCGTAGGGCGTCTCCTCGGTGGCCGGAGGATGCTCGATGCCTCCATGGACGCCAGCCGTGCTGCAGTGCACGAAACGCTTGACACCAGCGCCGGCGGCGGCATCCAGCAGCGCCTTCGTCCCCTCGACATTCACTTCCCACATATCGCGACGGGAGACGTTCTCGGGACGGAAGAGGCTCGCGATGTGATAGACAATCTCGATCTCCTCGACGGCCTGCCGCAGCGACGCGGCATCGCGCAGGTCACCCATCGCGAGCTCGACGCCATGGGAGCACAATGCGCCGGCTCGGACCGGATCGCGAACCAGAGCACGAACGAAATGACCGTCGCGGGCCAGGCGCCGGCAGAGGTTGCCGCCGGTGAATCCCGTCCCACCGGTCACGAGGATTCGCCGAGCTGAAGGCATTCGTCCAGCATCAGCTCTGACGCCGGCCGCTCCTTGCGGTCGTTCCTGCCCACCGGCCGAAGCGCTGGCGGCGCCGTCCACCTCACCGTCCGGACTCATCCCTCTCCAATCCGATCGCGTGTCGCCGCGAGCCCCATCGGCAATGAGTATCGCGGGGCGAATCCGAGCACGGCGCGAGCACGTGAGATATCGAAGACGCTGTTCGTGTCGAAGAACTCCAGGGTCCGCCGTGACATCGGCGGCTCACGGCCGATGAGGCGGCAGATGGACTCGACGCACACGGTGGCCGCGATGCCGATCGAATAGGGGATCCGGACGGGGGGCCGCGGAAGCCCAAACGCGGCGCAGAAGGCATCGACCAGTTCCTGGGTCGTCACCGCGTGCTCACCGGCGATCAACAACACTTCCCCCGCGGCAGGTCTAATCGCGGCCAGGCGGAACGCTTCGATCATGTCGTCGACGTAGAGCGGTTGCCGGAGATTGCGACCGCGCCCGATCATGAAGAACCGCCGTGCGCGCAAGGCGCGACACAACCGTGCCGTCCGCGGGCAGCCCGGCCCGTATACCCAGGCCGGCCGCAACACCACGACCTCGAAGCCGTGCTTGCGACCGAAGTCGAGGACGACCTGCTCACCTGCAAGCTTCGTTTCGCCGTACACCGATTGGGGTCTCGGGCACGTGGTCTCGGTGGCCGGCGTCGACCCAACGTCTCCATAGATGCCGACGGAGCTCGTGTGAACGAAGCGAGAGACGCCGCTGTCGCGCGCCAGCCGCAGCAGCGCGGGCAGGCAGCGCACATTCACGTCCCAGTACTCCGATGCCGGCCAGCTCTGCTGGAGGTGGGCGCTCGCCAGGTGAAACACGACGCCGGCGCCCGCCAGGGCACGTTGCATCGCGGCGCAGTCACGGAAGTCGGCTGTGATCGGCGAGAACCGCGGCGGGCCGAGCATGCCTTGCGAGCTCGGAAACTGCAGATCGACCCCCACGACGTGCCGTCCGTCCTGCGCCAGGGCGTTGGCCAGGTGATAGCCGATGAAGCCGCCCGCGCCCGTGACCACGCATGTCTCGCGGCTCATGCCCCCTTCGTGCCTTCGACAACGACGACGTACCCGGACGTGAAGGGGAGGAGCCGATCGAGCTGGGACACGCCCCAGACCAGCGGGTAGATCGAGGAGTACAGCCAGTAGGTCGTCCGAACCGACCGCAGCTGCTCCGACGTGGCCGGGGCAATGGTTCCGGCGCGTACTGGTGTGTCGCTCCGCTTCGCGAGCTTCTGCACGTAGACGTAGTTGATGCCGAGCTCCAAAAGCTCGGTGAAGAAGCGCGAAAAGGTGACCGCGCGATGCGGCTCGAGATGGGCTTGGCGCATCAGCGAGGACAGCTCCGCGATACTGAAACCATCACGGACATGTCCGTACTTCTCCCGCGTCATGCCAATGGCGTTCTTGAGGCGATTCGCCAGCTTGCGCGGGTCGCCCGTGGGCACGGTGATGAGCGCACGCCCGCCCGTCTTCAGCACCCGCCGTATCTCGCACGTGAACACGTCCGGGTTCTGCAGGTGCTCATGGACGTCGATGGCCACCACGCAATCGAACTGCCCATCTGAATACGGAAGGCGACACGGGTTCACGTGCGTGACATCCTCGCCGAGCAGCATGGTCATCTCTCGTATGCTCACGCTCTCGCACTCCGCCCAGGACCAGCGGCCTCCAACGCCTCTGAACTGGTAATTGATGGCGCCGTTGTTGTCGCCGCACGTCACCAGCAGGCAGTGCTGACCGTCGACCGCCCCGAGCATGCTGCGCAGCACGCCCAGGCGCAGTTTTTTCTTCAACGTGCGGCTGAACATCTTGAGCTGCCATGGTGTGCCGTTGTGGCTCACTGCCTGCAGGGGGGGAATCTCGCAGGACTGAGCCATCACATCGAAACAGCCGTTCCGGCTGCGCCTCGTTGCGCATCTCGATGCGCCTCTCCGGGCTCATCGCGCCAGGCGAGCACGCTCGAGATTCGCCGGCGCAACGCGTTCGCGTCGTTGTCGGCGAGCGCCCAGTTCGTGCGTCGATACAGGAGATCCTCGAGCGTCATGACCGATTCCTCGTTCATCAACAGCTTCAACGCCGCTACCTCCTTGGCCTCCAGCATACGCGGAGCTGGACCTTCGAGATCGAGAATCTGTGACCGCAGCGGCCGAGCGCACTGGGGAGTGACCGGCAACGACCCAACCCGCCTCGCCAGCAGGGCCAGCACCCGCTCGGCAACGAGCCTCGCCGTCGTGAACTTCACACCCGACACGCTGAACAACCCCTCGGGCCCGCCGTGCTGCCGATGTGACGCAATCAGCGGCCGCACCGACAGGCGGGCCGTCCCGTTCGCCACGGCGGGAAGCAGGCCGGCGAACACCCGCACGACGTGCTCGAGTCGCAGGTTCAATCCTGGAACCGCCGCATTCAGTTCGGTCACGAAGTCGTGAATATGCGATTCGGTAGGTTTGGGGTCCTCGCGCACTCCCTGCCAGGGAACGTGCACGGTTCCAGCGAGGAGGCGGCCAAAGGCCGGGTACAGAAAATATACTGCGGCGGCCTCGTTGCCGCGGCGGCGCGGCGCCACGGCGAGCGCGGCGTCCGACGGCGGGGCACACTCGAGCAGCAGATTGAAGGCGAGTGAGGGCACGA
>CAZDLW010000230.1:0-9204 GCA_964505975.1 uncultured Bifidobacteriaceae bacterium | reverse complement strand
CGCATCCGGAGCGTGAGGACCGAGCTGGGTTGCGGGACCCAGCTCGGGTCGCTGAGCGCGGGCGAAGGATGCGTTTTACCGCGCGACGCCACCCCAACGCGCAGGCGCGTTGGGGGCCCCGATGTCGTCAGGAGCCCGCCCCATCGCAACTCACCTGAGCTCCGGGACAGTGGCCGCGATCCGGCTCTGAACTCCCCTGGCACGCCCCGGATCATGGCCATAGACACTCGATCATACTCCGGGGCGCATCGGATCAACGCCATCCATCGGGCCGCTCGACCCCGCTCCAGCGCAGCGAATCAGCATCCATGAACGTTGCGTCTACTTACCGGCTCCGCGGAACCGCAAAGATGCGCGTCGGGTACAACGCGACGGGTATAGGATTGAGCTGTTCCCGGATGGCCGTGCAGACGTTATCCACTGGGGCGTGCCCATGCGGTTCGACAAGCATCTCTTCATCAGCTACTCGCACATCGACAACCAGCCGCTCACCCCCCAGCAGCACGGCTGGATCACGCGGTTTCACGAGGCGCTGTCGGCGCTCCTCAGCATGCGACTCGGGCGCAAGGCGGAGATCTGGCGCGACGAGAAGCTGAGCGGCAACGACCTGTTCGCCGACGAGATCCTGGATCAGTTCGAGCGGACGGCGATGCTCGTGTCGATCCTCACGCCCCGCTATCTGGAATCGGAGTGGTGCACGCGCGAGATCCGCGAGTTCTGCGAGCAGGCGCACCGAACCGGCGGCGTGACGGTCGAGAACAAGGCACGCATCTTCAAGGTCATCAAGAACCCCATCGACACGCAGGACGCCTTGCCCGACATCGTGAAACGTTTGCTCGGCTACGAGTTCTTCATATTCGAGGACGGCGCACCGCTCGAGCTCGATCCGGCATATGGCGAACGATTCGCTCAGGACTTCAACCGCAAGGTTGGCAAGCTGGCCTGGGACGTCGCACAGCTCCTCAAGAGCCTCGAAGCACAGGCTGCCGCCGCGGGACCGACCCCCGCTGCGGCCAGGCCCACGGTCTATCTGGCGGAGTGCAGCCACGACCGGCGCGACGACCGGGAGCGGCTCGAGGCCGACCTGCAGTTGCACGGCTACACGGTCGTGCCGAACGAGCGCCTTCCCCTCCACGACGAGGCGTCCTACGTGGCGGCCGTGGATGCGCTGCTCGCGCGGTGCGGCGTGTCGGTGCACCTCGTGGGTCGCAGCTACGGGGCCGTGCCGGACGGTCCCACGCAGAAGTCCGTCACGGTAATCCAGAACGAGGTGGCGGCACGTCACAGCAGGGACCGTGAATTGCCCCGGCTGGTCTGGCTTCCCGCCGGCACACGATCAGACCAGGCCGACCAGCAGGCGTTCATCGACGCGATGCATACCGACGCCGAACTGCAGCGCGGCGCCGATCTCATCACCGGAGAGTTCGAGGCGTTCAAGGCTGCGATTCACGACGTCCTGACGCGCGACGCTCCGTCCGCCGACGATCAGTCTCCACGCGACGCCGCAACACCTGGCGTCAGGCTTGTATACCTGATCTGCGACGAGAAGGATCGGAGAGCCACGATCCCGCTGCGGCGGTCCCTGAAGGACCGCGGCATCGAAGTCGTCTTGCCCGCCTTCGA
Source organism: uncultured Bifidobacteriaceae bacterium (assembly GCA_964505975.1). Lineage (GTDB taxonomy): Bacteria > Acidobacteriota > Vicinamibacteria > Vicinamibacterales > UBA2999 > Gp6-AA40. The sequence goes on along the minus strand of CAZDLW010000230.1, from coordinate 7,581 downwards.
AGGCAGCGCCGCTTCGGTGCGCGACGCAAATCAGAAACTGTTTGCCGCATGCGATGCCGTGGTCGTCTTCTATGGCGCCGGCGACGAAGCGTGGAAGCGCACGACGGACAACGATCTCACCAAGATGAAAACGCTGCGCGCAGACCGCGCACCGGCTATCTACACGTATCTGGCGCCTCCGGCGACACATGACAAACAGGATCTCGTCGATCTGGAGGAGACCAACCTGATCGACGGGTTGTCGGGATTCCAGGACACGCAGTTGGCGCCCCTGATTGCGAACCTCGGTTCCGAGGGAGGTGTGCTGTGATCGCGGGCTCGGACGGCAATCCCTTTCCCGGCCTGCGTCCCTTCAGAGAGGAAGAGGAATACCTGTTCTTTGGCCGGGAGAACCAGGTGGACGCGATGGTGGACAAGCTGGCCACCACGCGCTTCCTCGCGGTGATTGGCGGCTCCGGCTGCGGCAAGTCGTCCCTGGTGAACTGCGGTCTTCGTCCGGCGCTGCACCGCGGACTGATGACCAGCGCAGGGTCGGCGTGGCGCATGGCGCAGTTCCGTCCCGGCGGCGACCCCATCGGATCAATGGCCCAGGCACTGGCCCGTGATGGCGTGCTGTTCCCACGCGACGCCGCCGCCCAGGGCCTCCCCTTGCACCACGTCGTCGAGACCACGCTCCGTATGAGCAAACTCGGTCTCATCGACATCGTGGATCAGGCGCGGCTGGATCCTGGAATCAACGTGCTGATCGTCGTCGATCAGTTCGAGGAGTTGTTCCGCTACCGCCAGTTGCGCAGCTCGGCGGCGCAGGGATCGCATCCATCCACCGACGAAGATGCGCTCGTGCTGGTCAACCTGCTGCTGGAAGTCATTCACCATCCACAACGCGCGATCTACCTCGTCCTGACGATGCGGTCGGATTTCCTGGGTGACTGCACGCATTTCCCCGGTCTCGCCGAGGCCATCAACGCTGGACAGTACCTCGTTCCCCGGCTCACGCGAGACGAGCGGCGTGCGGCCATTGCCGGTCCGGTCGCCGTTGGAGGTGCCCGGATGAGCCCGGTGCTGCTGACGCGGCTCGTGAACGACGTCGGGGACAATCCGGACCAGTTGTCGATTCTGCAGCATGCGCTCAACCGGACGTGGGCGCGCTGGCATCGCGACGGACAGCCGGGCCGACCACTGGATCTCGAGCACTATGAATCCATCGGGACGATGGCCCGTGCGCTGGATCAGCATGCGGAGCGCGCGTACGCCGAGCTCGGCGAGGGTCGCCCGCGGTACATCTGCGAGAAGCTGTTCAGGGCGCTCACCGACACAGCCAGCGATCCCAGGGGCGTGCGCCGGCCAACGACGATGCGCGCGTTGTGCGAGCTGGCCGGGTGCGACCGGGCGGAGCTCGCGCAGGTGATCGATGTCTTCCGGAAACCCAGCCGGTCGTTCCTCATGCCGCCGGCCGACGAGACATTGACCGACGACACCGTCGTGGACATCTCGCACGAGAGCCTGATGCGCGTGTGGGGACGTCTGGCGACGTGGGCGGACGAGGAGGCGCAGGCGGCGGCGAGCTATCGACGGCTCGCGGAGACGGCGCGGCTGCATGCCGCCGGACACGCCAGCCTGTGGCGCGATCCGGAGCTGCAGCTTGCGCTGGACTGGTGGGAACGCACGAAGCCGAACACGCGGTGGGCCGAACAATATCATCCCGGGTTTGCCGCCGCTGTGGGGTTCCTGCAGCAGAGCCGCGATGCCCGCGAAGCAGAGCGGGAGGCGCAGGCGGCCCAGCGACAGCGGGAGCTGCAGGTAGAGCAGGAGCGGGCGGCCGCCCGGGCGCAGGCGGCTCGCGCGCGGATGATGCGATGGGCCACGGCCATCGCCGTGATGCTCACCGTGCTCGCTTTGAGCGCCGCGGCATTTGCCGTAATGAAGACGCGGGAGGCGACCGCTGCGCGGGACGCCGCCATCGAAGCGGAGAGGCTCGCCACGCAGGCCCGTGAGGAAGCTGCCCAGGAGGCCAAGACTGCTCAGGAAGCACTTGCCAAGTACGAACAGGTGCGCCTGGTCCTGCAGCGTGAAGAACCGTCGAACACTGTGCTCGCGCTTCCCGGGGGCGCGGCGGGAAGACCGTTCGTGTACATCCACGTGCACAACCCGGAGCAGGAGAGGCACGCGCAACGGCTCCGGCGACTCCTGCCGCAGCGCGGGTACGCTGCGCCTGGCATTGAAACGGTGACTGCCGGCCCCCGCACCACGCAACTGCGATACTTCAGGGAGAGCGAGCGGGAGGAAGCCGAGCGGCTCACCCGCATCCTGCAAGAGTCGCTCGAAACTGCCGACATCAGAACCGAGTTCGTGGGCGGCTACGAAGCGCGCTCGCGTGCGGGGCAGTTCGAGCTCTGGTACGGCCTTCCCTGGTTCGTCATTGCCGGTTCGTTTACGGAGCCCGCGAACGCACGACGCACGCAGGCCCGACTGTTGGGTGAAGGCTTCGACGCGAGCCTCGTCGATACCAGCAACTATCCGAATCTCGAGGGCAGCTTCACGGCCGTCGTCCTGGGTCCCTACCAGTCCGCTGCCGCGGCCGCCGCGCCGCTCGAACAGGTACGGCGCTTCGTCAGCGACGCCTACGTCAAGTCGGGCTGGTAGATCAGCAGCTGCTGCTCCGCTTGCTTCAGGAAGATCTGCAGCGGCGGCGGGCGCGTCCCTCGGGCCGAGCGACCTACGACGCGCGCGACGCCGATGGGACAAAACGTGTCCGCAGCGTGAAGGCCGCGCTGGGTAGGGGACCCAGCGCGGGTCGCCCATGGTCGGGCGGAGGACACGTTTTTCCGCGCGACGTCGTAGGTCGCTCGGCCCGAGGGACGCGCCCGCCGCGACGGCGACTGGCTCCTGAGGCGAGCGGACAAGCGGGAGATAGCAAACAGGCGTTCGCCAGAAGCGGCGCCTCGCGTGCACCTGCCTGCCAATCAGTGCCCGTCCGGGGTGGCGCTGGACGCGTGTCTACCTCGTTTCGAGAAGGTCGGCGAGCGCCCGAGCCCGCGCGAGCACGCTGTCGCGCTCGAGCAGGTCCTGTCGCGCAGACTCGGGCATCCCCAGGTTCTGCGCCACGACATTGACGAACTCCGCATCGTCGAGAGACGGATCCGGCGGCTCCACGCCGAGCGGCAGCACCGTGAAGAGCAACTGCTCGATCCGGGTCCGCGCCGTGCTGAGGGCGCCGCGCTCCTCGTCGTTCAGCCGCTCGGGTCGCCCTTCGATACGGGCGATGCGATACCCCTTGCCCGGAACCTCACCGAGGATCCTGAAAGTCGTCAGGCCACGGAGCAGGATGACGTATCGCCCATCGGGGAGTTGTTCGTGCCGCTCGATGACACCGGCACACCCGACGTCGTGGATAGGCGGCCGCCCTTCATAGTCCTTCTCGAACCCCGGCCGCAGCAGCACCGTGCCCACGAGACGGTTTCCCTCCACGGCATCGGCGATCATCTCCCGATAGCGCGGCTCGAAGATGAGAAGCGGGCGCGACACGCCGGGAAAGAGCACAACCTCGGGAAGCGGGAAGAGCGCGATCTCCGCCGGCAGCGTCGCCGCCTCCGTCGACGGGGCTCGCGGCGCGGCTGGCGGACCCGGCCCTTGCGCAAGGAGAGCGAGGACGACCATCACGAACGGCATGGGTCAGTGTAGATCGGCGGCGGCGAATGCGTGGGGGGCGGTTCGATGGTCTATGATCCCCCAGTCTGCAGTACAGCGGGCAGCAGACCTTCCGGTTCGCGCGCATGAAGACCGAGGGGAAGATTGCAAGGAAGAGCTTCGCCTCGGACACGCTGTCGGCGGCAGACGGCCTGTCTGTGCTAATCGTGACTGTCTGCGTGGCAACGGTGACCGTGCCGGCCCGTGGCGAGCCCGTCGGGTTTGCCGCGACGCCGAACGTGACGGTGCCGTTGGCGTTGCTCTGATTGGTAATGGTGATCCCGCGCGTGTGATCCCGCGGGCGAGACGGCATCACCATCGGCGGAGCCGTGCTGCTGTATTCCGCCGTGGCACTCGTCGCCATCGGCGCCTCGGCCATGGCCGGCGCGCGTGCGCCGCTTCACGCGGCGGCGCTGACATTTCCTGTGCCATGGGTGGCGCCGCTGGTCTCGATGGCGGGCGTGACGGCCATGCTCGGTGTCATCCTGTCGCAGCTGCTGGGGCTCTCGCGCATGACGTTCGCCATGGCGCGCCGTGGTGATCTGCCTGTCTGGCTGGCCTCCATGCACCCCCGCCATCACGTGCCGAGACGCGCCGTGATCCTGGTCGGCGCGATCGCCGCGATCGTGGCGGCCACCGGCACGCTGCGTGAAATTCCCGCTGCCGCGTCGTTCACGATCCTCGTGTACTACGGAATCGCCAACATGGCGGCGCTCAGGATGCCCCTCGAGGCGAAGCTGTATCCTGATGTCGTGCCCGCGCTGGGGCTGGCGAGCTGCACGCTGCTGGCGTTCTCGCTCCCGCTGCCCATTCTGGTCAGAGGGACGCTCGTGCTCGTGGCCGGACTCGCCCTCCGGCTGCTGCTCGTCGGGTCCGGAGCGCCTTCTACACGAGGCGACTGACGTGGAATCACAGTTTCAGATCACCTGTCCGTATTGCGGTGAAGAGGTGGAGATCTACCTCGAGCCGGAGATCAGGGGCACGTTCGTCCAGGATTGTGAGGTGTGCTGCAATCCTTGGGAGCTGCGGGTCTCGCGCGACGGAGACGAACGGTATGTAGAAGTGGCGCGAGGGGATGGGTGAAGTGGAAGAGTGGAAAAGCAAGTAGATAAGTAGAAAGGCGCGATCAGTGTGCGAACGCTTCGAGCACGATCGCCCATCCACCCTGCAGGCTCGGGCAGGCCAGGCAGCCAGAGAACGCTCGCCGCCGTGTCCATCGTGCGCACGGGTGGCCCGACGAGCGGCCCTCGTGCGACACCGCGTCCCCAGGCGATCCAGGGAATCAGGACGTCACGCGGGTCGTCGCTTCCGTGATCGCGCTCGTGGCCACCGTGATCGGCGGTCACGATGACGGAGTAGTTTCCTGAACCGTACGCGCGATCGGCTGCGGCCAGCAGTCGCGCGACGGCCGCATCGGCGGCGGTGACCGCGCGTCCGTATGCCGTCCCCATCCAGCCGGAACGATGACCGGCGCGGTCCGGATCCGTCAGGTGCACGAACAGGACTTGGGCCGCGCCCGCTCGAGATGCGCCTCGACATCCGCCACGGTTCTGTCGCTCGACCAGCGGCCGAACCGTCCACCGGGTGTCTGCGAGACGTCGAGTGTCCCTGGCCGCTGCAGGTGCTGGAACCTTCGACTTGCTGAAAACGCCGAGGCCGTGTACCCAGCGGATCGGGCCACACTGAAAATCGTCGGTGTCTCGAAGGTGCCTCGCCGCCCGCGCGGGACGTCATTCCACAGCACCCCGTGGCGTTCCGGCGGTTCCCCGGAGAGCATCGACGTGTGCGAGGGGAGCGTCTTGCTCGGAGTGATGGTGCTCGCCGTGGCGTATAGCTCCCCTCCTACATGAGGCGCTGGAGCGTCGGGGTGGCGAACAGGCCGATCGCATCCGGATGCAGCCCGTCGACCGAAATCAGGACGACGTGGCGGCTGGCGATTGCCGAGGTGTTCACGGCCGACGCCGCCATCGCCGCTCACGCCGTAACCTGCCTTCGCATCGTCAGCTCCGGGTTCCTGTTCTTCGCCTACAAGCTGGTGCTAACGCAGGCGTTCAACGGGGCGGGCGATCCGTCGACGCCCACGTGGCTGAACTTCGGCTGCTTCCGGGTCTGGCAGATCCCGCTGGCATGGGTGCTCGCGCTGCAGCTCGGCTGGGGGCCGTCAGGCGGCAGGGCAGCGCCATGCTCAGGCGCATGTCCGCGGCGAGCACCTTCGACGCCTGTGCCGGGTTGCACACCTCGAAGATGTGGCACTGCTCCTCGAACGCGACGCCTTTGGCGCGCAGCGTCGCCCCGATGTCGTGCACCGTGGAGCACGCCGAAGCCGTGGCGGGCCACGGTGGTCTGCACGTCGGTCGAGGCCTCCTCGAAGGGTTTGGTGCTGTCAACGATGTAATACATGGCAATTCCCGGGTGCCGAGCGCGGAAGACCCTCGCGTGGTCGTGGTGCCGGGGGTGGGGGTCGAACCCACACGATCCTTGCGGATCTCGAGATCTCACGCCGGTCCACGTGCAATCTGGCGAACACCGGTGAGCAGGAGACTGCGCGAGGTCTACTGACCATCCCGGTGGTCGGCGTCCCCCGGGATCCTGACCGATGTCGTCGGCTTCCTCTGGCTGGTTCCGATGACCCCTCGGACCGTTCGCGTCGTGCGGTGGCGGCTCCTCGCCCGCGCCGTTCAGGAGGGACGGGGATCGTCTACCCGACCGCAGGGAATGTTTCCCGAGGCGACTGCGTTCCTGACGGAGACGCTGCGTTCGACCCTGCTGTCGGTGACCTGGTTCAACATGATGCCGCTGAAGCAGTCGTGATGAGAGGTCACATCGCGAATCGTGACTCGCCGGCTCTGAAGGACGAACAGGTTGCCAGGGACGCACCGGACTACCGCGCCGGGCAGGAAACGACACCCCTCTGATCCAGAGGTCAGGGCCTGTGCCACGGACCCGGCAGGGCGTGGCGATGGCCGCTGAACCTGGGGGCGGACCACCGCAGGGGACACCTCCACGACGTCATCATCTCCGGGGGTGCACCTTCACGCATCCCGCCGCCAGTCTGCATCGCGCTGGGGGCGGTGGGCCCGCCGCGGTCCGATCGTCGAATCGCGTGGCCAACGCTGACCGTGCCGGCCCGTGGCGAGCCAGTCGGGTTCGCCGCGACGCCGAACGTGACGGTGCCGTTGCCGTTGGCGTTGCTCTGATTGGTACTGGTGATCCAGGGATGGTTGCTTGCTGCCGACCACGCAGTGCCCGGGTAGACGAACGACACATCAACGGGACCGGTGCCGCCCGCGCTACCGAATTCGGCACTCAGCGGCGAGACGGCGACACGACCGACGACGAACGCGTCGCTGACTCCATTGGGACGATCAGAACGACGAACGCCCTACTCGCCCTAATCGCCTCCAGGCTCCGCCTGCGAAGGTTAACCGATCACCCCTTGTACGACGTCGTTCCCCCCGGGCACGGCGCAGACGAGGCGCTCTTGCGACGGCGCGGTTCACAGCCCGGCCCGGGGGTGCACAGCTCGGGAAGGACGTGGAGTGGGTGCGCTACGTCAACGGCGGGCATCGGCCGCCGAATAGCGTCGACGAGAGCGTCGACTTCGAGCAGCGCATCCTCGCCTGGTACGACAAGTGTCTGAAGAAGGATCGGGGGAAGGAGACGACGGCGCAGTAGCGGTCACAAGGTTTCCAGGGTTCCAAGGTTCACTGGGGTCCACGGAGTTCCTGAAGGGCATTCACTCGAGGTCGCTCGGGCGGTACCGCGTTATGCCCTGCACCCGATCGAAATCGGGATCGGCGGACGCCACGTGCTCGACACCGGCATCGCGTGCGGCCGCCACCACGAGCGAGTCGTTCACCAGAAGGCCGTATTCGCGCCGGATGTCGACGGACC
>CAZDLW010000229.1:0-9279 GCA_964505975.1 uncultured Bifidobacteriaceae bacterium | reverse complement strand
CGCGGCAACGAGGCCGGCAACGGCATGGCCACCCTGGGCATCAGCGGCGTGGGACCCTCATGTCGGCGGCAGGATATCACGGCGGCGAGGCGTGCGCGGGCCGCCTGCTGAAGCCGCATTGCACGCCGCTCCGCACGTCCGTCGATGAAATCAATTGCGACGGCTTCGAGGATCATGGCGGGGACGTGCCGAGGCCGTCAGTTCAACCCGGAGGCGGCGGTCAGACTCTGTGCCGATCCATTGAATTGGCGAAGTCTCGGCGCGGCGTTTGGAGTCACGCAGTCCTCTCATTCACCGTGTGGCTTACCTGAGCATTATCTCAGTCATTGCGGATGTTCGGCACTCTACGCGGATCACTATATTGGGCTATACGGAGCGCGCGTACGCCGTGCTAGGCTTTTGCGCGCCCTGCTCCTGTTCGCGGTCGGAGCTGGCGCTGTACGGGTAAGTCGTAGAAATTCACCATCGGATGTCGGCCGGAGGAGGGATCGACATGAAAAGAGTCCTGGCTGCCGCGGCGGTGTTGACGCTGCTGCTCCCGCCATTCGCGTTCGCTCAGAGCGGGAGTGGGATCTCGGGCGTCGTTCGCGACACGACCGGCGCCGTGCTGCCGGGTGTGACCGTCGAAGCGTCCAGTCCCGCGCTCATCGAGCGCGTCCGGACCGCCGTGACCGACGGACAGGGGATATACCGGATCGTCGATCTGCGTCCCGGCACTTATTCCGTGACGTTCACGTTGCCCGGCTTCAACACCTTCCGGCGCGAGGGCGTCGAGCTGACGGCGTCGTTCACCGCCACGGTGAACGCCGACATGCGCGTCGGCGCGCTCGAGGAAACGGTCACGGTCACGGGGCAGGCCCCAACCGTAGACGTGCAGAACGTCGTCTCGCAGCAGGTCATGACACGCGACGTGATCAGCGCCATTCCCGTGGGCACCAAGTCGGCAATGACGCTTGGCGTGCTGATTCCCGGCATGACGACCATCAGCCAGGATGTCGGCGGCACGGTCTACGGCTCGGCCGCCATTGCCATCCACGGCAGCCGGCCGCAGGAGATGCAGCTGCTCCACGACGGCATGATGTACAACAACGGCCAGGGGCGGGGCGGCAGCTTCACGGCCATCGCCACCAACGACGCCACGGTCCAGGAGATCAGCATCGAGACTGGCGGGCTGTCGGCCGAGAGCGAGCTTGGCGGCGTCCGCACGAACGTCATTCCCAAGGAAGGCGGAAACACGTTCCGGGGCTCGTTCTTCACCACCTATACCAACAATCGCCTGCAGAGCCAGAACCTCAGCGGCGACCTCGTCGCCCGCGGATTGCAATCGGTCGACAGGGTCAACCTGATCTACGACATCAACCCCGCCCTCGGCGGTCCCATCGTTCAGGATCGGCTGTGGTTCTTCGGATCGGTTCGCGCCTGGAAGACCGAGCAGACGATTGCGGGAATGTTCTACAACGGGAGCCCGGTCCCCCACCGGTACGAGGCGGACCTCAGTCGTCCCGCATTCGAAGGAGACACGGATGGCAACGCGAGCCTGCGTCTGACGTGGCAGGCGGCGCCCGCGCACAAGATCACCGCGCAGCAGCAGAACAACCGGCAGATCCGCGACCACTTCTACGGGATCGGCGCGGCCAGCCGGCTCCAGGCGCCCGACGCGGCCATCCACTACAACGCCCGCCCGAGCTATCTCTCCCAGGCGGGCTGGAGCTCGCCGCTCACCTCGCGCCTGCTCTTCGAGGCGGGAGCGGCATTCGCCAACAAGAACTATCACTTCTTCCGGCAGCCCTACATCGACCCGAACGCGCCGGCCTTCCTGGAACGATCGACGGGCATCAGCTGGGGGAACCATGCGGGCGAGGTGGGGCACAACGGCAGCCACAACTTCAACACCCGGTTCGCCGCGTCGTACGTCACCGGGTCCCATGCCGTGAAGGCGGGCATGACCTTCATGCGCGCCACGTCATACGTCACGCGCGACGTCGCGAACGGTGGTATCAGGAGCCTGCAGCTGTTGAACGGCGTGCCGAACCGTGTCCAGGTGGTGGCGACGCCGCTCGAATTCCGGGAGATCACCAAGGCGAACATCGGCCTGTTCGTGCAGGACCAGTGGACCATCCGCCGGCTGACGATCAACGCGGGCGTACGCTTCGACTATCTGAACAGCTACGTGCCGGAGCACGTGCTCGGACCCGGTCCGCAGGTACCGACGCGCCAGGTCACGTTCCCGGCCGTTCACGACGTGCCGAACTGGAAGGATGTGTCCCCGCGGCTGGGTGCCTCGTTCGACCTGTGGGGCGACGGCCGCACCGCGCTCAAGGTGAGCCTCGGTCGGTACGTCGAAGGGCCCAACCTCACCACCTTTACGCGGCTGGCCAACCCGGCCGGGGCCATCGTGTCGGCGGCATTCCGGAACTGGACCGACGTCAACGGCGACTTCATGGCGCAGGATAGCGAGCTCGGTCCGTTGCAGAACGTCAACTTCGGCCAGAGCATCATCAGCTCACGCTACGCGGACGAAGCACTGACGACGCGGGGCTACAACTGGGAGACCTCGGCGTCGATCCAGCACGAACTGGTGCCGAGGGTGTCCATCAATGCCGGCTACCATCGCCGATGGTACGGGAACTTCCGGATCACGGACAACCTGGAGCATACGCCAGCCGACTACGACCCCTATTGCATTACGGCGCCGACGGATGCTCGGCTGCCGGGCGGAGGCGGCTACTCCCTCTGCGGGCTGTTCGACGTGCGGCCGGCCGTCGCGTTTCTCTCCAACAACGTCGTGACCATGTCGAACGACTACGGGAAGCAGCGCGAGATCTACGACGGTGTGGACCTCAGCCTCAACGCCCGCCTGCCGAACGGCATCGTCCTCTCCGGCGGCACGAGCACCGGCCGCGTGTTGACCGACAATTGCTTCGTCGTGAACTCGCCGCAGCAGCTCCTGAACTGCCGGGTCGAGCCGCCGTTCCAGACCCAGGTGAAACTGCTCACCGTGGTGCCGCTGCCGGCAGGGGTGAGCGCGAGCGCGACGTTCCAGAGTCTGCCAGGGCCGCAGGTCCTGGCGAACTACGTCATCGCGAACGCGGCCGCCGTCGGTTCGCTCGGCCGCAACCTCTCCACCGGTACCGCCACGGTCCCGCTCATCGCGCCCGGCACGCTCTACGGCGACCGGCTGAACCAGCTCGACCTGCGCTTCGCCAAGAGCGTCGGGATCGGTCAGGGCCGCCGCATTCAAGGGCTCGTGGACCTGTACAACGCGCTCAATGCAAGTCCCGTCCTGAACCACAACAACTCGTTCGGACCGGCGTGGCAGCGACCCACGCAGATCCTTCACGGCCGTCTCTTGAAGCTGGGACTGCAGATCGACTTCTGAAGCGGCTCCCCGGGGCCACCTTACCGCCTTCGCCAAGGCTACGGCGGTCCCCCGGAGCTTTCATGCGGAGGGGGAAGGTGCCCCCCCACGTACGGTGGTTGACTCGGGGGGGGGCCGGCTTTCAGCCGGCCTGTGACGTCACGACGACGTGTGCGCGCCTCTGAGCGAGCTGCCACGAGAGCCCGGCTCATCGCGCTGGCTGTGCACGGGCGCGCGCCGCCAGCAACGCCTCCTTCAACTCCGCCTCGCAGGCGACGAGCTGCTTCTCCGCTTCCACGCGCTGGCGCTTGCCGTCGTCGGCAATGCGAATGGCGTCGTTGATGGTGGCAATGAGCGCGTCGTTCGCCCGCTTGACGGCGTCGATATCCACGATGCCCCGTTCGATCTGCGTGCGGATGGTTTCCGTGGAGCTGCGCAGCGTCTCGGCGTTGGCGGTGAGCAGTTCGTTCGTCAGATCCGTGGCCTTCTTGAGCGTGTCCCCGGCCTCCGCCGACCGTGCGATCGTGATGCCCATCGCCAGCTGCTGCCGCCACAATGGAATCGTATTGGCCATCGTCGAGGCGATCTTGCCGACGAGCGCCTTGTCGTTCTGCTGCACGAGGCGGATCGAGGGGAGGCTCTGCAGCGTCACGTGACGCGTGAGCTTCAGATCGTGCACGCGCCGCTCGAGATCGTCGCGCTTCGCACGAAGATCGCGAAGATCCTGCGCCTTGAGCACGTCCCCGCTCGCCTGGGCCTCCTTGGCGAGGGCCGGCAGAATCTCGGTATCGAGCCGCCTCAACCGCTCGTCGCCGGCTGCGATGTAGATGGCCAACCGCTTGAAGTAATCCAGTGTCTTCTCGTACAGCCGATCGAGCATCGCGATGTCCTTCATCAGCGTGCTCGTATGCACGTCGAGACGATTACTGATGGCGTCGACCTGTGCGCGAACCTGCTCGTACTGCTGCAGCACCTTCGCGATCGGCCTCGTCTTACCGAAGAGGCGCGCGAGGAGACCACGCCGCTTCTTCGGGTCGAGTTCCTCGACGGGCAGCCCCCGCAACGTCGTGACCATCTCGTTCAGCGCCTGACCGGCCGGTCCGGTGTCCTTGTTACGCACACCCTCGAGCATCTCGTCGGCCACCGTGGTCACTTCATCCTGCGCGGCCGTGCCAAAGAACAGGATCGAGGCGCTGTCGGCGAGCTCGATCTCGCCCATCGCCCGCTCGATCTCGGCGCGCCGTTCGGGATTGGCAGCCCCATAGGCCACGATATCCGCCGGGGGTGCAACCGAGGTGGGGGCGAGCGCGGCCTCGGCGGTGGGGGGCGTATCGATCTGTGTCATTTTCGTGTCTCCGGATCGAGCCGCTCTGTGGCCCGACACGCGAATCTCGTACTACGACGACCGGAGCGGCGGGTCGGATGGCGCCGACCCAGACGCGGGTTGCACGCGTTCAATCGTCTTCAGGTGCTCATGATGAGGACCACACGCGCGCGAATCCCTCAGCCGATACCCTCGCGCCTGAGGCGCGCGTTCAACACTTCGATCTCCACGTCCAGCGACAACGCGTCGTGCTCCACGAGCTTCCGGTGTTGGTCCGTGAACGTCTGCTCCATGTCGATCAGCAGCTGACGGAAGTTCTCCTCGAGCGGCCGGCTGCGAACCTGGTGGTGCGTGCGGGCGTATTCCACCGTGACGCGCTCCGCACTGTCGAGATACAGGTTGAGGAACCGGCGCGCCCGCGCCGCGTCGCGCGGATCGCGCTCGATCTCGCCCAGGATGCTCCGGCCGATTCCAGTGATGCGCCCCAACCGCTCACCGAACTCGGGCACGGCAATACCCTGCGCCGCGGCTTCGATGCCGCGCACCCGTCCGTAGGCTCGCTTGAGCTGCATGGTGACGCTCGCGCGATCGACTCCTTCAGCGGGCGCCACGTTGATGCGAGGCGGCCGGAGGTCGCGTCCGAAGAACGCCAGCGAACCAAGCCCGGCGAGCGCCGCAAAGACCACGGCACTGGCCACGCCATGCCCCCCTGCCGCCGCAGCCAGCGCCGCGCCGGTTGCCGTGAGCAGCGCGCCCACGAGCTTGAAAGGCACGACAGGAGGGTCCAACCGCTCACCCAGGAAATACCGGGCCTCGGCCACCAGTGCGCGCCAGGCGAGGACGCCGGCACCCCAGAGGCACGCCAACCCCCCGCCGGTCAACACGAGCCGCTCGACGTTGCCGCTGGCCAGCGCCACCAGCGCCGCGAGGCAGAGCGGTGCCGAGAGCAGAAACGGCACGAGGGCCTTGGTGACCGGCGCCCAGACCCATCCGCGGCGAATCGCCGTTTGCAGATTTCGCGGAGATCGGGAGACCGAGCCGTGCGTACGGACAATCACCGGAGCCGGCGCAGCCATCAGTTCCCGTTGCTCCGTTCGAACGTCGGCGGCGGGTTGATCGTCGAGCCGCGCTGCAGCAGTGCCTGACAGCTCGGCACGACGATTGCCACGATCAGCAGCAACAGCCCCAGCAGACGCAGCGGAAACGTCTTCATGACCTGCCATAGCCCAACATCGCCTTCCACGCACCTCCGACGGGCCCCGTATTCCGTCCGGGCCCCGATGTCTCACGCGGGGACACGTCTCGCCGCATGTAGTGATGATAGCGAATTCGACGAGCAAGGCTCCGGCACAGTTCCGGAACAGGGGTCAGACGGCCCGGCGGGCTGGAGCGGAGCGTCGAAGGACTGGCGGGACGGGCGAACGCTCAGCTCGCGCGTGCGCTGACAGCGACGAGTGGAAGGGCGGGATCGACGACGATCTTTGCTTCGCGGACGCGAACGTGAAAATGGGATCCCTCGCGCCAGCGGGCACTGACCGGCAGCTTGACGTGCTCGTCGATGACGCGCTTCAGGAACCTGGCACCAAACGCGAGGTTATAGCCGCGAGCCACGATGGCCTCGAGCGCGTCGTCGTCGATGAGGAGGCTTTTTCCAGACCGGCACAGCGTCGCCTTCACGCCGCTCAGGTACTGCACGGCAATCTGACGAGCTTCGTCAATTGTCAGGGGGTCGAACAGCACGACCTCGTCAATCCGGTTGAGAAACTCGGGCGAGAAGCGCCGTTCGACCTCGCGACTGACGTCGCTCCGCACCTGGTCCATGCCGGCCCGGACGGGCAGGAATCCGAGCGGACTCGTCAGCTTCCGGAAATGCCGCGAACCGACGTTGGACGTCATGATCACCAGGGCATCGCTCAGGTACACACGTTTGCCGCGGCCGTCGGTGATCCACCCCTCGTCGAACGCCTGCAGGAACAGATTGAGCACCTGTGGGCTGGCCTTCTCGATCTCGTCCAGGAGGACCACGCAGTACGGGTTGTCCTTGATGTGATTCGTGAAGACCCCGCCGCGCCGGCTGCCGACGATACCACGCGGCATGCCAATCAGCTTGTCCACCGCGACGGGACCGTCCTGATACTCCGACATGTCGAGCCGGATCATCTTCTTGTCGTCGCCGAACAGGAACTCGGCGACGGCCTTGGCCAGCTCCGTTTTCCCGACGCCGGTCGGGCCGAGGAACAGCAGCACGCCGTCCGGCCGGTCGAACCCGTCCTTGAGCGGACCTTTGTTCAGCACCAGGCGCCGCGCCACCGCCGCGACGGCGTCATGCTGCCCGATGACCCGCCGTTGCAGGCGCGGCTCGATCGTCTCGAAGCGGTCCGTCACGTCGCGAAACACCATGTCTTCGGGGATCTGCGCGACACTTGCAATCACGGACGCCACGTCGTTCGTGGTCACGTCCCAGCGGCGGCTCATCTCGGCCCGGACCGAGGCCGTGTCGAGCCACCCGATCACCTTGTCGGGCAGCCTCAGGTGGCGCATGTAGCGCGGCGACATGTCGAGTGCCGTCTCGATGGCCTCGTCGAGGATCCGCACCGAGTAGTTGCGCTCCAGCCGCGGCCGCAGGTCGTACAGAATGCGGCGGGTCTCGTCGAGCGTGGGCTCCGCCACATACACCGATCGAAAGCGCCGCGCCAGCGCTTCGTCCTCCTGGACGTGCTCCTTGTACTCGCTGAGCGTCGTGGCCGCGATCATCCGGACTTCGCCGCGCGCCAGTACGGATTTCAGGATATTGGCCGCGTCGGCCGGAGCCCCCAGCGCCGCACCCGCTCCCACCATCGTGTGGGCCTCGTCCAGGAAGAGAATGAGATTCGGCCGCTCCTTGAGCTCCGCGATCACGTGCTGAAGCCGCTCCTCGAACATGCCCCGCAGCATCGTCCCGGCGACGAGCGCGTTCATCTGGAGGTTCACGATCTGCGCCTCGCGCAGCCGGACGGGAATCGTGTCGGGCTCGAGCTCGAGCCGCCGCGCCAGGCCTTCGACGATGGCCGTCTTGCCCACACCGGGCTCGCCGACCAGCATCACCGAGTTCGAGCGCTCGCGGTGGCACAGCACTTCCAGTACCTGCTGGATCTCGGCGTCGCGTCCGAACACCGGCGCGAGGCGGTCCTGCCGCGCCAGCATGTTGAGGTTGGTGCCGAACTGTCTGAGGAGCGGCGGCAGCTCGAACCGCTTTCGCAGCTGCTCGTCACGGAGCTCCTGGTCGCGGACGTGCTCGTCCAGCCGGGACACGAGCGTCTCGGGCTCCCCCCCGCCGTCGCGCACGATCGACGCCGGAACACCACGCGCGTCCTGCAGCAGCGCAATGAACAGGTCTGCCGGATCGATAGTCGGACGTCCAGCACGGCTGGCGTGGTGAAGCGCCATGGCACAGACGGCTTTGGTGGTTGCCGTGACGCGGGGCTCCGCGCCGCGCTCCGGCGGCAACGTGCGCAGACACGCCTCGGCGGCCTGAAGAATGGAGTACGGATTCAGGTCCGCGTCGCGCATCACCTCCGCGAACAGGCTCCACTCCACCTGCGCCAGCGCCAGGAACAGGTGCTCGCTCGTCAGCCACGCGTGGTCACGCCGGCGCGATTCCTCGACCGCCCGGTCGAGAATGCGCAGTGCTGCGTCGCCAATCTTGCCGTGAGGGATGCTGAGGTCGTCTACGTACATCCCCGCCTCCATGCCTCGAACCTGCGAGCCAGGACGCAAGGGTCCGGCGCGTACAGGGGATATCGGCCAGACCGGCGCGGGCATTTAGCGGAGACGACCCCATTGGCTTCACTCCGTTTCGCCGGGGTGAGGCGTCGTCCGCGGATACCCATGGACTCGTCATCGAGAACGCAGCGGCGACGACCTGGCTCGGTAGGTGGGTCGGGAATGCGGGCAACGGCGCGCACCCCCGTCTGCGGGCGGGACCATCGACACGTCGATCGGAACGCGTGTCGCCGCCGCGCGATACGCGGCGGCGGGAAGTGCGTCTACCTGCGCCGGACTTCGACTTCGATGAACTCGAGCGGGCCGTCCCCGATGTTGCGTAGCTCGTGGGCGTGTCCGGCATCGAAGAACGCCCACTGCCCCGGTTCGTTGAAGTCGAATCGCATCGGTCCAACTCCGGCGCCCTTGCCGTGCGTCACCTGGAAGATCGCAACCGCTGCGCGATGATTGTGGGATCGCGTGGTCTCCCCCGGGGCGAGCGTGACGCGATACGCGCGAAACCAGTCGTTGGTGAGTTCCGGCGTCCCGCTGAAGCCGGCCGCCTCGACGCTCGTGGCGGCGTCGCCGTGTGTTTCGTTCACCACGACCATGGCGCGGAACAGCCGCTCACCGATGTTCTGCAGGCGATGCGTGATGGGCTGCTCGATGTAGCTGGTCGTGCTCGTGGCGCGCGGCGAAGCCGGTGCGGCCGCTGCCGGAGGCGGCCCGCCTCGGCCACCACCTGCGGCAACCCCGGTGCCGCCAGCCCGGCCTGGTGCGACGCCCCGCCCGCCACCCCCCCCCCACTCCTGGCCAAGGTGCTGGATTCTCGACGCCGAAGACGAGAGGGTCTCAT
>CAZDLW010000228.1:0-9297 GCA_964505975.1 uncultured Bifidobacteriaceae bacterium | reverse complement strand
GGTGATGTCGACCTCCGTTGCCAGGTAGTAGGCCAACAGTCCGCCTGGCAGTTTGTTGGCGAACGCGTGGCGGATAGGGTTTGAGGTGCAGTCTCGCCGGGCCGGGTCACGACGAGGCGACCGCGGAGCCCGGGCCGTCCGAACCGGCCGCGTACTCCAGCAGAGGCGGACCGCCGTCGGGGTCGTTCCAGGCCTGAAGAACGGGCTCGACAATGCGCCACGACTCCTCTGCCTCGTCGTCTCGAATCGAGAGCGTGGGATCCCCACGAAGGACCGCCAGAACGAGCCACGCGTACGCCGGGAGATCGGCGGAGGCGAGGCGAGCGTTCAGCTCGACTGTCTCCAGTTCGAACAGGTCGCCGGCAGCCTTGACCGTCACACCCAGTCCGATCCGGTCGGGATCCAGATTCAGCCTGAGCGCGTTGGGAACGGGCGCTGAATCACAGAACGCGACGTGCGGCACGGCCTTGAAGTGCAGCACGATTTCGCGACGGTCGCGTCCCAGGGCCTTCCCCGATCGCAGGAAGAACGGCACGCCGGCCCACCGCCAGTTGTCGACCGCGAGCACGATCTCGGCGAAGGTCTCGGTCTGACGGGCTGGATCCACGCCCTTGTGGTCCACATACGCGGAAACCACCCGCCCGTCGATGCTGCCGCCGCCGTAGCGTGCCCGCACAGTGCGGCGCGTGACATCCTCCGGAGATAGCTGCCGAACCGCTCGCAGCACGTCCACCTTGCGGTTTCGCAAGGATCGCTCGTCGAGCGTGGCCACCGGATCCATGGCGACGAGAGAGAGCAACTGCAGCAGATGATTCTGCACCATGTCCCGCAGCGCCCCGGTGCCGTCATAGAAGCCGGCCCGCCCTTCCACGGAGAGCGTCTCGTCCCAGACGATGTCGACACGCTCGATGTGATGCGCGTTCCAGAGCGGCTCGAAGATGCGGTTGGCGAACCGCAACGCGAGAACGTTCTGGACGGTCTGCATGCCCAGGAAGTGATCCAGCCGGAACACGGCATCCTCGGAGAAACGTGCGTGGATCAGGCGATTCAGCGCACGGGCGGCTTCGAGGCTGTCGCCGAACGGCTTTTCGACCACGACCTTGGTGCCCGCTGGAGGAGTGGCGGTGGCGATCGCGGTGATCGCGGGTGCGAAGAGCGAAGGCGGAAGGGCCAGGTACGCCACGTACGGTTCGGCGATGGGAGCCAGCACCCGGGCCAGGTCGTCGGGCGCTGCGACGTCAGCCTTGTGATACCGGGCGTTGTCCACGAGCGACTGCAGACCGGCTTTCGCCGTCTCTTCCGTCTGCGATCGTTTCAGGAGATGATCGCGAAAGCGTGTCGTGTCCCAGTCGTGCCGCCCGATGCCAATCAGTTGGAAGTCGTCCGGCACATGACCGTCCGCGTGCAATCGCGCCAGTGAGGGAACGAGGTACCGGGTAGCCAGATCGCCGGTGGCGCCGAGCAGCACGAAGCGTCGAGTCAGAACGGTCTCAGGCATGCCGGCACGGGAGGGGCCTCTCCGCGAGGCCTCGAGCAGAACGAGAAGCGATTCGAAGCGACTTACTGCCGATGTTCTCGGGATACTCGAGTGCGACGACCGGCAGCGGCCTTCGAGCGGCCGGCGCGTGTCCCGCGCGATCCTCGGGGTCGTACGAGGACCCTGGCGGGAGCGCCGTCTCCGGCGGCGATCTTCAACGGGAGGCACAAGAGCTCGTACGGTCCCGGTGAAACCCGCGAAAGGTCGAGACCCTCGATGATCCAGACGCCCGCATCCATCAGCGCGCGATGGGTGACCACCGTATCGTCATGGAACCCCGCCACGGAAAGGTAGTCGATTCCCACGGTCAGCACCTCCCGGTCGGCCAGGTATGCCGCGGCGTCGAGCGTGAGGTGCACGAAGTCCTCGACGAAACGGTCGGTCCTCCATGCGCGTCTCGAGTTGCGCGTCCGAAACAGTACCCGTTCCCCACGACGAATCCCGTGCGTCCGGAGCTCGGAGACCTGGATTGCAGTCCGGCTCCGGATGCCCACGACGCGCGCCGGCCCCATGCCGGCGGCGAGCGGCATGCGATCGATGGAGTCCCCGCGCGGGACGAAATGGATCGGCGCATCCATGTGCGTACCGGAGTGCACGCTCATCGTGACCACGGTGAGGTTGCACGAGTCGCCCTGTTCCAGCTTCAGGTGGCGCCTGATCCGCACGGGCGGATCGTCGGGCCAGTGAACCATCCCGTCACGCAGCGGAACCGTGACGTCAATCCAGTCTCCAGGCATGTCGGTTCATTCTACGCGACACTCCGCGGTTGAGTTCGCGCGGCAGGGAAGGAGTGCCGTGATGTTCATGCATCAACCAGCTGCGAGACAGTTACGGACCAGTCATGCACAATCCCCGCCGGCTGAGGGTCCTAGCCGCGCGAAGCGCGGCAACAGATACTGGCAACCAGCCGCGGGGCTCAGCGGGGATATCAAAGGGCGGACCCCCGTGACTGGCTGGCTCACGCGTCTCGTCCGCTTCGCAATCGTCCTGCCGTTCGTGATTTCACCGGCCCAGTCCCAGTCCGGCGTGTGGTTGGATCCGTTACGTGAGAATGCCGGGCCACTGATCCAGACAGCCACGGCGGATGACTTCGCGTGGCAACGGCTTGCCGAGCTGACCGATACTTTCGGCAGCTGCTTCAGTGGGTCGGCAAATCTGGACTCGGTGATCCGGGTTCCTCTGGCGTCGAAGGGACTCCTTCAGTCCCACGTGCCAGGTCTGAGCCTGCCGCCTTCCAGGCGGTAGGCGTTCAACGGAGTTCAGTCAGCGAGACGTCGAGAACCCGCGATTGGCGGGGTGCGTGCTGCCACTGCACCAGAATCGGACTCTGGTACGTGCCCTCGAGGATATGAGGCACGCCCGAGGCGTCTTCCGACACCAGCAGGCTGACCGAGCGGCGCATGCGGAAGAAGCGTGCTGCGGGTACCGCGAGCGTCCGGGCCAGCACCTTTTCGAGGATGGATCCACGCAGCCCGAGCGTATCGAGTCCCTGGTTGAGCACGCGTACGAGGTCGTACTTCGCATAGTCCAGCGTCCTGGCTGGGAGGGCCATCGGGTTGGCGAGCGCATGGCGGGATTTCTCGGCCATGAATCGCAGCGGATAGCGCAGGACGTGGGCGAGGTCGTGCTTCATCAACAGCGTCTCGTACTCATTGACAGTGAGCGCCGTATGCCGCTCGGCTGGATCGAGGGCCACCCGTAGACGGCCTTTCGACACCCCGGACTGGGCGACGAACTCCGACAGCGCGGCATGGACACCGAGCTTCGGATCCTTCAAGTTGATGGAGTCGATCGGGTGAGACGACATCGGAACGTCGATGTGTGTGGACCGAACGACTTTTTCCCGGCTGAAGCCGATGAGTTTCGTTCGCCGCGTGCGAGGGCGCCCGTCGTTGACTCCGTCGAGATCCACGAAGAAGACAGTCTCATCGGGCCGGTTGGGATGGGTGACACAGGTCCTCAGCCCGCCCGCGATGAACGCCAGGTGCGAATCGGCGTTTCGAGGCTCGGTGGCCCGCTGGTCCGCGTCGAGATCCTGCCGTCGCTCGAGTCGATCGTGCTCGTAGCCCGCGCCTTCGGGAAAGAGCGTCTGAAACGCGCGGACGTAGGCTGGGATGCGCTGCGCGCTCAGCCGGGAGGCGAGACTGCGGTCCAGGAACCCGGCGGTCGTGTGGCACGACCAGTACAGACAATGCGGGTAGTCGGCCAGAGCCCGGTGCTCGGCGGCGAAGCGTGCCCTCAGATCGACGATGTCTACGCGCGCTCTCGGAGCGAGCTCGAGTGTCAGGTCGAGCGGTTTGGCTCGGGTCATCAGTCTACGCTGTCGGCGGCCCGGGACAGACACGATAGCGTAACACAGGCTGCCTGTGCTCGGACGTCCTGTACACTTTCTCCGCCGGCGGCCAGCGATCCGAGCCGGGTCGCCGCAAGCCAGCTCGGTCCTCACGCTCCGGATGCGTTCTGTCCGACGGGGTGTCGCGAGTCGGTCGAGGACCTGGAGAACCAGCGAGGTCGCCGCCCCGTCGCAACTCAACCTGAGCTCCGGGATCAAGAAGGCGCAGGGAAGGGGAGATTGGGACTGCGACTCACTCGCATTGTGTCTTTCGCGTTGAGGATTCCGGCATCGGTGTGTAGCATGCTCGTGTGCGCTCGTTGGGAGCGTGCAGCGGCGAAGGAGGCGGCGGCATGCGAGGCAACGCTCAGGTCATAGCTCAGCTGAATCAGGCACTCAAGGAGGAGCTGACGGCAATTAACCAGTACATCCTTCACGCAGAGATGTGCCACAACTGGGGCTATCACCGGCTTGGGGGCTACATCAAGAAGCAGTCGATTGACGAAATGAAGCACGCAGAGGCCCTGATCGAGCGTCTGCTGTTCCTCGACGCCACACCGCAGATGACGCCGATGGACCTCAACGTCGGCGATACCGTCAAGGCTCAACTCGAGGCGGATTTGAAGCTGGAAGAGGCCGCCGTGGAGTTGTACAACAAGAGCGTCCAGATCGCCCGCGAGGCTGGCGACGACACCTCACGCGAGCTCTTCTCGATGTTGCTGCGTGACGAGGAGCGGCACGTGGACTGGCTGGAAGCGCAGCTCCATCAGATCAAGGAGATGGGGTACGAGCGCTACCTCTCGAACCAGGCCGAGGGCCCCAAGGACTGACGGGGACTCGGCCGCGTCCGGCCGTTCCGCATCAGTCGTCGTCCTCCTTCAGCTCCCGCTGGTGTGCGACATTCCGGAACGCCAGGCTGCGTGCCGGCAGTTGCCATGCCGTGCGCAGCGCGCGGGCCAGCTCGGGATCCGTCTGCGAGATGACGTCTGCCAGGGCCGACAGCTTCTGATCGATGCGGGCGATGCGTGCCTCGTATGTGCCGAGCTCCTGCCGGTGTTGCATGTCGCGCCGCAGGAGACCCACCTTCTCGACGAAGTCCGTCAACAGCGATGCGATGTCCTTGTCCACATGCGCCCCTGACGGGACTGTACAGGACGCGGCTGCCGGCTGCCAATCGGGTGCGCCTGAACATCGTCGAGGCCGGCTCCAGCGGAGCGGCTGATCAGGGGGTCAGCTCCACGAGCGGCTCGCCGGGTTGAACAAGATCACCAACACGACAGGCAACACGCCTCACACGAGCATCCCGCGGGGCCGTAATGGGCAGCTCCATCTTCATGGCTTCGAGCCGGATCATGACCTCGCCGCGTGTCACGTCTTGTCCCTCACTCACATGAACTGCCACAACCGTCGCCGGCATCGGCGCGGACAGGATGGCCTCCTCGGTTGGAGCGGCGGAGTCCTGTGCGGATTTCCCTTGCGCCGGAACGACATAGACCATGCCGTCCAGGAACACCCATATGTCGCGTCCAGAGGCGGTCGCATAGGCAATTCGGCGGCGCCCCTCATGGGTCACCTGGTAGCGGCCTCCACCGATCGGGCGCACGTCACTACCCAATCTGCAGCCCTCCGCGTGCAGGCAGCGGGTCAGATTCGCACATCATGAAGCAGGCCCCAGGGGTCCACGGTCCGTGCCGCGGTTGCCGACGGAGGCGCGCTCGATGCGCGTGCCGCTTCCGCGACGCGCAGCACCTCTGGAGTTGGCGCCTCGGTAAGCCGAGCGCGAAGGGCCTCGATTTCTTCGTCGACAAACCAGGTGTCCACGTCGCCGGCGACGAAGCGCGGGTGCTCGAGCAGTGCGCCGAGAAGCGGAATGTTCGTTCGAATCCCGAGGACAGGGTAACCGTGCAGTGCGGCGAGCGCACGAAGACGGGCACGCTGCCGGGTTTCCGCAGATGCGATGAGCTTGGCCAGCAGCGGATCGTAGTGCACCGTTATTTCAGCGCCTTCGTAGACGCCGGAATCGGTCCGGATGCCGGGCATGGACGGTTCTCGATACACGAGCAGCCGTCCGGCCTGCGGGAGGTCGTTGTGTAGCGGGTCCTCTGCGTACACGCGCAGTTCGATGGCATGGCCCCGTTGCGTGATTGCTTCCTGTGGCCATGGGAGGACTTCGCCCGCCGCCAGCATGATCTGCGCGTGCACGAGATCCACGCCGGTTACCTGTTCGGTGATCGGGTGCTCGACCTGCAAGCGCGTGTTCATTTCCAGGAAGTAGAAGTGTGCCGTCTCACCTTCACCCTCGAGGAGAAACTCCACCGTGCCGGCGTTGCGATAGCGTGAGGCACGTGCCAGTACGACTGCGGCGTCGCCCATGCGTCGTCTCACTGCTGCCGTGAGCGCGGGGGAGGGCGTTTCTTCGAGGATCTTCTGGTGCCGGCGTTGGATCGAGCACTCGCGTTCGAACAGGTGCACGACGTGGCCGTGGGCGTCGGCCAGGATCTGGAATTCGACATGCCGCGGCCGGTCGATCAGCCGCTCCACATAGAGCGTGCCATCCCCGAAGGCCGCCACGGCTTCCCGCTGGGCCTGGACGATGGAGCCGACCAGAGCCGTTTCGTCCCGCACCACTTTCATGCCGATGCCGCCGCCCCCGGCCGAGGGCTTCAGCAGCACGGGCAGACCAATGTGCCGAGCCGCTGCCGCGATGGCCTCGGTCGACTGTTCGAGTGGTGTCGTGCCGGGAACGATCGGCACTCCCGCGCGCGTGGCGAGCTCACGGGCCTCAATCTTCGACCCCATCTGTCGGATGACGTCGGCCGGAGGCCCGATGAACGCGAGACCCGCGTCCGTGCACGCCTGCGCGAACCGCGGATTCTCCGCCAGGAATCCATATCCTGGATGGATGGCGTCGGCGTGGGTCTGGCGCGCGGCGTCGAGAATGGCCTCGATCGAAAGGTAACTGTCAGCAGCCGGGGGCGGCCCGATGTGCCATGCCCGGTCCGCAAGCGAAACGTGAAGCGCGTCGGCGTCCGCGTCCGAGTACACCGCGACCGACTCGATCCCCATTTCGCGGCAGGCGCGGATCACGCGGACGGCAATCTCGCCACGATTCGCGATCAACAGGCGGCGGAACATTCACATGCGGAAGATGCCGAAACGCACCGGCGGAATCGTGGCGTTGAACGCCGCCGAGATCCCGAGGGCGAGCGCATCACGCGTCCGAGGGGGATCGAGAATCCCATCGTCCCACAGGCGAGCCGTCGAGTAATAGGGAGAGCCCTCGCGCTCGTACTTGTCGATGAGCGGCTGACGGATGCGTTGTTCTTCCTGCGCATCGAGGGTCTTGCCCTCCCGCGACAACTGGTCGCGCTTCACGGTGGCCAGCACCGTCGCCGCCTGTTCGCCTCCCATCACCGAGATTCTCGCGTTCGGCCACATCCACAGCAGGCGCGGGCCGTACGCGCGCCCGCACATGCCGTAGTTGCCGGCGCCGAACGACCCGCCGATGATGACGGTGAACTTGGGTACCACGGAACACGCCACGGCATGGACCATCTTCGCGCCGTCCTTGGCGATGCCACCCCGCTCGTACTGCCGGCCCACCATGAAGCCGGTGATGTTCTGGAGGAACACGAGGGGAATGCTGCGGTGGTTGCAGAGCTCGATGAAATGGGTGGCCTTCAATGCCGACTCCGAGAACAGCACGCCGTTGTTTGCGACGATGCCGACGAGGAACCCGTGAAGGCGCGCGAAGCCGGTCACGACGGTTGGCGCATAACGCTGCTTGAACTCGTCGAATCGCGACCCATCCACGAGCCGCGCGATCACCTCCCGAACGTCGTAGGACTTGCGCACGTCGGCGCTGACGATCCCGTACAGCTCGATCGGGTCGTACGCCGGATCTTCCGGTGAAACAGTGTCGTCGGGAAGCCTCTTCCGGACGTTCAGCGTCGAGACGACCGTCCGAGCCAGGTGCAACGCATGCTCGTCGTCGCGAGCGAGATAGTCGGCCACGCCGGACAGACGCGTGTGAACGTCGGCTCCGCCCAGCTCTTCCGCAGACACGTCCTCGCCGGTCGCGGCCTTCACGAGCGGCGGACCGCCCAGGAAGATCGTCCCGGTGCCATTGACGATGATGCACTGGTCGGCCATGGCCGGAACATACGCGCCTCCAGCCGTGCAGGAGCCCATGACGACCGCGATCTGGGGGATGCCCGCTGCAGACATCTGGGCCTGGTTGAAAAAGATGCGGCCGAAATGGTCTCTATCGGGAAAGACTTCCGCCTGCAGCGGGAGGAACGCGCCGCCGGAGTCGACCAGATACACGCACGAGAGGCGGTTCTCGAGTGCCATCTCCTGCGCCCGCAGATGCTTCTTCACCGTCGTGGGGAAGTACGTGCCGCCCTTGACGGTGGCGTCGTTGGCCACGATGACGACCTCGCGCCCGGAGACACGGCCAATGGCAGTCACGAGGCCCGCGCCCGGAGCCTCGTTCTCGTACATGTCCCATGCGGCCAATGGCGAGAGCTCGAGCAGCGGCGAGCCCGGGTCGATGAGCCTCTCGAGCCGTTCGCGCACGGGCAGCTTGCCCTGGGCACGATGGCGTTCCAGTGACTTGGATCCCCCTCCCTCGCGGACCTGGGCCATCCGGCCCTGCAGCTCGGCCACGAGCCCGATCATGCGGTCGCGGTTGGCCTGGAAGTCGGGACTGTCGAGTCGGATGTGTGTGTCGAGGCGATCCATTGATCCGGTTGCCCTGAGATTACACCAGGACGCAGCTGTTGTCTGTGAACGCACGGGCATCCGCGTAACGTCTCCGTCTGCGTATCAATTGGTTACAGACTGTCTGCTTCCTGTCTGACGAGACGCTGCCCTGTATTGAATGCAAACGGTTTGTGGTACATTACCGAACTTGGTAGCCACCTATGGCAAGCACTGCTTCGACTCCGCCCAAACGCCGGAAGCGAGTTCTGGCAATCGATGACGAACCCGCGATGACCGAATGGCTCAAGATGGTCATCGAGGGCGAGGGCTACGAAGTCCGGACCGCGTTGATTGGCACACGCGGCGAGGAGATCTTCAAGCAGTGGCGGCCCGATGTCGTGGTGACGGATCTCGTCCTCCCGGACATCGACGGCATCCAATTGCTACGCCGGCTGAAGGAGCTCGATTCGTCTCCGGAAGTCGTCGTCATCAGTGGACAAGGCACGATTTCCCGCGCGGTCGAGGCCGGGCAGGCAGGGGCGTTTTACTTTCTCGAGAAGCCCGTCAGTCAGGACGGACTGATGGACATGCTCAGGAAGGCGGTCGATCGTACGCAGGAGCGAGCCGAGCACCAGCAGCTCAAGGAGCAGATCCGCGGACAGTACAGCTTCGCGAACATCGTCGGCCAGAGCAAGAAGATGAAGGATCTCTTCGAGCTCATCGA
>CAZDLW010000227.1:0-9738 GCA_964505975.1 uncultured Bifidobacteriaceae bacterium | reverse complement strand
CCTGCAGGATCCCGTGTCGGGGCTGACGGTGGGGGAGTTGCTGAAGCGGCTGCTGCGCGATCAGAGCAGGTGACCAGAATGATGCTTCTGCGAGACACGTCGGAATGCGTCGACCGGTTGGCGGGCCTTTCTGAGGTGCGTCCGTGAGAGTCGTGATTGCCCCCGACTCGTTCAAGGAAAGTTTGAGCGCGCCGGATGTAGCGGCAGCAATCGCCCGCGGCTGGAGGCAGGTGTACCCGGAGGCGGAACTCCGTCTGCGGCCAATGGCCGACGGTGGCGAAGGCACGGTGGATGCTCTGATCAACGCCACCGGCGGTGAACGTCGCGCCTGCCAGGTCCGTGGTCCACTGGGCACGCCGGTGTCAGCGCACTGGGGGTGGCTCGGTGATGCCACTGCGGTGATTGAGATGGCGGCCGCCAGCGGCCTGCACTGGGTGCCTGTGGCGAATCGTGACGCCACGCGCACGACCAGCTATGGCACGGGCGAGCTGATTCTTGCGGCGTTGGATGCGGGTGCCACGCGAATCATCCTCGGTCTTGGCGGCAGCGCGACCAACGATGCCGGCGCTGGTCTGCTGCAAGCCCTCGGCATGCGTTGCCGGGATGCGTCCGGCAATGAGTTGCCGCCGGGCGGTGCCCCGCTGAGCCAGCTCGACCAGATCGATCTCTCTGGCCTCGACCCGCGCCTGTCGCAGATACGCGTGGAGGCGGCGATCGATGTCGACATCCCGCTCTGCGGCCCACGCGGCGCCTCGGCGATATTTGGTCCGCAGAAGGGTGCGAACCTAGCACAGGTGCGGCAGTTGGACGCCGCGCTCGGTCGCTTCGCCCGCATCGTGGCGGCTGCACTCGGCGAGGATCACAGTCACGTTCCCGGCGCCGGTGCCGGCGGCGGATTGGGCTTCGCCGCCAAGGCTTTCCTAAACGCGCGCTTTCGGCCGGGTATCGAGGTGGTAGCCGAAATGTCGGGCCTGGCTGTGGCACTGCAGGGCGCCACGCTGGCGATCACCGGCGAAGGCCGTCTGGACGCGCAGAGCCTCCACGGAAAGACGCCCGTGGGCGTCGCGCGAGTGGCCCGGGCCGCTGGTGTGCCGGTGATCGCCCTGGTGGGTAGTCTGGGCGAGGGGTACCAGGGCCTGTATGACGCAGGCATCGATGCGGCCTTCAGCCTGACGCCGGGGCCGATCAGTCTGGATGAGGCCTGCGCCCAGGCAGCGCAGCAGCTGGAATCACGGGCCGTCGACATCGCGCGCGTGTGGCGGCTGGCTCAGGGGTCACGATAGTCAGTGCGAGCAGGCAATCGAGGGCGGCCAGTTCCACCTCGGGCCGTCGTGACTGCCTTGCCGAGATGCCGGGCAGCCCGGCTCTAGAACAGACCCCAAACCGGCGGGAACGTCCCCAGGATGCCTAGCCCGATCAGAATCAACGTGACGGCGTACACAGGGCGCGATGCAATCTGGCGGCGCTTCCATCGGTGATGTAAGAGGCCCCACGCGATCAACCAGGCAAGCACGGCGAAACTGGCCCGACCGGATAGACCGCCAGCAGGAGCATACAGGGCGGGCGCGACGTACATGCCGGCCTCGTTGAGACATGCAAGAAGGCCCGTTGCGAACGCGCCGATTCCGGCCCCCAGGAAGGAAGCCAGGGCCGAGCCGTTTGCGATTCGTTCGACATCGCGTTCAACCGCCGCCTCAACCTCCCCGCTCACCATTCCCATGGCCCCTCGCTATCGAAGTGGAGCAACCTTGTTGACGAAGATGCCCATCAGGCTCACGAACGCGACGAGGACGAAACAGATCGCCAGTAGCGTCATCCCCATGCTGCGCAGCTGTGCATCGTTCAGCAGCTTCGTTCGGTAGCGCACGGCGACGAAAGCCACTGCCGTCGCGAGCATTGAAGCAATCCAGGGCAGGTGCTCTTTGCTCTCCATTGCAAACGCATGGAGCCAGGAGGTATCCGGACTCGCCTGGATCAGGGACTTGGGATACTGGCCGAGATCGATCACGCCCGCGGGCGGCGCGGCGCGGTAGGGCGGGAAGATGATGTAGGTGCCAACGAACACGGCCATCCACAGCACCACCGCGATGAACACTGTAAGTCGCGCCAGGGAACGGGATTCACTCTCGGTGGCAACATCCTCCAAACCATCGGCCGCACGCATGACATGCACAGAGAACAAGGCGGCGGATAGCGCCATGAGCGCAGCCCCGCCGAGGACGATTCCATGGATCATCGTCCAGATACTGAGCTCAGTGAACAGCACGGCATCCTCCATGCGCAGGTTCGATACCAGGTCCTTCCAGACGGGTCCCTCACGATAGCTGGCCAGGCCAATGGATTCTCGAGCGTCCGCGGTCCCTGGTCCGCAACCCTTCAGGGCACCGACGCGACGCTGCGAGCCAGGACGACCGAGGATCCTGCCGACATATCGTCGAAGAACGATACGAAGCGCCGCGTTTCCTCCGCGTCGTAAGCCTTCAGGTTCTCCGCCCAACGGAACGCGATCGGCTGGAATCGGAGTTCGACGTCGATCCGGAACGGGCCCTCGCGGCCTGCCACGTTGACGATGTAGCGTACGCGGTCGCCTTCGGCACCGAAGTCTTCATCCTGGAGCGCGGCGCCCACGACCGCGATATCCGAGTGCGCCGTTGCCTTGTCGAAGCCGCGCGGCAGCAGCCGGTTGTCTTTGGCGTACCCGGTGGCGTGCAGGAGGCCGGTCGTGACATTGCCGTGGACGTCATGCATGACGGCCTCGTAGATCTGGACCTGATCCTCCCGGCTGATCTCGGAGTAGTGCGGCTCGAATCGATCCGCGCCGTTGTCGTTGTCATTCCCGCGAATGAGGCCGGAAGGTGTGACCTCGCCGGACCTGAACACGACCTCGTCGCGAGAGTCACGGACGGTCAGGTGCAGCCACGCGCGGCGTGACGGGTAGCCGGTCGGCAGCTTGTGGCCGGTCAGGTTCCGGACATCGACCTCGACGTCGAGGCGGCCTCTGGCGGCCTCCGCGCGGACGACGGAAACGGTGGCCGTCTCCCGCTGGAGCAGCTGGATGGTGGCCTGGGCCGCGGCCTCGAGCTCCTGCGGTAGCGCCGCGACCCCCAGCTCGTCGCGATAGCGGTTCAGCATCCGGAGCATGAAGAAGTTGCCGCCGAGGAACGTGTGCCGGCCAAGCCCCACGCGCTCCTCACCCAGTACCGACGCGATCCGGGTGGGCTCCGCCACCGCGGGCATGTGGCACGACTGGCAGCTCCGCTCCTCGCGGAACGCGCTGTGCAGCCATTCGAGGTACGGCACCTGCTCGGGCAGCTCGCCGACGACCTCGCCGTTCGGTCCGAGCGCCTTGGTGTAGAGCGTATGACACGTGGCGCACATCTCGGACTGGCGAATGTGCGGCGCCTCGGCTGGTGTCATGCCCGTCGCGGAGCGCATCACGGCGGTTCGACCGGTATCGATCTCGAACGGGCCGAACAGAGGGCGCTCGCCGGCAGCAGTTGGACCACTAAGGACGAAGCCGCCCGTGAAGCTTTCGCGCGATCCGAGGCGATCGGGTCCAATCTGGTGGCACACCGTGCAGGACACGCCATCCGCCGCGAAACGATCGCCTTCGGATTCCCCGGCGCCAATCGGCAGGTGCGCGAAGACCTTGCCCAAGCCGTTGGCCGCCGTCGCTCTGGCCCGTGACATGGGCATATGACACTTCGAGCATTCATCCTCGATCTCGTGTGTCGCGGACGGATGGTCGATCGTTTCGCGCCGGACCGAGGCCTGCCAGTACGGATCCCGGGAGGAGTTGGCCATCATCGACGCCCGCCAGGCGACTCCTATCGAGACGTCCTCGCCAGCCGGCGTCGTCAAGCCGTTGTGGCACGCGACGCAATCGTGCGAGGTCAGGAACAAGCCGTCGGAATGAGCCGCTGGCATCGGCAGGGGCTGCTCGGCAACCTGCGGCGCCGCGGCCCCCGGCTGCTGAGTGAGGAGCAACGCGAGCAGCCAGGCCGCAAAGGCTGCCGACAAGAACGTGGATGACGCCGTGATTCGCATTGCCGTCCTCATCGCCAGCCTTCCAGCAGCCCTCCATCGAACCAGTCCCAGAGGAAGTATGTAATCACCTGCGTCCCTCGCCCGCTGCGGTCGTTGACCGGAATGCGCACTCCGGCGTTGATCATGAGGTGCTGCCGACGATTGAGAGTGATCTGGATCTGCGGCAGCAGATCCCAATGTACTTTGGCGCCCGTCTCCAGCTCGCGGGCGGCGAGCACTTCGACCATCGGCGACCACGCTCGCCCGAAGCGGCCTTCAGTCAAGGTTCTGCCGAGCGCCGTTCGCCAGAACACCTCCCTGGCGCCCCGCTCGCGATCGGCTGGCAGCTCCATGCCCGCCTGAAGCTGGAGGAATCCGTCAGCCGGCAGCATCTGGCCGAACGCCACGAATGGCTCGAAGACGGTGACGCCTCCGCCGAGTCCGGCGCTCTCCTTGGCGGTCGGCAGCACGACCTCGCCGCCGACGCTGAAGATGTGTCCGGCCTCGAGGCTGTGAAACAGCACGCGCTTCAACCCGACCGCCACGTCACCGAGGCCGCGCTGCCACCCGACCCCGGCCTGGTCCTCCATCAGCAGCGGCACGGCGACCTCGAACTGACTGCGCGCGCCCAACCGCCGTTCGTACAGGAACTCGTTGCCGAGGCGTCGCGTTCCGCTCGCGTCGATCGTGGTGGTCAGCACGGCTTCGTTCTCGGGGAACGCCTTCTCGGTGACCAGCGCACGGGGCAGATTCAGCTCCCCGCGAGGCCACGCCGGGCTCGTGCAGAAACCGCGGACGTAATCGAGAATCTGCTGCAGTTCCGGCTCGGCCAGGGCTTCACCGAACGCCGGCATCCTCCGGTCGAAGCCCCTGGCCGGCCCGCCATCGTGCAAGACGGCCATCCAGTCGGCATCGGGCTCGGGCGTAGCGAAGCTGCAGTCGGTGAAATCCGGAATCGGTGTGTCGAAGCCGACAATGTTCGGCGGAACGCCGCGTCCATCAGCGCCATGACACGCGGCGCAGGCCGTCTGATACAGTGCCCGGCCGCGCGGTGGCTCTGCCGATGCGTGGCTCCCCGCCTCCGCGTGGTGTGATGTCACGCGGACGACCAGAACCATGACCACTGCCCATGCCGCGACCGCGATCAGCAGTCGCCGTGCGGTGCGCGCACTCATCGTGTGGTGTCTCCTTTCGAGCATCTCGAACTCGCCGCACAGACTAGCACGACGCAACGCGCGCTGCGCCAGCAGGACGATCCGGAAAATCGATCTCGCGATTCGCGCAAGAGGCTCTGAACGGCTCGAGTTTCCTCAGTGGAATCGTCGAAACGTGATGGCGAAGCCTTTTGACCGGTCGCAGGCAAGTGTTCGAATCCGCCAGCATGACAAAAACGTAATGTGGGCGGCATTGTTTCGTCAGCGGGCGCGCTGTACATTCCGCGGCATACACGGGAGGAGAACATGAACGCGTCGGCTGCGGAAAAGCAGCACGGGTCTCACCATTCGGTTGCGCCCGCACAGTTCTGGACACGGCCATGCCTTCTGGGATCCCTCGGCGCGCCCTTACTCCTCTCGATTCCGCTCGACGCACGTAACGGCCAGGTGCGCTTCGAGGAGTAAACGATCGGATCGCGATCTCGGTCGCGGAACGCTTTCCGTGCTGGCACATTGGATCGGCCTCGACGGCCTGGTGCCCCAGCAACCGGCGGCCCGTCGGATGTTCGAGAAGGTGAGATTACCAATGGATTTGGCGCGGGCTTTGGTTTGCATCTCGAACTCAGGGTTCGCTGGAGGCTGCGAATCCTCTTCGAGTCGACCCTGGCTTGGCTTGCCTCGTAAGGAGGGACGATGATGATCTGCGTCGCGCGAGGGTTGGCCATTGTTGTGTTGGCAGGAGCGCCGGTCTCTGCAACGGACGTGCAGGACCCTGTGGTTTTGCAGGGCACCGTCTATGCGGCGATTGGGAAGACTCCGATTCCCGGTGTCACCGTCGTCCTGCGTGGGCCGGGCCGGGTCGAGCGGATCGCAATCACCGACGAGCGGGGCGCCTATCGTTTTGCGGGCGCGGACGTGTCCGGCCGCTTCTCCGTGGATGTGGTGGTGCACGGATTCAAACCGTTCGTGCAGGACGACATCCGGCTCTCTGCCGATCCCCCTCGCCAGCTCGACGTCTATCTCGAGCTGGCCGACGTCCAGGAATCGGTCGTCGTCAGGTCTACAGGAGAAGTTCTCAGCATCCGAAGCAATGCGCCCGACCTCAGTCAGACGGTGACGGCGAGAGAGCTGGCCGAGCTTCCGTCGAGCCAGCGGAGCGTCGTGAAGTATGCGCTCGTCAATCCGCACGTGCGCCAGGTGCTTGCGACGAATACCGATGGCCAGCAGAGCCAGCGGCTCTCGATCAACGGCAAGTCGTATCGCCATACGGCGTACATGCTGGACGGCGTCATCAACTATGACTGGGTCTTCGCCAACGGGCCCTATCAGATGGTCGCGACGAGCGCCGTCGA
The DNA here is from genome assembly GCA_964505975.1 of uncultured Bifidobacteriaceae bacterium. Classification (GTDB taxonomy): domain Bacteria; phylum Acidobacteriota; class Vicinamibacteria; order Vicinamibacterales; family UBA2999; genus Gp6-AA40. The sequence goes on along the minus strand of CAZDLW010000227.1, from coordinate 3,206 downwards.
GGACGTGCAGGTCGTCACGAATCACTATCCCGCCGAGTTCGGGACCACGACGAGCGGCATCGTCAGGGTAAACACGCAGTCGGGCACCAGAGACCTGAGAGGGGAAGTGTTCACGTTCGTGACCCCGAGCGGCATCCAGGCGAGGCCGGCGCTCTCGCCGCGCCACGTTCCCAACGAGCGGATCCAGTTCGGAGGGCTGCTCGGAGGCCCACTGGTGCAGGACAAGACCTATTTTTTTGCGAACTACGAGGGCATCGACCAGAGGCGGGGCGCGTACATCCAGTCGCCGAGCCCCGGATTCCATATCGGGGAAGGCGACGAGGCGTACGCGCTGGGGCGAATCGACCACAACCTGTCGGACACGCATTCGCTGGCGTTCCGAGTCAATTTCTACCGCTACGAGAACAACAACCCCAACGACGCCGTCAGCGGCATCACACAGCCGAGCGCCGGGCGTCTCGACCGCAGCGGGTCCAGGGGCGTGCAGTTCACCGACCGACTTGTGACCGGACGACTGGTGAATTTCGTACGCGTCAACTACGCCTGGTACTACCCGAACAACAACGTCCCGCTTACGTCCGAGGTCCGGATCGAGCGACCTGGATACAGCATCGAAGGTAATTCCGGGTCCAACTACAGCCGCGGTCACCTCATCAACATCAGTGACGCGGTGGCCTTCCATCGTGGACGGCACCAGTTCAAGATGGGCGCCGAGATCGTGCGAATCGACTTCCGCGACAATCTCTTCAATGAGTTCGGTACCTACAGGTTTCCCGCGGGCCCGCCGAGGCCGGGCGAGAATCCGCTCACGTACGTACACGTGTTCGGGGCGTCGGACGACCATCTCCGCGACACCACCTTCCAGGCGTACGTGTCAGACGATATGAGGATCTCGTCGCGGCTGTCGGGCAGCTTCGGCGTCCGCTACGAATACCAGACCCTGACGACGAGTTTCAACCGGTTCCTGCCTCGCTTCGGTCTCGCGTGGGACGCGACCGGAGACGCCAAGACGAAAGTGACGGCTGGCGTCGGGGCGTTCACCGAGACGTTCCCTCTCATCTTTCACCGGAGACACCTCCGCGGCTCACCCGACTCGCCCGTAGCGACATATACGATTCCCTTCGGGGTCGAAGGGTTTCCAACCTTCCCGAACTCGCTCACCGAGCCTCCCGACCCGCGCTTCCAGGCAGCCCGCCGCGATTTGCGGATGAACCGGGATGACCTGCGCAACCCGTACAGTTGGCAGGCCTCCGCGGGCCTCGAACGGGACCTCGGGAACCGGTGGGCCGTGATGGCGAACGTCGTCTACAATCGCACCACCGGAGAGTTCCGCGAGCTCGACATCAACGCGCCTGCGCCCTTCAACCGGACCCTTCCCGGTCAGCGGCGAACCGCCGCCCAGGCCGACCCATTGCGCCCGTACACGACGTATCTGGGCGTTCCCGTGCGGAGAGTCTTGATCACGGGGAACTCGGACCTGCCAACAACCTTCTCCGCCCTGGATATCGGCATCCGGCGGAAGTATGGCAGCGGTATCCGGCTGGAGGCGCACTATCTGCTGTCGGGGTCGGTTACCTACACTGCCCTTGACACCGGAACCCCGAACGAATGGGACGATTTGAAGGACGCCGAAAAAGGGCCCAGCGACACGCACCAGAGGCACCGCTTCGTGGCGACCGCCAGCGTGGACCTGCCCTATGGGATGAGGTTCGCGCAGGTCACGACCATCGCGTCCGGACTCCCGGTGAACCCGCTGACCGGTATCGACAACAACGGCGATACCCACTCGGTCGATCGCCCGGTCGGATTCGGACGCAATTCCTTCCGCGCACCGACGCAGGCCAGCACGGACCTGAACCTGGCGAAGCTGGTCGGATTCGGCGGCGCCCGCCGGGCCGAGATTCGGCTCGACGTGTTCAACGTGTTCAACCAGATGAACTACATCAACGTGAACGATATCTATGGCGAGGGCCCGGATCCGCTTCCGACGTTTCTGGCCCCGATCGCGGGAATCCAGAACGCGGATCCGTCGCGCCGGATCCAGGTGGGGGTGCGCCTCATGCTCGGACGCTGAGGGATAGCTCCGGCGGCCGCCCGGAGTGGAAGCGGCCGGCGGCCGAGCGCCTTAGGGGGAAGCCGAAGGGATAAAGGGAGTGAATCCACTGGAGGGTGCTATTATGAGCTACATCATACGGCTTTCGACGTGCGCGGCCCTGGCCTGGCTGGTCGGGATGCCCGCGCTGGCCGAGACGCCGGTCGCGTGGCCCGGCGCGCCGCCGACCGTCCGGGCGCGCTGCGAGCCGTGCACGATCGAGATTGGGAAGACGACGACCATCACGGCCGACGCGCAGGACAAAAGCGGGGCGCGGCTCACCTACAAGTGGAGCGCCTCCACCGGAACCTTCGCGGACGCGGCGGCGCCGCAGACGCAGTGGACCGCACCGATGCGGCGGCAGTGGTCGGAGGAACGGTGGAAGAAGGAAGGGCCGGACGGCGTGACGCTCACCGTCGTGGTCGACGACGGCCGGGGCGGGACCGCCTCCGCCACCGTCACGGTGCTGGTGACCCGACCGGCCGCGAAGAAGTAGCTCGGCCAGGACCGGCTTTCCGGGAGGCCCGCTCCGGTCTGCGGGCCTCGGCCACATGAGGACCACCTCCGCTGTCGTCCGACGGCGCTGGCGATCTGCTTTCCTCCTCCGATCGCCGCTGGCCATCTGCCGTTCCGCACGTCGCGTGCGCCCGTCAGAAGACGGTCGTCGCCTTCAAGAACAGCGTGTGGCCCTGGTCCGATCGCGCACCGAATTCCGCGGTGCCCTTCTGATAGACGATCTGCAGCGTCCCGAATAGTGGGAGATAGCGGTAGACGAACGTGGCCTGAAGGTTCCGGCGGTCGATCGCGGAGTTCGTCTGATAGAACAGTACGGACGTAGAGATCCGGCGTGAAAGAATGGCTCACGCGGATGACGTGGATCGAGGTGCTGCGTGCGCCGGTGTCGGGCGTGAAGCGGACACGCTGCAGCTCGTATTCCACCGAAGCCGCCGCGGTCAGCTTGCGGCGCGCGGATGCCCGCCACAGAACATAGGCGGCGTCGAAGTTGCGACCGACCTCGTACCCGGCGGCGACGGACTGATATTCGCGCGGGTTGTAGCCGATGGTCAGCGCCGTCTGCCGGTTGCGGAAGCCCTTCTCGAACAGCTGGTATTCC
>CAZDLW010000226.1:0-9786 GCA_964505975.1 uncultured Bifidobacteriaceae bacterium | reverse complement strand
AGTTGATGAACGAGATCAATACGGAGTGCGATGGCGAGATCGTGAAGATCTACGTGGAGAATGCACAGCCGGTGCAGTATGGGGAACGGCTGTTCGCGATCAAGCCCGCATGACGGTTTCGGTCGTACGCTCGTCGCCCCTCGAACGTGAGATTGCATGTTCAAGAAGATCCTGATTGCCAATCGCGGCGAGATCGCGCTCCGGATCATTTACGCCTGCCGCGAGCTCGGTCTCAAGACCGTGGCCGTCTACTCCGAGGCGGATGAGAACTCGCTGCACGTGCGCTTCGCCGATGAAGACGTCTGCATCGGCCCCCCCCCGCAGCGTGGACAGCTACCTGAACGTACCGGCGATCATCAGCGCCGCCGAGATCACCGGTGCGGACGCCATTCACCCGGGCTACGGGTTTCTGTCGGAGAGCGCCTATCTGGCGGAAGTGTGCGAGGCGTGCCACATCCGGTTCATCGGCCCCGATCCCAGCGTCATCAAGCTGCTCGGCGACAAGGCCCGCGCGCGGAAGGCGATGAAGAAGGCCGGTGTGCCCATGCTTCCCGGCAGCGACGGCCCGGTCGAGAGCGAGGACAAGGCACTGAAGGTGGCCAAGGACATCGGATATCCGGTCATGATCAAGGCCGTGGCCGGCGGCGGCGGCCGCGGCATGCGGATCGTGCAGAATGCCGGGGAGCTCCCCCACCTGCTGCGGACGGCCCAGCGCGAGGCCGAGGCGGCTTTCGGCAACGGAGCCGTCTATATCGAGAAGTACCTCGAGCATCCTCGCCATATCGAGTTTCAGGTGCTCGGCGATCACCACGGGAACGTCGTACACCTCGGGGAGCGCGAGTGCTCAATCCAGCGCCGGCACCAGAAGCTGGTGGAAGAGTCCCCGTCGCCGGCGCTCACGGAGAAGGTCCGCAAGCGGATGGGCGGTGTCGTGGTGGATGCAGCCAAGGCCGTCCAGTACACGAACGCCGGCACCTTCGAGTTCCTCATGGACGGCGGCGGCAGATTCTATTTCATGGAGACGAACACCAGGCTCCAGGTGGAGCATCCCGTCACCGAAATGGTGACCGGCATCGACATCGTCAAAGAGCAGATCCGGATTGCCGCGGGGGAGCGGCTGGCATTCAGGCAGAGTGAGGTGACGTTCACGGGGCACGCCATCGAATGCCGCGTGAATGCCGAAGATCCCGACACGTTCACCCCCTCTCCGGGTCTCATCCAGGCCTTCAATCTCCCGGGCGGGCCGGGCGTACGGGTCGACTCGTTCGCGCACGCCGAGTGTACCGTGTCGCCGTACTACGATTCGCTGATCGCGAAGATCATCGCCCACGGCCGTGACCGCCAGGAAGCCATCGCGCGCATGCGCCGTGCGTTGGACATGACCGTGATCGAGGGCATCAAAACGTCGGTGCCGCTGCACCTCAGGATCCTGAATGATCCGGACTTCCAGGCCGGCAGGCTCAGCACATCCTTCATGGACCGGTTCATGCCGCGCCCTAAGGAGGGCAGGCTCGCCGAAACGGCGTGAATGCCCTTCCTCCGCTGCTGGCCATTCTCGACGTCGCATCCGCTGCGCGTGCCCGGTGGACCCCTGAAGAGCTGGCGCGGGCCTTCGTCGAGGGAGGCGCCCGCTTCCTGCAAGTTCGCGCCAAAGCTCTTGCATCGGGGCCTTTCCTGACGCTGTGCGACGCGGTCGTCGGCCTTGGACGGCGCCATGGCGCACGGATCGTCGTGAACGATCGTGTCGATCTGGCACGGCTCGCCGGGGCGGCCGGCGTGCACGTGGGACAGGATGACCTGCCGCCATCGGCCGCGCGCGCGATTCTCGGACACGAGGCGGCCATGGTCGGCTATTCCACCCACACGGTTGCGCAACTCGAGGAGGCACGTGCCGAGCCCGCGAGCTATATCGCCGTGGGCCCCGTCTTCGGCACGCGTACGAAGGACACGCCCTACGAGGCCGTGGGACTGCCGCTCGTCGCCGCCGCAGCAAGGCTCTCCGGGGGACGGCCGGTCGTGGCCATCGGGGGCATCACGCTCGAAACCGCACCGTCGGTTCTCGCGGCCGGCGCGACCACCGTCGCCGTGATCGGCGATCTGCTCGTAGGCGACCCCGTGGACCGAGTGCGCGAGTATTGCCGGCGCCTGCGGGCGGGCTGATGAATACGTGTCAGCGTCAATGCAGCATGCAGAATTTGAAACGCAGAATCTCAGAAATGCGCCAGTATCTCTTTGCCGCGCTTCTCGGCTAGAACCCTTGCGCGCGAAATCTCGACGAATGAGTCAAGTGTCGAGCGCGTAAGTGCGCGAGCGGGGCGCGGCTCGTCCGCGATCCCCTAGAACATGCCGCGGATGGTGAACACGATGATCACGAGGATCGCCGCCGGACAGACGTAGCGGACGAGGAACATCCAGAGTGTCGCCGCGGGGAAGGGGGCGCCTTCCATGCGGAGCTCGTCGAGGGCGCGATCGGCCCGCCACACCCAGCCCACGAACACGGCGATGAGGAATCCGCCGATCGGCAGGGCGAAGTTGTTCCAGACCGTATCCATCAGCGTGAGGAAGTCCACGCCCAGGCCCGGTACGCTTGAGAGGGCCCCGACTGCGCCCTGCGACAGCGCCGAGGGCACGGCCAGGACCGCCACGGCGAACGTCACCACGAGCGCCGCGCGCGCACGCGGCCATCCGTGGCTGTCGATCAGATGGGCCACCGGCACTTCCAGCAGCGAGATCATCGACGTGAGGGCCGCGACCGAGAGCAGCAGGAAGAACAGCGCGCCAAAGAACTGGCCACCGGGCAGAGCGGCGAACAGCCGCGGCAGCACGGTGAAGATGAGGCCCGGTCCGCCGGTCGTGGGATCGAAGCCGGGGATGGAGAATCCGGACGGGAAGATGATGAAACCGGCCAGGAGGGCGACGAGGGTATCGAGCAGGACCACCCACGCGGCCGCGTAGGCAATGGAAATGCTGCCGCGCAGGTAGCTGCCGTACGTGATCATCGCGCCCATGCCAAGGCTCAGCGAGAAGAAGGCCTGACCAAGTGCGGCGTTGAGCGTCGCGATATCGAAGGCCCGTTCGGGATGGGGCTGCAGATAGTACTGCAGCCCCTCGGCGGCACCCGGGAGGGTGACCGCACGGGTCGCGAGCACGAGCAGCAGCACGAACAACGCCGGCATCAGCGCCTTCGTGACGCGTTCGATTCCACCGCGGACCCCGCCAACGATGATCGCGGCCGTCACGGCCAGCATGCCCACCGTGAACGTCAGGTTCAGCCAGGGGTTGGCGATGAAGGTGGCAAAGAACTGTCCGATCTCCTCCGGTGTTCCGGTCACCTGTCCGGTGACCGTGAACCAGAGGTATGCGACCGTCCAGCCCGCGATGACCGAGTAGAACGACAGGATGCCGAAGCCCGCCAGCACGCCGAGTGCCCCGGCAGCCCACCAGGGCGTGCCAGGCCTGATGGCGCGGAAGGCGCCCACCGGATCCTTGTGCGCACGCCGTCCCAGGGCCAGCTCCGAGATCAGGATGGGCGCGCAGATGAACACGACGCACAGCAGGTACAGGATGACGAAGGCGGCGCCGCCGCCAGCCGCAACCCGCGTGGGAAATCCCCAGATGTTGCCGAGGCCGACAGCCGACCCGGCGGCCGCCAGCACGAATCCCAGACCGGTTCCAAAACTGCCGCGTTGCGCTGGTCCTGTCATACGTGTCGCCGCCTCGGTCGTGTCATGGCAAAGGCGGTCATTCTACCGTCGGCGCTCCCCGCTGTGAAACCAGCCAGCAGCCCCGTGCCGCATCTCTGGACAGACCGCCGTGACGGAATGAAGAATGCAGACTCAAAATGAAGAATGGCGAACTGCGCCGGATCGAACACGTGCAAATTCTCGATTCTTCATTCTGCATTCTGCATTCAGGTCCCTGACCTGATCTGGTAGCAGGCCGTGCGAAGGTTGTAGAATGGCCAGGCTTTCCTGGCGATTCCGCCACGACCAATCCACGAAGCCTGGGAGGAGTGAAGCGATATGACGGCACGTGTGCTCGACGGCCAGGCACTTGGGGCCCGGATTCAGCAGGAAATCGCTCCAGAAGTCGCGGAGTTCACCCGCCGGCACGGTCGCCCACCCGGCCTGGCGCTCGTGCTCGTTGGCAACAGCCCGGCGTCGGAAGTGTACGTCCGCAACAAGATGAAAGCTGGAACGCAGATCGGCTTCCGGGTGGATCTCGAGCGGCTTCCGGAAAGGGCCACGCTGCAGGACGCGCTCGCGCTGGTCGAGCGGCTGAATGCCAGTCCCGCGCACGATGGCATCCTCGTGCAGTCGCCGCTGCCGAAGGCGATGGGTGCCGGCGCACAGCAGCACGTGTTCGACGCCATTGCTGCAGAAAAGGACGTCGACGGATTCGGGGCCGAGAGCGTAGGGCTCCTGGTCCAGAACCGCCCGAAAATGGTGTCCTGCACGCCAGCCGGCGTCATCGCGTTGCTGGAGCGCGAGAGCATCCCGATCGCCGGTCGCCATGCGGTGGTGATTGGACGCAGCGACATCGTCGGCAAACCGATGGCGATGTTGCTGCTGCACCGCGATGCGACCGTCACGATATGCCACTCGCGGACGCCGGATCTGGGCGCCATCTGCCGTCAGGCCGACATTCTCGTCGCCGCCGTCGGGCGGGCAGGCCTGGTCACCCGGGAGTTCGTCAAGCCGGGAGCCACTGTGATCGACGTGGGTGTGAATCGCGTGACGGACGCCACCGTGGCATCACAATTGTTCCCCGCCGGACACCCGCGCCTGGCGCAGTTCCAGTCCAAGGGGTCCGTGCTGGTGGGCGACGTGCACCCGGAGGTCGCCGAGGTTGCGGGTGCGCTCACGCCAGTGCCGGGCGGCGTCGGGCCGCTCACCATCACGATGTTGATGATGAACACGCTGCGCGCCGCACGCGACCGTGCCGGCGAGTGATATCGGGACTGCCGCGAACCCGTCTCCGGGGCACATCGCGGCCGTGAGGCAACGGAGCGTCACCGCCGCTCCAGCAACCGCCGATACACATCCTCGACCTGGCGATCCGTCTCCTCGAACGTGCCGTCCGTACGAATAACGTAGTCGGCTCGCCTGACCTTCTCGTCGAGCGGCATCTGGGCGGCGAGGCGCCGGCGAGCGTCGGACTCGCTCAGGTCATCGCGCTGCATCAGGCGACGCAACTGGGTCTCGGAGTCGCAGGCCACCACGATCGTGTGGTCGAAATCACGATCGCGCTCCACCTCGTACAGCAGAGGGATGTCGGCAATGGCCACCGGATGTCGGCTCGCGTCGAGCGAACGGAACCAACGCTCGGTCTCGCGGCGCACCGCAGGATGGATGACAGCCTCGAGATCGCCCCGCGCCGCCGGATCCTGGAAGACGATGTTGGCCAGTGTGCGCCGATTCAGTGTGCCGGCATCGTCGAGCACACCGGCGCCAAAGCGGGCGACCACCGCAGCGAGCTCAGGGGTTCCGGGCTCCACCACACGCCGGGCCACCACATCCGCATCGATCGTGGGAACGCCAAGCTTCTCGAAATGGGCCCGGACGTAACTCTTGCCCGTGGCGATCCCGCCAGTCAGGGCGACGCGATGCACGCGCGACACCCTACATGGCCTCCGTCATTGGCGTGTCCCCGACCGGGGCGAGTCGCTCCTCGACGAAGGTGTTCCATTCGTGGCACTGCGGGCACTGCCACAGGAGCTCGGTGCTGCGATACCGGCACCGGACGCACACGTGGGGGTCCAGGTAGAAGACGGCCTCGCGGGTCAGGTCCATGTAGCGCCGGACGAGAACGCCATCGAGCCCGAGTGCCGTCAACGCCTGCCAGATCTCCTGGTGTACCGCCAGTCCGTGCGGGTTGTGGGGCAGCGCGTCGAGAAGCAGCTCGAATGCCTCCTGATGCTGGCCTGCCGCAGCGAGGTGGCGCGACAGGGCAAGCCTGGTTCGCCAGTCCTGGGGATTTCGTGCGATGAGCTGATGGCACATGGTGGTGAACCGCGACGCCATCCCCGTCTGGCGGTAAGCACGCTCGAGACGGTCGAATACGAGGTATGCACGGTCGGGCAGTGTCTGCACGAGGCCTTCCCACACCTCGATCGCAGCCGGGAGGTAGCCCTGTCGTTCCCGAACGTCGCCGAGATTGAGATACGCGGGCGCGGTTCGTGGGTCGACCTCGAGGGCTTCCCGGAAGCTCTTCGCCGCCGCCGCTGCATCACCGCTCCTCATCTGCTCGCTGCCGATCTCGTTGCGAAGGAAACCCAGAATCGCATGGTCCTCCGGATTGCGACCTCCGTCGATTGCGGCGATCTGCTCGCGGACCTTCGCCGCTTCCGCCCACTGATGCTGTTCTTCGTAGAGCTTCTGCAGGTTCACCAGGGCGTACCGGTTCTGTGAGTCGAGCCGGACGACCTCCGTGAAGGCCTCGAGCGCCCGATCGACGAACCCCCCATGTCGAAAGTCGAGCCCGAGACACAGCAGGCTGGACGCATGTTCGAGCTTGCTGAGATCCGGTCGCTGGAGGAGCGCCTGGTGGACGTTGATCGCCCGCCCGACCTGCCCCTTGCGCCGGTAGAGGTTGCCCAGGATCATCTGGATCTCGACGCCATCGGCATCGGCGGCGACGGCCTGTGTGAGCTGATCGATTGCCTGATCGACCTGGTTCTCGACCAGGAAGTTCAGGCCGAGCATGTAATGCGGCGTCTCCCGCAGACGTCGCCGGTCGATCAGGCGGCCGTCGCGCAGCTTGTAGCGCTCCCAGGCCTTGCCGGCGGCGAGGCCCGCCAGCAGGGCGAGGAGAACGGCCAGGAGCGTGTACTCGGTCACTAGATCATTTCGGTGCGCCAGAGGTCGTGCAGGTGCACCACACCCAATACCCGCATCGCGCCGTCGACCACGACGATCGAGGTGATCTTTCGCTGTTCGAGGATGTGCAGGGCTTCCACCGCCAGCGTCTGTGGCGGAATCGTGACCGGCCTGCGCGTCATCACGTCGCCGGCGGTCCGTTCCAGGAGGTTCGTCGTCCGCGCCATGTGCCGCCGGAGATCGCCGTCGGTGATGATCCCGGCCAGTGAACCGCTGTCGTCGATGACGCAGGACATGCCGAGCCCCTTCCGGGACATCTCGTAGATCACTTCGGGCATCAGCGTTCCGGCTCTCACCATCGGAGCCTGCTCGCCGCCGTGCATCAACTGATCGACCCGCATCAGACGCTTGCCGATCTTCCCGCCCGGGTGGAGGTGGGCGAAGTGTTCCTCACGGAAGCCCTTGGCCACCAGGAGAGTCATGGCGAGGGCATCGCCGAGGGCGAGCGCCGCCGTGGTGCTGGCCGTGGGTACGAGATTCATCGGACAGGCTTCTTCCGAGACCTGGCAATCGAGCGCCACGTCCGCGGCCTGGCCGAGCGCCGACCGCGTCGCGCCGGTGACGGCGATGAGCCGGGCCCCCAACCGCTTGATGGTTTCGAGCAGCCGCAGCAGTTCGTCCGTCTCGCCGCTGTAGGAGAGGGCCAGGACGACGTCGTTCGACTGCACCACGCCAAGGTCGCCGTGGATGGCCTCCGCCGGATGCAGGAAGAAGGCGGGCGTCCCTGTGCTCGAGAGCGTGGCGGCAATCTTCCGGCAGATGATGCCGGACTTGCCCATGCCGGTCACAATGACACGTCCACGGCAGTCGAGCAGCAGTTGAACGGCCCGTTCGAACCGATCGTCCACGCGGTTCACGAGGGCCAGAATCCCTGCTGCCTCGGTCTGCAGCACCTTGCGGGCGAGCGCGAGGTCGATGGCTGGCACGGTCACGACCCGGGACCCGAGACCTGCACCACGGAACCGTGTGCGGCCTCGTGAATGCGCTTCAGCCGGAGGATGAGGCCCTCCAACCGGTCCAGCCTCAGTGCATTGGCAGCGTCGCTCTTCGCGCGCGCTGGTTCCTCGTGCACTTCCATGAACACGGCGTCCACGCCGGCGGCGACGCCGGCGGAGGCCAGCGGTTCGATGTACTCCGCGAGTCCGCCCGACATGCCCTCGCCCGCGCCCGGCAACTGCAGACTATGGGTCACGTCGAACACGACCGGAAAGCCGAGCGCCCGAAGCATCGGAAACGCGCGTATGTCGACCACCAGGTTGTTGTAACCGAACGTCACGCCCCGTTCCGTGACGAGCACCGATTCGTTGCCTTCGGCTGTCACCTTGGCAATCGCGTGTCGCATGTCGTTCGGAGCCAGAAACTGTCCCTTCTTGATATTGACGGCCTTACCGGTACGGGCGGCAGCCGTGAGCAGGTCGGTCTGGCGCGAGAGGAATGCGGGAATCTGCAGCACGTCGGCCACCGCCGCGGCCGGAGCGGCGTGCGAGGGCTCGTGGATATCGGTCAGGAGCGGCAGGCCGGTCCGAGCCTTGATGTCGGCGAGAATCTGCAACCCCCGGTCGAGCCCGGGTCCGCGGAAGGAACTCCACGACGTGCGGTTGGCCTTGTCGTAGGAGGCCTTGAAGACCATGGGAACGTCGCAGCGGATGGCACAGGCGCGGACGGCCAGGGCCGTCTCCATGGCATGCGCGGGGCTTTCGATCACGCACGGTCCCGCAATGAAAACAAGGGGGTGGCCACTGCCCATCCAAAGGTCGCCAATCCGCACGACGTGCACGACCTCATTCTCTCCGATGCCGTGTCGGATGTCCCAGCGCCCGACTCATCGAGCCTGGAGCGTGGAGCCTGGATGCCGGACCTCCTGCAGCGTACCGGTCTGATGGCGGTACACGGCTTCGACAAAGCTGGCAAAGAGGGGATGGGGCTGCAAGGGCTTCGATTGGAACTCGGGATGGAACTGGACCGCGATGAACCAGGGATGCGACGGGAGCTCCGCAATCTCGACGAACTTGCCGTCCGGCGAACGGCCGGAGACGCGCATGCCGTGTTCGGCGAGGGCGTCCTCGTACAGACAGTTGAACTCGAAGCGGTGACGATGCCGTTCGTAGACGAGAGATGTGCCGTAGATCTTCTCCGCCAGTGACCCGCGTGCCAGCTCGCAGGCATAACGGCCCAGGCGCATCGTACCGCCAAGAGCGTCCACCCCGAGCAGGTCGCGAAGCTTGTAGATGACTTTGTGTGGGGCGTCTTCCTTCACTTCGGTCGAATCTGCCTCCTCGAGGCCGCAGACGTTTCGCGCGAACTCGACCGTCGCCCACTGGAAGCCGTAGCAGATCCCGAAGTAGGGGATCCCCTCCGTCCGCGCGTATTCGGCAGCCTTCATCATCCCGCGGGTGCCGCGCGAGCCGAATCCCCCAGGCACGAGGATGCCATGCGCACCGTCGAGGAGTGTCGTGTCGCTCTCCTTCTCGAGCGCCTCGGCTTCCACCCAGTTCAAGCGGACCCGGAGCTGGTGAGCGAATCCTCCGTGGTAGACCGCTTCGTTCAGGCTCTTGTACGAGTCCTCGTACCCCGTGTACTTGCCCACGACGTGAATCGTTACTTCGTCCACGGGATTCTTGATCCGGTCCACCAGCTCTTCCCATGCCTCCGTGTGGGCGCGGGTCAGCGGAAGCCCGAGCTGCTTCAGCACGATCTGATCCAGCCCCTCGGCTTTGAGCACGAGCGGCACCTCGTAGATCGTGTCCACATCCTTGGCGGTGATGACGGCCTCCTCGGCGACGTCGCAGAACAGGGCGATCTTCCGCTTGATGTCGGCATCCAGGAACCGATCGGTGCGGCAGAGCAGGATGTCGGGCTGGATGCCGATCGACCGCAAGTCGCGCACGCTGTGCTGGGTCGGCTTCGT
>CAZDLW010000225.1:0-9810 GCA_964505975.1 uncultured Bifidobacteriaceae bacterium | reverse complement strand
TGGCGGCAAACGGCGGTGCCGGCGTGTCGAGGTCGCGCCCGCGCCGGGGGGCGTACCCGGTGGAAGGGGGGGAGGATTCTCCCAGTTTGCGGGCCCGGCAGCGCTCCACCCGAGCCGCGGTACTACACGGTGCCGGTCGAGCGCGACGTGCAGATTCGCGATCTGCTGACGCACACCTCGGGTGTCGTGAGCGGTCAGATGAGCAATGCCGCAAACCGCGCCGTCGCAGCAGGACCGACGGATACGCTGGCGGACTACATCCCGCGCCTGGGCAAGGTGCCGCTCGAGTTCCAGCCGGGCTCGCGCTGGGGATACAGCGCGGCGGCGGGATTCGACGTGCTGTCGCGCGTTGTGGAAGTGGCGTCCGGCACGACCATCGACCGCTTCGTCAAGGAGCGCATCTTCGACCCGCTGGGGATGAAGGACACAACCTACGTACCGCCAACTGGCAACCCCCGTCTCGTGACGTTGTACTCGCGTACCGCTGACGGACTGCGGCCGGCGCAGAATCCGGCCTTCATGAACGGCGTCTACTTCTCTGGCGGCGGCGGTCTGCTCAGCACGGCTGAAGACTACGCCCAGTTTGCAATGATGCTGGTCAACGGCGGCGAGCTGAACGGACGCCAGCTGCTCAGTCCGCGGCTGGTCGAGCTCATGGGGTCGCTGTTCATCCCGGACACGCTGCCGGGGCGGCCGCGTGGCGAGGGGTACGGCCTCAGCGTGCGCGTCGTCAACGACCCGGTTGCGCGCAGCACTTTCCTCTCCGAAGGCAGCTTCGGCTGGAGTGGCGCGTTCGGCACGCATTTCTGGGTCGACCGGAAGGAGAACCTGATCGCGATCGCGATGACGCAGACGTCGAACCAGGAGTTCCTGCGCGATTTCGAGAACATGGTGATGCAGGCGGTGGTTGGCGACGGCAGGTTCCGCGGCACCGGCACCGATTAGTAGCCCACCATCCGCCGGGCTCAGCGGGAATATCAAGGGGCGGGAGCCCCGTGGCTGGTTCGATGCTCAGGGGCAACGGGACTGTCGTCGTCCGGGGACACATCCCCCGCCGAGGGCAACCCCCTTCCTACCTGACGTAACATGAGCCCATGTCGGACTCAGGCCCGGTCGGGCGCCGCATGTCCCGGGAGACGCGGCTGCTGATCGTGACTATCCTGGTGTCGGCGGTCGTGCTCCTGCTTCTGGCACAGCTCCGCTTCCCCGAAACCCCAGCCGGCGTCGTCACCACGACTCAGCCGCTCGATCGCCTCGCCGCGCGGGCGTCCTACGACGACCTTGCCACGAGCATCGCGAGGCTGGAGGATTCGATCTCTCCGAATCTCCTGGCGCTGCGGCTGGACGCCCAGGCCGACACGACGCCGCTCCAGTTGGGCGACCTGCTGGCGTTCCCGGCGGTAGGCGCCGAGGGCCCGCGATATGTGCCAGCGCTGCGAATCGACACGTCCACGGCCCTGGCCGTCGTCGGTCCGGGCACGCGCATCGGCGCCATCGTGGGGCGCGTCTCATCGGGATCTGCCGGCATCCAGGCCACGGATCCGGTCAATGGGATTGCGCGCGTGCAGGTTCCGGAAGGCCCGGTGCGTCCGCTTCGTCACATGGCCTTCGCCGATCTCCGTACCCCGGCCTACATCGTGGCCGTTGAAGGCACCAGTGCCGGCGTCACCCTCCGGCCGGTGTTCCTGGGGCGGGCCGGGCGATTCGGGTCTGCGCGCTGGACGCGCGCCCTGCTGCCCCTCGGCGGTGCCGACGTCAAGCCAGGCGCACTGATGTTCACGCTTGCCGGCGATTTCCTGGGTTGCGCGGTTGTCGAAGACGGCACCCTGGCCATTGCCAGTGCCGCGGATGTGCTCGACACCGCCGGACGTCTGGCCCATCCCACAGTGATGCCCATCGACGCGGGAATCGCCGTGCAACCGCTCACGAGCGCACTTGCTGCCGCAACGGGCGTGCCCCGTGGTGTTGTCGTCTCGGAGGTGTTCGAGGACGGTCTCGCCGATGGCGTGCTGGAGCCCGGCGACGTGATCATCGAGATAGACGGCCACTCGGTCGATGCACCGGACTGGCTCCTGCTGCAACTGGGCGCCCGACTGGCCGCTGGACCTGTTCAGGTAACCTTTGCACGCCAGCGCACGGTGCGTACGGTCACGTTGTCCCCCGATAATGCCCTGCCGAAAGCTCATTGGGACGACGCGTTGACACTGGATCTCGTGCGTGGCGTCGGCTCGCGGGTCCTCTCGGTTCGGCGGGGCACGGCGTTCGAGCTGGCGGGACTGCGCGCCGGAGACGTGATCGTCCAGGTCGGGAGCGTCGACGCTCCTGCGCCGTCGCAAGTATCTCGCGAGATCGCCGACGCCCGCACGGGGGACTATCTCCTCATTGCCATCAGGCGCGACGAGCGCCAGCGACTGCTGTCCGTGCACGTCCCTCCAGGACCCAATGCCGCTCGGCGGTGACGCGCCGGAGATCGGACGGGATCACCTCGACTCCGTCGCGGCCCCACCCAGCCGCCGGCGATGGCTGTTGCCGGTGCGGCGCGCCGCGCTGGGCCTGAGCCCGAGCGCCGCACCTGCCCTCACCTTCGTGCTCGTGGGCATCGCGCTTGGCCCGGCCGGTCTGGGCGCACTCTCGCCTGCCGCCTTGATTCGATTCGATCCGGTTGTCTCGGTCGCATTGGCGGCGCTCGGAATCTTCGTGGGTTTGGGACTGGCGGCCGTGCGGAGCCCGGGCGCTCCGATGCTGCTCTTCGCCGCCGGGATCGAGGCCGCAGTCACTATCGCAGTGGTCACCGGAGGCATGTACGTCCTGCTTGCACGTTGGGCGGTCCCGCTGGCCCTGGACATTTCCCTGTTCGCCCTGATCCTGGGCGTGTGCGCGTGCGCATCGGCCGCAACACGGCTGGCCGACAACACCGATCGCGACATGTGGCGGGCAGCCCGTATCGTCGACATGGACGACGTGCCCCTGGTCCTGCTCGGTACCTTCGTGGTGGCAGCGGCAGCAGGTGCGCCGCTCATCGAAAGCGCGCTGATGACGGTAGCCGCGTCCCTGGCCGTGGGTGCCGCGGGCTGGCTGCTGTTCGAGCACGCCCGCAGCGATGCGGAACGAGGTGTGTTCGTCGCCGGTGCCGTCCTGTTGCTGGGCGGGATTGGGGCCTACCTTGGCACATCACCGCTGCTGAGCGGCTGCGCCGCGGCGCTCGTATGGGTTCGAACGCCTGGAGCCGCAGACCGGATCATTGGCGCCGATCTTCGCAAGCTCCAACACCCGCTCGTCGCCTTGCTCTTGATCGTGGCAGGCGCCTCCATCCAGTGGACGATCGCACTACTCTGGATTGCCGCACCGCTCGTGCTGCTTCGCCTGACCGGAAAGCTGCTGGCGGCTACGGCCACTGCACGCCTGATCGGCGTATCGCCTGGACTGCTGGCAACGGTCATGGTGCCGCCAGGCGTGCTCGGGATCGCGCTGGCCCTCAACGTCCAGCAGATGCTTGGCCTGGCCGACACGATTCTGCTGTCGAGCGTCACCGTCGCGGCGGGTGTCACCGAACTCCTCTCGGTCCTGCTGCCGGGCGAGCCCGAGGAACCACGCTGATGGGCCGCGCCGCCGCCGTCGCCCTGATCGTCGCCACCGTCGTCCTGCTGCAGCAGGTCACCGGTCAACAAGAGGCACTCTCGACCGTCGCTCTGGCGCTCGGCTTCGCCTTGATCGCAGCGTCACTCGTCGGCGAGCTCGCCGAATGGGTCCGCCTGCCACGTTTGAGCGGCTATCTCGTCTTCGGTCTGCTCTGCGGTCCGTACATGCTGAATCTCATTACCGCAACAATGGCGCGGGAACTTCAGATCGTGAACGGGCTGGCCATTGCACTCATCGCCTTCATCGCCGGACTGGAGATCAACGTCGCCCGCCTCCGGGTGAGACTCAGAGCCATCTTGAAGCTCGGGGGCGTCATGCTCGGCATCATGTATCTGACGCTCGGCACGACCTTCATGCTCGTCTGGCCCTGGCTGCCAATCGCACCGGAGGTGACGGCCGCCGAGCGATTCGCCATCGTGCTCGTCTTCACCACAGTCGTTGTGAGCTTCTCGCCGACCGTGAGCATCGCCGTCATCACGGAGAGCCGCGCGCGCGGACCGCTGAGCGAGCTCGTGCTCGCGATGGTCGTGCTCGCCGATCTCGTCCTGATTCTTGCCTTCACACCGTTGATGCAATTTGCCAGGTGGACGATCAGTGGGGGCACCGGTGACGTCAGTCTCATGGCGCAACTGTCCTGGGAGATTGGGGGCTCGCTCGCCTTCGGGGCGCTGGTCGGTGCCGTGTTCGCGATCTACCTGCGTGCCGTGGGTCGGGAGCTCACTCTTGTGCTCCTGGGGCTCTGCGTCGGGATCAGCGCTGCGGGGCCGGCCCTCTACATCGAGCCGCTGCTCGCGGCGCTCGCTGCAGGTCTGGTGGTGGAGAACGTTGCGGCGGCACGGGCCGACGCGCTGCGCAACGCCGTGGAGCGCAGCGCACTGCCGGTACTCGTGGTGTTCTTCGTCGCTGCCGGTGCAAGTCTGCACGTCGACGCCCTGGCGACCATCGGCATCGCTGCTGCCGCCGTCGCCCTCGTACGCCTCGGGGCCATTCGACTCGGAACACACGTGGGTCTGAAGACCGCCGGGATGACCGACGGAACGAGTGGGCTGATGTGGATGGGGCTGGTCTCTCAGGCAGGCGTGACGCTGGGGCTTACGATTCTCGTTGCGTCGGAGTTCCCGGACTGGGGCGTGAGGATGCAAACGCTCGTGGTAGCCATGATCGCACTGCACGAACTGGTCGGACCGATCCTCTTCAGAGCGGCCCTCGCGCGAGCCAATGAGATCGGCAGGATGAACGAAGGAATCGACGAGGTCTTCGCTACTGGTCCCTCGCGCCTCGCTCCCGCAGCCACCGAACCAGGGCGCTGAAGTCCATGGGCGGGGAGCGGAATTCCCTGGGGGTGACGAGATCCAGCATGTCGCGGTGCGTAGGTGCCCCGTAGGGCGCCGGTCCCCAGAGCAGATTGTCCTGCCGGGTGAAGAGCCGGATGGGCGGCGCCGGGGCGAACACATCGACGAAGTAGCGGAGATTCAGTCCTTCGTGCTCATCCCTGATCGTGGCGCGGTAGAGCTGGCGCTGGATCCGCCCGAGGTTGATGGGCAACCGATCGACATCCAGCCCGGGAGCCACGGATTCGGCGGGCGAGGCCGACTGAGACTGGGGTCGACTCGGGGATTCGGGAAGATCGGCCGGCGCCTGTTGCGCGAACCCCACTCCTACCCAGACGGGACCGGAGAGTCCGATCATCAACACCGCGACGCCCGCCTGCCTGAATGTCATGTCACTTGAGACGATGCCGAGACCGCAATTGGCCGGGCATGAACTCCGCCGAATGGGAGGAGCTCATGACCGATTTTCCTTCCATTCTTCGTACCAGGCCATCTGGATGGCCTCGAGCTTGGGTTCGTTCGACGTCTTCGGGTCGTCGTCGAAGGCGTCCAGCGCGAGCACCTTCTCGCGAAGGTCCGTAAATCTTACCGTGAGCGGGTCGGTTTCAGGGAATTTCTCAGCCAGCGCGATCCCGATATCCTCGGCGTCGAGCCACTTCACGGCCGTACCTCTGCTTCTTCCTCCGCCTCACGGTGATCCGACTTGCCGAGCTGGATCCCGCCGCCTTCCTGCACATAATTCCGCGTGTACATAGGAAATTCCGCAACGACATCGCCCTTGATCACCGCCTGACAACCGAGCCGGGAGCTGGTGGTCAGATCCCAGGCCGTATCGAGCCGATCGGCTTCGTTGTCCTCCATCTCGGACAGATTCTCCATCCCCTTGCGGATAATCAGGTGGCACGTCGTACACGCGCAGCTCCCCCCGCAGGCGTGCTCGAGGGGAATGCCCAAGTTCATGGCAACGTCGAGGAACGACTCTGGCAGGCCGTGATGCTGGTATTCCAGCTTGCCGTGCTCGAACTCGACGGTTGTCTCCTTGCCGTCCTTGATGAAAGTCACTCTAGGCATTACACGTTGTCCACACTGCGTCCGGCGAGCGCCTCCCGGACACTGCGGTTCATCACGACCTCGGCCAGATGCCGCGTTGCCAGGTTCAGCGCCTGCATCTTCTCCTGAATCAGCTCGCGGTCCATTCCGTCGATGACGCGCTTCATCTCGGCGAGCGCCGTCTGGATCCGCTCCAGCTCACCGGGCTGCAGTTCATCGGCGGCAAGCCGCAGCACGTCCGGCCGCCGCAGCGACTTCTCCGTGGCGTGCACGACGGTCTCGGCTTCGTTGCGCGCCTCGATGATCAGGCGGGCCTCGAAGTCGGCCTCGGCGTGCTCGAACGACTCGATGAGCATCCGCTCGACCTCTTCATCGGTGAGACCGTACGAGGGGCGGACCTCGATGGTCTGTTCGATGCGGGTGCGCAGCTCCCTGGCGCTCACGCTCAGGATGCCATTCGCATCGATCTGGAACTGCACCTCGATGCGGGGAAGGCCCGCCGGCATGGGCGGAATGCCGCGCAGGCGAAAGCGGGCCAGCGAGCGGCAGTCGGCGGCCAGCTCGCGCTCGCCCTGCAGCACGTGGACATCGACGGAGGTCTGGTTGTCCACACCGGTCGTGAACATCTCACGGCCGCTCGCCGGAACGGTCGAGTTGCGCAGGATGATCTTCGAGACGACTCCGCCCATCGTCTCGATGCCGAGCGAGAGCGGCGTCACATCGAGCAGGAGCATCTCGCGGCGGCCGCTGACGAGGATGTCGGCCTGCACCGCGGCACCAATCGCGACGACTTCGTCGGGATTCAGGTCGCTGTGGGGCGTACGTCCGAAGAGCTCGCCGACCATCCGGCGCACCAGCGGCACGCGCGTGGAACCGCCGACCAGCACCACTTCATCCATCTCCCGGGGGGACAGACCGGCGTCGGACAGCGCCTGTCGGACCGGGACGAGCGTGCGCTCGACGAGCGGACGAATCAGCCGTTCGAACTCGCCGCGCGTCATGGTCCGGCGATACCCGCCTGGAACGCCAGATCGTGACGCGACGTGAATGTCGCTCTCATCGTGCTCGGACAGATCCCATTTCGCGTGCACCACGGCCTTGCGAATGGTCTGGACGGTCTCCGGCGGCAGCTGCGGCACCCCCGGGCTGTCGCGGCTGTCATCACCACCGACTGCATTCGGTTCCTGTGCGCCGGCAATCTCGGCAATCACCAGTTGGGTGAGCAGGTGGTCGATGTCGTCGCCCCCCAGGTGCGTATCGCCGTTCGTGGCGAGCACCTGGAACACGCCATCCTCGACGCGGAGGATCGAGATGTCGAACGTGCCGCCGCCGAAGTCGTATACGGCGATCGTCCCGCGGTTGCGCCTGTCGAGCCCGTAGGCCAGCGAGGCCGCGGTGGGCTCGTTGATGATGCGCAGCACTTCGAGTCCCGCGAGCCGTCCGGCGTCACGCGTCGCCGTCCGCTGGGCGTCATTGAAATACGCAGGGACCGTGATGACCGCGCGATCGACCTCGAAGTCGAACTCGCCCTGTTTACGGAAGTGCTCTTCGGCCCGGTACTTCAATTCGCGCAGGATGAACGCCGAGATCTCGGGCGGCGTGAATTCGCGATCTTCGAGTCCAATGCGGACGACACCACCAGGCTCGCCAGCGACACGGAACGGCAGCAGCGCCAGCTCCTGGCGCACGTCGTCGATGCCGCGACCCATGAAGCGCTTGACCGAATACACCGTTCGCGACGATGCGGTCAGCAGACGACGCTGTGCCTCGCGCCCGACGTAGATGGTTCCGTCTTCTCCCACGGATACCACCGACGGCACGAGCGCATCGCCAGAGCTGTCGCGGATGACGACCGGCACGCCGTCCTGAGCGTATGCGACGAGGCTGTTCGTGGTACCCAGATCGATGCCGACGACTTTGCTCATGGCTCCGGTCTTCGATCCGCGCTCTCGCGTCGTTCGCCCTCGGAACGGGGAGCTGCGGTTCCCTCACCGACAACGGCGGCCTCGCGTTCGATGGTCGCCAGAAGGTTGTTGATGTAGTTCCGCTCGAGCAACCGCTCGCGCAGCGCCTCCAAGGTCGCGCGCCGTTCCTCCGCGGACGCCGCCGGGAGCTGGGCGTCCCAGCGCGCGCTCAACGCCTCCAGCTGTCCCTCGTGCTCGGCGCGCCGCCGATCGATTGGAACCCGCGCCGCCTCCAGACGGGCGCGCAACTCCACCGGATCCGTACAGGCCTGCCGCAGCTCTCGAATCTCGTCCAGTTCCTCGTTGAACGCGAAGACCTCCTCCAGGAGCGCCACAGGCACCTGCGCCGTACCTTCTTCGGACTTCGGCGGAGGGAGGCCTTCGACCGCGAGCAAATGTTCAATCCGCGTGACGAGATGACGGAGTGTCCGGTAGGCATCGTTCAAGTACGACGAACGCTCCAGACTCGCCAGCCGCTCGGACGGCGAGGCGTTGTAGTAGTAATCCGGGTGAAACTGCCGGCTCAACTCGCGGAATCTGTGTTCGAGCTCGTGCGAATCGATGCCGAGCGCGCGCGGCAGTCCGAGAAAGGCGAAATAGTCCCCGTGGCGGCCGATCGCGAGGATACGGCTGCAGTTGGGGCAGAAGTGCTCGTCCACTGGAGCACCGGCGCCGCAGCTGCGACACTCCAGCATGGAGACGGAACGGCGGGGCATCGGATCGGGAGTCATGGATGATGTTGCGACTCCCCCGGCGCGGTTCATGCGCCGAAGGAGCTGCCGCAGCCGCAGGTCTGCTTCGCGTTGGGGTTGTGGAAGACGAAGCCGGTCGTCAGCAGCGCCGTGTCATAGTCGAGCCGGGTTCCTTTCAGGAACAGATAGCTCTTCTTGTCGACAAAGAGCTTTGCGCCGTGCTCCTCGAAGACCTCGTCGCCGAACCGCGGCTCCTTCTCCCAGGCAAACGTATAGCTCAGCCCCGAGCAGCCACCGCCCTTCACACCCACACGAAGACCGCCCTCGCTGATGCCCTGCTTGGCCATCAGCGACGTGATCTTGTTCGCGGCCGTTTCGCTGATCTGGATCATGGCTCCCCGGTCCCGGCAGCTCAAACCGTCGGCTGCGCGGGATCCTGCACGACGGTGCGGTCCGCGGTCTCCCCCCGCTTCTTCTTGTAGTCGGCGATCGCGGCCTTGATCGCGTCCTCGGCCAGCACCGAACAGTGAATCTTGACGGGCGGCAGCGACAACTCGGCCACGATGTCCGTGTTCTTGATCGCAAGCGCTTCGTCCACGGTCTTGCCCTTCAGCCACTCCGTCGCGAGACTCGAGCTGGCGATGGCCGAACCACAGCCGAACGTCTTGAACTTCGCGTCGTCGATGACGCCGGTCGCCGGGTTGACTTTCACCTGGAGCTTCATCACGTCGCCGCACTCCGGCGCGCCGACCAGTCCCGTCCCGACGTTGGCGTCGTCTTTGGGCAGCGACCCGACGTTACGTGGATTCTCGTAGTGATCGATCACTTTGTTCGAGTACGCCATCTCGTTCTCTCTCCTCGCGCCGGGGGCGGCACCGCCAGACCCGGCCTCCGTGGTGTGCGTCCGGCGGCGGGGCTCTCCCGCCGCCCGATCAGTGGGTCACCCACTGCATCTTGGACAGGTCGATGCCTTCCTTGACCATCTCGTAGAGCGGCGACATCTCGCGCAAACGCCGCACCACACTCGTCAGCTTCTCGACGACGTAGCTCACTTCGTCCTCGTTCGTCCAGCGGCCCAGACCAAACCGGATCGAGGAGTGTGCGAGATCGTCTCCGGCGCCGAGCGCCTTCAGC
>CAZDLW010000224.1:0-9850 GCA_964505975.1 uncultured Bifidobacteriaceae bacterium | reverse complement strand
GCTGGCGACAAAGGTCACGGGCAGTGCCCAACGCGCCTGGCCCTGTTGTTGGGCGGCGAGAAATTGCCGGGAACCGTACCCGCCATCGTGTGGACGGATTCTGTCTGGAAGGCCGCGGCGCGACCCGCGCCCGCAGCCGATCAGCCGGTACCACAGGCAGCGGATGCTCCTCCGCCAGCTGGTGTCACCCCTCGAGAGCCGACGGCGCGTGAGCTGCGGAACCGTGCCGACCAGGACTGGGACGTGCGTGTGCCCGTGAAAGCGGGCCAGCGCGAGATCGCCGTCGCATTCCTCAAGAAGACGTCGGCAGTCGATGAGACTCCGAGACTCCCATTCCTGCGGCCGTTTCCCGCCGGAAACAATGTGCCGGAAACGCGAATGGGTGCCGCGCTGCGAAGTGTTGAGATCAGCGGCCCGCATGGAGCCATCGCCGCCGGAGACACCCCGAGCCGCCGCCGCATCCTGATCTGCCAGCCAGGCGCTGACGCGGCGAGCGACACGTCGTGCGCCACCAACATCCTGTCGACCTTGGCCAGGCGCGGGTATCGTCGCCCCGTGACAGACGCAGACGTCGAGCCGTTGCTCGGGTTGTACCGTGAAGGCTCGGCCGAGGGCGGCTTCGAGGCCGGCATCGAGCGAGCGTTGAAACGGCTGCTCGTCAGTCCTGAATTCCTGTACAGGGTGGAGGTCGATCCGCCAGATGCCGCCCCGAATTCGGTGTATCGGATCAACGACCTGGAGCTCGCCTCGAGGCTCTCCTTCTTCCTCTGGAGCAGCATCCCCGATGACGAACTGCTCGATCTGGCCGAGCAGGGTCGATTGAGCTCGGCGGAGATGCTTGCGACCCAGGTGAAGCGGATGCTGGCCGATCCGCGTGCCGATGCGCTCGTCGAGAACTTCGCGGGTCAGTGGCTGTTCCTGCGGAATGTACCGCTGACCGGGCCCACGCCCAGCGGCTTCCCCGATTACGACGAGACGCTTCGGCAGGCATTCCGCCGCGAGACGGAACTGTTCTTCGACAGCATCCTTCGCGAGGATCGCAGTGCGCTCGACCTGCTGCAGGCTGACTACACGTTCCTGAACGAGCGTCTGGCGCTCCATTACGGGATCCGCACGATCAAGGGAAGCCATTTCCGGCGCGTGACCTGGGGCGACGAGAGCGCACGCCGGGGATTGCTCGGTCATGGCAGCATCCTGACACTGACGTCGTATCCTGATCGCACCTCGCCGGTCGTGCGCGGCAAGTGGATTCTCGAAAACCTGCTCGGAACGCCGCCGCCGCCGCCGCTGCCCGACGTGGGCGATCTGAGCGCCACCGACGGAGCCGGCGGTGTCCTGTCGATGCGCGAGCGCTTGGCGCGGCATCGCGCGAATCCGGTGTGTGCCAGTTGCCACTCGATGCTCGATCCGCTCGGCTTGGCGCTCGAGAACTTCGATGCCGTCGGGAAGTGGCGGGCTCGTGACGAGTCGTCGCAGCCGATTGATGCGTCGGCGGTGCTGCCGGACGGCACCCATGTGATCGGGCCCGAAGGGCTGCGCGAGGCCATTCTCGCCCGGTCTGACCGCTTCGTCACCACGTTCACGGAGAAGCTCTTGACGTATGCCGTGGGCCGGAAGCTGGACTACTCCGATGCGCCGGCGGTCCGCGACATCGTCCGGCACGCCGAGCAGGCCGATTATCGACTGGGGTCGGGCATCATCGTTGGAATCGTACAGAGCGTGCCGTTCCAGATGAGGAGAACTCACCAATGATCGCCACAAAGAAAGCGCTGCCACGCCGTACCTTTCTGCGCGGTGTCGGCGTGACCTTGGCTCTACCGCTGCTCGATGCCATGGTGCCGGCGTTGACCGCGACGGTCAGAACTGCCGCCAATCCTGTTCGCCGGCTCGGCTTCATCTATTGTCCGAACGGCGTGTCGATGAACTTCACCGGCATCAACTACTGGAAGCCGCAGGGACTGGGCGCTGAATTCGAACTCTCGCCCATCCTCGCGCCGTTCGCGCCGTTCCGGAATCAGATGCTCGTGATCAGCGGACTGGCCCATCGAACGGCCGATGCGTCGGAGGATGGCGCCAACGGCGATCATGCGCGGGGAACGAGCACGTGGCTGACCGGTGTGCATCCGAAGCACACGGCGGGTGCCGACGTCTACAACGGCATCTCCGCCGATCAGATCGCAGCGGCCGTCATCGGCACGGATACGCCGCTGCCGTCGCTCGAGCTGAGCCTCGACCTGAACTATCTCGTCGGCAACTGCGGCAACGGCTACAGCTGCGTCTACATGAACACGCTGGCGTGGCACTCGCCCACCACGGCGCTGCCGACCGAAAACAACCCCCGCGTCGTCTTCGAACGGCTGTTCGGCGACGGTGGGACGGCCGCCCAACGCCTCGCCCGCGCGCGGGAGAGCCGCAGTATTCTCGATTCGGTGACGGCCGACATGACGCGCCTTCAGGCGCGGCTCGGGCCGAACGACAGGGTCAAGGTGGCCGACTACCTCGAGGCGGTCCGCGAGATCGAGCGCCGGATTCAGACGGTCGAAGCACACGGTCAGAAGGAACTGCCAGACCTGGAGCGGCCGGTCGGCATTCCAGAGCGGTTCGACCAGCACGTCGGGTTGATGTTCGAGCTGCAGCGGCTCGCCTTCCAGGCCGACGTCACGCGTGTCGTCACGTTCATGCTCGGACGCGAGTTGAATTTCCGCTCGTACCCGGAGATCGGTATCACCGAAGGGCACCACGGGCTGTCGCATCACAGCGACAATCCTGCACAGATGGCGCGTTACGCCCAGGTGAACACGTACCAGGCCCAGGTCTTCGCGTCCTTCCTCGAAGGCCTGCAATCGACAACGGACGGTGTAGCCACGCTGCTCGATCACTCCCTGTTGCTCTTTGGCGCAGGCTTGAGCAACTCGAACCTGCACACGCACTACGATCTGCCGCTCACCGTGTTCGGCGGAGGGTTCAAGGGCGGACGACACGTAACGTATCCGCACGACACGCCGATGACGAACCTGCTCCTGAGCATGCTCGACAAGGTCGGCGTACCCGCGGAGACGCTCGGCGACAGCACTGGACAGCTCAATCCGGAACCGTTGTCCGATCTCTAACGCTGAAGCGCGATGCTCAGGTTTCGTCAGGCAGGTGAATCCCCATGTTGGACCGCTATGCGGCCAGAAACGGGAATTCTGTACTCGTTGTTCCGCCGCATGGCGGTCCTAGCCGCGCGGAGCGCGGCCAAGCCAATACTGCCAACCAGCCGAGGGCGACGCTGGGTGGCGAACGGGGTATCAAAGGCGAGCCCTTGGCTGGTTGAGATGAGGGCGATAGCTTCCGGTATAGCCGTGGCGTCGCTGTTGCTCGCGCTCCCAGGAGTCTCCGTGGGCGAGAGTGGGCCCGCGCTCGTGTCCGCGGTCAAGGCAGGCGACATTCCACTGATGCGTGCGGTCCTGCAGCGGGGAGGGGATGTCAATGTGGCCGCGGCCGATGGCACCACCGCGCTCCACTGGGCCGCCCACCGCGATGACGCCGAGGCGCTCGAGCAGCTCCTGGAGGCTGGTGCCGCGGTGAATGCCGCCAATCGCTATGGAGTCACACCGCTTCACCTCGCCGCCATCAATGGAAGCGCGCTGGCGATCGAGCGGTTGCTGCGGGCGGGCGCGGATCCAGAGAGCGCGTTGCCAGAGGGCGAGACCGCACTGATGACTACGGCCCGGTCTGGCAACGTCGCTGCCGTGCAGGTGCTCATCGCGTACGGCGCGAACGTGAACGCCAGGGAAGCCTGGAAGGGCCAGACGGCGCTCATGTGGGCGGCAGTCGAAAATCACGCGTTCGTCGCAAAGGTGCTGATTGAGGCCGGTGCCGATGTCAACGCCACGTCGGCCGGGGGGGTGTTCACGCCGTTTCTCTTTGCCGTTCGCGGCGGGCACATCGCGACGGCGCGCGTGCTCCTCGATGCCGGCGCCGACGTGAACGCCATGCTGTCCGACGGGACGAGTGCGCTGACGCTCGCCGTCACGAATGCACACTACGAGCTGGCGGCGATGCTCCTGGATCGCGGCGCCGATCCAAACGCCGACGCCCAGGGATGGACGGCGCTGCACCAGATTGTGTGGACACGGCGGCCGAACTACGGCTACAACCTGCCGGGTCCTGTTCCGACGGGCGCGATGGACGCCCTCGATCTGGTCAGACACCTCGTCGAACGCGGTGCCGACGTGAATGCGCGCCAGACCCAGGAGCCGAGGGACGGGAATCGCAACATGTTGAACCGGATTGGTGCGCCCCCGTTTCTCCTGGCCTCGAAAGCTGTCGATTTGCCGATGATGCGAACGCTCCTGGAAGTCGGTGCCGATCCGACACTCACCAACGTCGACGGAACGACGTCGCTGATGGTCGCAGCGGGCGTAGGGATCTGGGCCCCCGGCGAAAGCCCAGGCACCGAGGAGGAGGCCATCTCGGCCGTGCAGCTTCTCATGGAGGTCGGCGGAGGGCAGGTGACCGATGTCGACAAGAACGGCAACACCGCCCTGCACGGTGCGGTCCTGCGAGGAGGATCGATCTCACTGGTGAAATTGTTCGCGTCGAAGGGCGCGAAGCTCGACGTACGGAACGACAAGGGATGGACGCCGCTGACGATTGCCGACGGCGTGGAGTATACGCCGGACATCTTCAAGCGCTATCCGGAGACCGCCATGGTGCTCCGGGAGTTGATGAAGGAGAGAGGCCTGCCCGTAACCGAACCGCCGTCTCCGTGAGCGCCGAGCGGTGGCACACCTCTAGACAGCGGAAGACCGCAGCGAGCCTTGTGTGGCGACAACGCTCCTGGTGACGCGGTCCGCGATGGGCGAACAGATCAGTTGCGCAGTTGCACTCGGTCACGCAGCCGTGCAACGCCTCGATCAACCCGTCGCGCTTGACCTGCAAGCGTCGTCGCGCCAGCTCACCTCGCCGTCGGCCCCAAGATCCGGACCGAGGCCACTACCGTCTTTTGACGCACATCCAGCGCCACAGCAGCGGGAATCAGCATGTCCATCGTCGCCTCCAGCGCATGCGGTGGATCGTCGGGAAATTCATGAGTCTTCCGCGTGCTCGCAGCAACAGGGGGGAACCAGAGACGACCCTAGACCAAACCGATCCCCAGGCAAGACGGGGGGGCCTCCTCCGGGCTACGGCTCGACCGCCGCCAGTCCCGCCCGCGCGGCTGCATGCGTGGGATCGATCCGCAAGGCATCCCGGTAATGGGCCGCGGCTTCCTGCCGGCGGCCCAAGACACGCAGCGCCGTGGCCAGGTAGTAGTGCGTGTCGGCGTCCTGCGGGTCGAAGCGGAGGGCGTTTTCGAAGTGGCGAATGGCGTCCTCCATCCGTCCTTGTCCCTGACGCACCAGGCCGAGGCCGGCGTGTGCCAGTCCGTAATCGGGCTTCAACGCCAGCGCGCTCGTGAAGTACTCGGCGGCCGACTCCCACCGCGCGAGGCCGAGGAGCGTGTTCCCGAGATTGTAGTGCGCCGCGGGAGAGTCCGGCTCCAGAAGGAGCGTGCGCGCGAAATGCGCTGCTGCGCGCTCGAGATTCCCACTCACTACGAGAAGCAGCGCCACGTCGTTGCGCAACGCCGTGTTGGTGGGATCGCGTTCGAGCATGTGCTCACGCCCGATGATCTCCTCCCGCACGATCCGTGCCTCGACCGCCCGCGTCAGGCTGACGCGGTCTGCATCGCTGCGTGCCACGACCTGGATCCACAACTCCGCCATCTCGTCGGTCGTCTGCTGCCCGTAGGTCACCCGCCGCGGCGGGCGGTGGGGATTGCGGGCGTTCGTGGCCGAGTTGTCGTAGACGTACTCCATCACCACGGTCGTTCCGGCTGGGAGGAAGACCGGGCGCTCGTAGTGATAGACGCCCTGCCAATCGAAGTCCCAGTCCCGGATGTAGAGCAGCGGTTCACGCCCGCCGCCGGGCAGGATCGCGAACGCGCTGACCTCCTTCGCCAGGTGGTGCGCGTGCGGCTGGATGGTATAAGCATCGACATCGACATCGAGCCGGAACTCATCGGTAACGCGATAACGGCTCTCGCCAGCCGGGATGTCGAGATCCTGGCGTGTCATCCGGATGACCGTCGGGATGCGCGTGGGCGGCGCGTCGCTGAAGTAGAGTCCGATGCGGGCCTGAACCCGTTCGGCCAGCCCGTGCGGCCGGAGGTGGAGCATCATCACCAGGTCGGTTCCCGGCCGCAGTGGCCACGCCATGCCCTCCGGAGCGACGTACGTCATCTGCCCGGGCGTCCAGCCCAGGAAGTAGCCGTCCGGACTCTGGACGGAATGCGGAATCAACCCCTCGTAGCCCGGCTCCGGATCCTGGGCGTCCAGCCGCCGCGATGCGCCAGCGGAGTCGAGCTGCATCGTCGCGTGATGCACGACGTGCGAATTGCCGGGGAGGAACTGCCAGGCTCGGACGTAGCGCGTCTCGGGGATCGGTACGGAGAGGACAAAGTTCCGATAGACGTCGTCGCCGTCGGCGTGCAGCGTGTAAGGCGCGGTTTCGAGCACGAGATCCGGCTCGCCAAGCTCCCACCCGGTACGCCACGCGGGCCGGGAAGGCAGCAGGGTGGGGTCGCCCTCGATCATGCCCTGATCAATCCAGCGCTGGAATATGACGATCTGCTCGTCCGTGAGCCGCCGCTCGCCGGCGAACCGCCCGAATCCCGGTTCGGGCTTCCACGGCGGCATCCGCCGCGAGCGGGTCACGCTGGCGATCTGCTCAGCCCGGCTCCTCACCTCGTCATACGTGAGCAGCGCAAATGGCGCGGCGCCACCTGGTCGATGGCAGGTTGCACACGCGTCGAAGACAATTGGTGCCACATCCTTGGTGTACGTAGTCGTCACATCCTGCGCCGTGGCGGCTGCTCGCGCGGGCAGATGTCCACCGAGCAGCGGCGCGATCGCGAACGCCGCCATCCAGATCAGGAGGCCGCACCATTGCCTAGATCTCATGTCTGTTGAGTCGGGCGGATAGGGCCCCGGCTCAGGGTAATACATTACGTGATTTCAGGGTGCCGGGAGATGACAGCGGCGGAGTGAAGGCAGTTCTCAGGCTTTTCTCAGCGCGCTTCTGCGGCGTCCCGATCACGCCGTAATATTGGGCGTCCATTCCGCCGGGTCGGTCGCGGAGCGACATGCCCGGACTCGAGGCAGGTCATGAAGAGCTACCGATCTGTGTCCATCTGTGGGAGTGCGGGTGTCGTGACGGCGCTGGCACTCCTCTTCGCCGTGCTCTCAACCGCGCCCGTGGCATCACAGGCCACCGCCCCCGCTGACGGCTGCCGGGCGCTCGCGACGCTGGCCCTTCCGCAGGCCACCATCACCACCACCGAATTAGTTGCCGCCGGAGCGTTCGCACCGCCCGCGGGTGGACGTGGAGGACGCGGCGGGAACGTGTACGCATCGCTGCCGGCCTTCTGCCGCGTCGCGGCCACGCTCGCGCCAAGCCACGATTCCGACATCAAGATCGAGGTCTGGTTGCCAGCGTCGGGATGGAACGGCAGGTTCCAGGGTGTCGGCAATGGTGGATGGGCGGGGTCCATCTCCTATCCGGCGCTCGCGTCCGCCGTGGCGGCAGGCTTTGCCGCTGCGAGCACGGACACCGGCCACACGGGCAACAGCGGGGCGTTCGCGGTTGGACACCCGGAAAAGCTCGTCGACTTCGGTCATCGAGCCGTCCACGAGATGACGGTGAAGGCCAAGGCCGTCGTCGGTGCGTATTACGGAATGCCTCCGAGGTTCTCCTACTGGGATGGCTGCTCGCAAGGTGGGCGCCAGGGATTGGCCGAAGCGCTGCTCTACCCGGCAGACTACGATGGCATCATTGCCGGCGCGCCGGCGGTGAACTGGATCCAGGTGTCGGCCGGGCGCATCGCCGTGAGTCAGGTCGTCAACAAAACGCCCGCACACACGATCCCGGCCAGCAAGTATGCCCTCATCCACAACGCCGTGCTGGCGTCCTGCGACGGTCTCGATGGCGTGATGGACGGTGTCATAGAGAATCCCGCGCGATGCCGCTTCGATCCACAGGTGTTGCAGTGTCGCGATGGCGATGGCCCGGACTGCCTCACCGCCGAGCAGGTGGAGGCCGCGCGGGCACTTTACGCGCCGGTGACGCAGCCGAGGACGGGTGAATTGGTGTATCCCGGGCTGCCGCCTGGATCGGAGCTGGGTTGGGGGATCGTGGCGGGCGCGCAGCCGGTTGGCACGGCGCTGGACGTCTTCCGGTACGCCGTGTTCGGCGACGAGAACTGGGACTGGCGCCGTTTCAATCTGAGCACGGATCTCGACGTCGCGCTTGCCGCCAACAACGGCGTGCTCACGACCAACGATCCGAACCTGAAGCCGTTCTTCGACCGCGGCGGCAAGGTGCTCCTGTATCACGGTTGGAGCGACGCGCAGCTTGCCCCGGACAACAGCATCAAGTACTTCAACAGCGTCGTCGAACGTCTCGGACCCGACGTTGTCGGGACATCAATCCAGCTCTTCATGGTGCCCGGCATGAATCACTGCCAGGGAGGCGCCGGTCCCGACACGTTCGACCGGATGGCGGCCATCCAGGAATGGGTGGAGCACGGCCGGGCTCCATCACGCATTGTGGCGTCCAGGCTGGTGGACGGGAAAGTCGTGCGCACGCGTCCGTTATGTTCGTTTGGACAGGTGGCACGATGGACCGGTACCGGTAGCACAGATGATGCCGCCAGTTTCGCGTGTATCGCGGAAGCGGCGACGAGCGGTCCATAGCCCCCACGGGCTTGGTCCTCGAGAGCCTGCCACGGTCAGCACTCAGCGGTTCAGCTGGCAACTCACCGCTGAGTGCTCTTCTATCGTGCCCCTGATACCGGTTCAATCCTGAGAAGCGCTCCGGTGTCCTCGTCCGTCAGGATGTACAGGAGCCCATCCGGCCCCTCCCGGACATCCCGAAGGCGCTGTTTCAGATCCTCGAGCAGCCATTCCGGGCGTGAGATGAAACCTTGTGCATTGAAGGAGTAGCGTTCGAGGCGCTGGTTCTTGAGCACGCCCACGAACAGGCTCCCCGTGAACCGTGGCAGCCGGTCGCCCGTGTAGAACTCCATGCCCGACGGCGCGACGGCTGGCGCCCAGAAGCTGACCGGGGATTCCATGCCCGGCAACGAGAACACCTGGCAGGCATCCGGACGACCGGCGGTCTCGCCGATCGCGACCTTGCCCCCGATGCAGTCGCCCGTGTAGTCGCGGCCGATGCCGACCACGGGCCAGCCATAGTTGGCTCCGGCCCTGAGGATATTGATTTCGTCCCCGTCGGCCGGGCCGTTCTCGTGCGACCAGATCTCGCCGGTCACAGGATGGACCGCCAGGCCCAGCGCGTTACGGTGTCCAAGCGTGAAGATTTCCGGCTTGTAGCCCGGCCGATTGAGGAACGGGTTGTCCCTGGGCACTCCGCCGTCCTCGGTCAGACGGAGAGACTTTCCGCCGTGGCTACCGGGATCCTGTGCGCGACCGCCGCGCGCATGCGCATACCTCCCTGATGCCGCGGGGGCGTTGGGCGCTCCCAGCACGACGTAAAGCATCCCATCGCGGCCGAAGACCATCCTGACGGCCGATGTTTGCGAGATAGTGTCGTCCAGCCAGTTGTCCGCAACGAAGATATCCTTCCCGTCCACGAGCGCAGTGCCATCCCAGCGCGCCCGCCAGATGGCGTCGGTCTTGGTTCTGCCCCTGGCACCTTGCGCGGGCGGCCCCGGGAGCTGCGACGCCAGCGACTGGGCGCCCGGGGCGAGGTCCCAGTGGTGTTCTCGACCGACACGCGAAGCTGGAACGACCTGAACGGTGACGAT
>CAZDLW010000223.1:0-9925 GCA_964505975.1 uncultured Bifidobacteriaceae bacterium | reverse complement strand
TTCCTTGGCGGCCAGAACCAGCGGCACCAGTTGCGCGCGGGCAAGGGCCTGCGCGCCGGGTTCCCGGGACGTGCCGTGCCACGCTTCGCCTTCGCCGATGAGCACGAGCGCCAGATGCGCGAGCGGAGCGAGATCGCCGCTCGCGCCGACGGACCCGCGCGACGGCACCACCGGATGGACGCGCCGATTCAGTAACTCGACGAGAAACTCGAGCGTCTCGAGACGGATGCCCGAGAAGCCCTTGGCCAGCACGTTGGCGCGGAGCGCCATGGTCGCGCGCACCGCCGGTTCCGGGAGCGGATCGCCCACCCCGGCCGCGTGACTGCGCAGCAGGTTCACCTGCAGCCGTCCCAGTGCATCCTGCGGGATGGGCACTTCCGCAAAGTCGCCGAAGCCGGTGTTGATGCCGTAGGCCGGCGCCGGGCCGCGCGCGACTTCGTCGACCACGGCGCGTGCCGCATACACACGACGACGTGCCGTGTCGGCCAGCGCGAGAGGGGCTGCCTCGCAGGCGATGGCGAGCAGATCGTCGAGCGTCAGAGAATTGCCGTCGAGCAGGATCATGAGCGGCGAGTGTCGAGTCCGTGCCGCAGCATCTTACTCCGTGGCGCATCTTCGGATCTCGATGGCGCCTGCAGTACGATAGACGCCGATGCCAACGCCGAATATCGCCGTCCTTGGCGCGCAGTGGGGTGACGAAGGCAAGGGCAAGATCGTCGACATGCTCACGCCGCATTTTTCCACGGTGGCGCGCTATCAGGGCGGCCACAACGCGGGTCATACCGTGTATGCACACGGAAAGAAGTTCGTTCTGCACCTCATCCCGTCCGGCATTCTGCATCCGGGCGTCACGTGCATCGTCGGCAACGGGGTCGTGGTCGATCCTCAGGCGCTGTTCAGGGAAGTCGACGAACTGGCGTCGATGGGCGTGACCGTCGACGGACGGCTGCTCGTCAGCGAGAAGGCGCACGTCATCCTGCCATACCACCGGGAGCTCGACGTGCTCTCCGAGGCGCGGCGCGGCGAGCGGAAGATTGGCACCACGTCGCGTGGCATCGGGCCCGCATACGAGGACAAGATCGGCCGTCGTGGCATCCGCATCTGCGACCTGCTCGGCGACCGCGACGCGCTGGCCGGAGAAGTGCGCGAGAACGTCAACGCCCGCAATCAAATCATCCGGGACTCGACGCTCGACTGGAAGCCACTGTTCGATCGGCTGATCGCCTACGGTGAGCGCATGCGCCCGTGGGTCGGCGACGTGTCGCTGTACCTCGATGCCGCGAGACGCGAAGGGCGGGCGGTCCTGTTCGAAGGCGCACAGGCCACACTCCTCGACATCGACCATGGCACCTATCCGTTCGTCACCTCGTCCAATGCGTCGGTGGGCGGCGTGTGTACGGGTCTCGGAGTGCCTCCGCGTGCCATTGGCGGCGTGCTCGGTGTGGCCAAGGCCTATACGACACGTGTGGGAGAAGGACCACTGCCGACGGAGCTCTCCGGCGAACTGGCCGATCGGCTGCGCGAGACCGGGCAGGAGTACGGCGCCTCGACTGGACGGCCGCGGCGCTGCGGCTGGTTCGACGCGGTGGTCGTCAGGTACTCCGCTCGGATCAACGGATTGGACGCACTGGCGCTCACCAAACTCGACGTCCTCGACGGCCTCCCCGAAGTGTTCATCTGCACCGGGTATCGAACTGGCGCCGGCACACTCACCGAGTTTCCGGCCGACCTTCGTCCGCTCGTCGGCGCCACGCCCGTGTACGAACGGATGCCGGGATGGTCGACGCCGACGAAGGGTGCGACGCGAGCGGACGATCTGCCGATCGAAGCGCGGCGGTACGTCGAGAGACTCGAGAACGTGAGCGGCGTGCCGTGCGCCATCATCTCCACAGGCTCCGACCGCAGCGAGACCATCGTGACACCGAACTCCATCGTCGAGCGTTGGCTCGGCACCGGTCCGTGAACGCCGGCGTGGCGATACGGACGTTCTCGCCGCCAAATGAGTCGTGGGGGCCACCTGAAGCTTCGGCGGCCCGCCGTAGCCGGGGCGAAGGCGGTCAGGCGGCCCCACGCGGACGCGACGGATCCTCCTCGGCCTGCGTGGACGAGTGTCGTCTCAGGCGCAGCGTCGTTACCGTTTGTTCAGATCGATGAAGGCAGCGAGCGCGTCCGGGTCTGCATCGAGGAAGTCGATGCCGGCGCGATAGCGAGGTCCGCTGGCGGGAATCTCGAAGGCGGCCCAGGCGACGACGGCGCTGATTCGAATCGGGCGGGTTGATTCAGGCAGTGACAGCCGCAGGCGCTGGCCCGGCTTCAAGGGTGTTTCCGACAGCAGTTGCGCACCAACGGTCGAGAGGTTGACCAGCGCCGCCGGATTGCCGTCGACCTGCACCTCCACGCCGTCGAGGATCCGGAAGCGCTCGGCGCGGCGGGTGCCGTGTTGATCCAGTTGCACAGGCGGTGCAGGTGCTGCGGCGATGGCGACCGCGGCCGCACCGGCCGGTTGGTCGCCATGAGAAGATGCCGATCGGGAATGGGGCGCATCGTGCGCGATGATACGAATTTCGCACGAGGCCAGGGCGGGATCAGCCTTGATGCGGTTGATGAGCGCCGTGCCTCGCGACGTCGCGGCGAAGTGCTGTTCGAGAAACACCATCCGCGGGCGCTGTCGAGAAATGAGATCCAGCGCCTGCCTGGCTCCCGAATCGGGGAAGACGATCGCGTCGCCAAGCTCTTCTCGATCCTTCAGGACAGCTAGATGTTCTGGCGAGGCTATCAGGACCGTAGACGACACAGGCGCTCAGTGTACCGCAAAACGCCGTGAGAGATCGGTCGAGCACTCCGCCGGTTTTCGTTGACTGACTCGTCCTTCGTCCGGAGTGCTCGTCACTGCACGGTGCACTGCTCCCTCGCGCCCAGGACGAGTCGCCTGCAGTGATCATGAACAATCCGGGTGAGGAGATGTCAGTGTCGAGCGAGCGCCATCCGCAACGCGTTCGCGTACCTCACTCGCGCGGCCGCGAACCGCATCCGTTCAGTCTCGTCCACCGACGCGTCGGCCATGGCACAGTACCCCAGCCGGAACGCCGCGTACGACGCCAGATAGAACGGCAGGCGCTCGCGTACGGTGGCATCTCCTGATGCCGTCATGTATGTCTGCACGAACGCCTCGCGGGTGTGATCGGTGAGCGCGGCTTCGACGATGAATCCGGCGACGTCCCATGCCGCATCCGTGGGACCAGGCAGGAAGTGATCGCGGTGGTGATCGAGAGCGTCAGTCTTGAGCGGGCCCTGGGCCGTACGCAGCCATTCATGCGGAAGGAGCCGGCCGTCGATGGCAACTTCCGGTTCGTCGAACCGCTGCGCTCGTTCGATGAGCCTGTCGACGGCGGCCAGCGCGGCATCGTCGCACGTCTGGCCTGCGTTCACGCGCAGCATGTCCGCCAGGTGGTCGATGTGTGCCCGCGATCCCGTCGACTCGTGACGACGAAGCCAGGCGAGGTACGCGGCCGTGTGCCTCATGAGCGACTGGTCCACGTCGCGCAGTGTGAACGGCCGCGCAGCAATGCACGGGAGCAGCAGAAAGCCTCGCCGCAGTCCCAGCGGCCGAACCGTCCATCCGTCCGCGGCCAGACGTTCGGCGCGCGCCAACGCCTGGCGACCGAACGGCCCGAGTCCCACGAACTTCGCCAGTCGCCCATCCGGCGTCAGAAGTTTGATGCGTTCGTGTTGGGCGTGACAGGGGGGCCAGGGTGGGGGGTACTCGAGGTGACTACGCCATCTGCCGGCCGAGAGATCCGCGCACGCAGGAGCCAGGCCGACACCTGTCACCATGCGGTCGCGGACTCGATCGAATCCGGCCGTCAGCACCCGATGCCGTCTCCATCGGCCACGTGCGGCGATCGATCGGAGGCGGTCAGGGTCCGGATGCCATGCGGCAATCAGGATGATACGGTCGTCCGGCACACCGAATCCCGAGAGCCGCTCGGCCGCAGACGCGAGTGATGAGCCGCTGAGCCCTGGTCCTTCGTCAACGAGGAGAAAGGTGGCGTGCTCAGGTGTCCACCGTCGAACCAGGTCGGCGGAGATATCGAAGGTGCGGTCGAAAGGATGTGCCCGCGGCCGTAGCGTCCACGATTGCGCCTGCAGCCCAAACAACGTGAGGGTTCCGTGCACCGACGCGGACAGACTGCTGCCGATGCTCCTGAGGCCGACGCAGACGACCGGTCGCGGCGCGAAGGACCCGATCCACTCGAGCGCTGCCTCCACGTACGCTTCCGGATACAGAGCATAGAAGGCATATCCCTCCGGAATTCGTAGCTGCAGGTACGGAGGCAGCGTGTCGGTCGAGATCTGTTCGAGCGCATCGACGGCTGACTGCAGCGCGTGATTCGGTTCAGTCGTCTCGAGCCACGACGCTGCGACCGCCAGCCCGAGCGCCTCGCTGGTGCGTCTGAGGATGTCGAGCACCGGGACGCATTCGTCGCGGTCCGGGCACAGGGCATCCGCTGCAGCGGACTCGAACATCCCCGCATCGATGAGCGCATCAACCAGCTCGTCGTGAACCGGTGAGGCGTGGGTGGCCAGCGCGCGCACTCGGTCGAGCGTGTCCTGCACGACTCTGGCACTCTCGACAGAGGTGGTGTGGTCGGCGTAGACGAGCACGTCGGGTCGTAGGGCCGAACTACCTTCTCACGCTCACGTTAGTGGCTCTAATCCTGGTCCGTGTGTCGTCCGTGGTTTCGACGACACCACTGATGTCAACGCGCATCCCGGTTTCGATGGCTGGTGTTCCTGACGGAACGGCCACCGCTACCCTCGTGGTGCCCTCACGCAACCAGATAGTGTCGCCTTCACGAGCATCCACCAGCGCGTTTTCGAGCTCGACTCGCCGCCCGGCCACCGTGCCTGGATCGTCGAATGCGTCCACACGCGTCACAGCGTCGGTGGTGGCAAGCGGCGGTATCGGACCTTGCGGCCTCGCGTCGTCCACGCCGCGGAACGCAAGCTCGTCTTGAGTCGTTCCAGGCGTCGGCCGCGGCTCCACTCCGCCAGGGAGCCGATCCCCCGCTGTCCCAACGGCTGCTCCTGGTTCCGCGGGGCCGGGCTCCGCCTGACGGTCGCTGGTTCTCACGTACAGCAAAACGATCCCGATCACCGCGAAGACCACCAGGATGCCGCCCAGGAACGTATACAGCGGGATGCTGCGCACACGAGGGTTCAACACCGCTCGTGGTGGGTTCGTCGGATCGTGAGTATCGTCGTACCGCCGTTCGGGTGGTGTGCCGCTCGTACCCTGTTGAGTCATTCGTCCTCCTGCATCGAAGACTGTGCATGAGGCGTGCCCGGGGTTGAGCTCGGTTACCGCTCGAGCTCAACAGCTCGAACGTGCTGGCTCGTCAACCTCTGGCGTGACGTCCAGTAGCTCTTCCATGGGTCGCGCGTCTGGCGCTCCAGACGGGAGCGCATGCGAACCACGTTGAACACCTGCGGGTCGCGCATCGTGCGCAGCTCATCCCAGGTCAGCGGAACGCTGACGGGGGCGCCGGCGCGTGCTCGTGTGGAGAAAGCGGCAATGGAGGTACTTCCGCGGTTGTTCCTGAGATAGTCGATCAGAATCTTGTTCGTCCGTCCGGTCTTCGAGAAACGGGTCGTAAAGGCGTTGCGATCGGTAGCGACGATCCGCTCGCTGAGCGCCCGCGAGAACGCGAGGCACTCGTTCCAGCCTGCGTGCGGGAGCAGTGGGACGACGACATGGAGCCCGCGGCCGCCGGTAGTCTTCGCGTACGACTCGAGGTCGAGCGCGCCCAGTGCTGCCCGCACCAACGCGGCTGCCCGGACTACCCGGGGCCACGTCACCAGCTCGCCAGGATCGAGGTCGATGACCAGCCGGTTTGGACGTTCGAGCGCATCGATGACGGAGTTCCAGGTGTGGATCTCCAGGATGCCCATCTGCACGAGCGCCACCAGCGCTGCCGCGTCGTCGGCGATGAGGTATTCGCCCGTCTTTGTCGTTTCCTCGATGGATACACGGCGAAGCGGCTCCGGGGCTCGGACGTGCGAATGCTTCATGTAGAAGCACCGCCCGCTCATACCGTTGGGACATCGTACCAAGGTGAGCGGGCGTCCCGCGACGTGTGGCACCATCCACTCTGCGATTCCCTGGTAGTAGGTGGCGAGGTCGAGCTTGGTCGTGAGTGGATCGTCGTACAGCGTGCGCGTCGGGTTGGAGATGCGCACTCCGGCAACCGTTGCTGCACCGTCTGCCTGGCGGATGTGGATCGGGGTGGAGCCTGCCCGCTGGGGGGGCTCCGGGAGTCGAGGCCTCGCGGCGGGCTGATCGTGTACGGGTTGAGTGGCGACGGGGCGCTCGCGAGTGACGTCGCGCGCCACTTTGTCCTCGCGCAACCCGTGAAACGACGGATGCCGGACCTTGCCGTCAGCCGTCCATTCGCTGAAGCCCACCTCGCAGACGAGCACAGGACGTACCCAATGGGCTCTTCTCGCGAGCGGGCCGGACGGCGGAGGGTCGAACGCAGACGTCGATTGTTCGATTCCGTCGAGCCGCCGGCGCAGCTCGATCGCGAACGCGTGCGTGAAGCCGGTGCCGACGCGTCCGCAGAACACGAGGCGAGTGCCTTCGTAACAGCCGATGAGCAATGCGCCCAGCCCGGCGCGCGTGCCCTCCGGATCGGTGAAGCCCCCGATGACGAACTCCTGCCGGCGAACGCACTTCGTCTTCAGCCAGCCCTTGTGGCGGCCGGGGTGATAGGGAAGTGAGCGCTGTTTGGAGACGATGCCCTCCAGACCGAGACGGCAGGCCTGCTCGAAGAATGCCCGTCCGTGCCCGGTTACGTGCAGTGTGTAGCGGATGCGGCGCGTCGACGCTGCGGCCAGCAGCTCACGCAGCCGCGACTTGCGCTCTTCGAGCGGCAAGGGATCCAGGCGCTCGTTGCCGAGTCGCAGGAGGTCGAATGCGAAGTACACGAGCGCTCCGGCCGACGTGACGCCCGACAGGGCATGCTGCAGTGCCTGGAAGCTCGTGCGGCCGTCTGGCAGCACGACGGCGATCTCGCCGTCCAGCAACACGTCCTCGACTGGCAGCGCCCGTGCTTCTTCTGCGATATCGGGAAAGGTGGCCGTCCAGTCCTTGCCGCTGCGGCTGATGAGCGTGACGCGTCCGTCGTGGACGCGGCAGCCAATCCGGTACCCATCGAGTTTGATCTCGTGCAGCCACTCATCACCCGCTGGCGGAGCCGTTGCGAGAGTGGCCAGCTGGGGGACGTAGTCGTGGTCGCTCATATGACGTCTGGAACGAACCGCGCGTGCTCGAGCATCGCTCATCGTCTCCTCCAGGCGCTTCGAGCGGAGGAGTGTCCTGCCGAGCGGACCAGCTCGGTCTCTCCTCTGGAGATCGAGCCGTTGGTGCTTCTATAGTGTTCCAATGATCGACCCACAATCGACCGAAGCCTGGCAGCGCGGGCCCGTGCCCGGCTTTACACCGCTTCTGATGCCAGTGGTCCATGCGTTGATTCAGGTCCGCGAGGATCTGGAGCGCCTGGCGGCCCGAGTACCGGAGGAACACGTCTGGGTTCGTCCAGGCGGGGCGGCGTCGATCGGCTTTCACGTGCGCCACGTTGGCGGCGCACTGGATCGCTTGTTCACGTACGCGCGAGGGGAGGCGCTATCGGACACTCAGCGTGCCGCGGCGCGCGACGAAGGACTGCCGGGTGCCCCCCCCGTGTCGCTGGTCGCACTCGTGGCTGAAGTCCAGGGCGCCATCGATCGCGCCAGCGAACAACTGCGATCCACGCCGGAAGACACTCTGCTGGATGCACGCCGTGTGGGTCGCGCGGGTCTGCCCTCCACGGTGCTCGGTCTGCTGTTTCACGCGGCGGAGCACGCCACCCGTCACGTCGGGCAGGCGATCACGACGGCACGGATTCTGGCGGGTTCGACTCCCTGAAAGGCGTGTAGCGGCCGGGTGCTGGCTTCTTCGGCAACCCGTCAGGGTGCGCGCATGTCACGCGGGTTTGCGACGCGATGACAGCAGCTCCATTTCGCGCTCCTTGACGGCGCGCAGCTTCTGTAAGGCGCGGCTTTCGATCTGCCGGACGCGTTCCCGCGTCACCGACAGACGCTTGCCGATCTCTTCGAGTGTGTACTCGCGATCGGTGCCAAGGCCGTACCGCATGCGCAGGACTTCCTTCTCACGGTCGGAGAGCGGCGCCATCACCCGCTCGACCTCCTTGGAGAGGTCGCTCTCGATGGCGGAGTCCTCTGGCGACTGGACGCTCCGATCCCGGATGATGTCACCGAGCTCGGAGCCTTCATCCTCGCCAATCTTCATCTCGAGCGAGTACGGCGTCTTCTGCGCATCGAGCAACAGGCGAACCTTGCTGACGGGCAGGTTCATGCGATCGGCGAGCTCGTCAGGGCGAGGCTCTCGTCCGTGTTCGGTGCGATGCGCCTTGCGCTCCTTCTCCAGCCGGTTGAGGGACTCGATCACGTGCACCGGCAGGCGAATCGTTCGACCGTGGTCGGCGATGGCGCGGGTAACGGCCTGACGAATCCACCACGTCGCATACGTGGAGAACTTGAATCCGCGCCGGAACTGGAACCGGTCCACCGCTTTCATCAGGCCAAGGTTGCCCTCCTGAATCAGATCGAGGAACGAGAGGCCCCGGTTCAAATAGCGCTTCGCAATCGATACGACCAGGCGGAGGTTCGCCTCCATGAGCTCGCGCTTGGCTTCGCGCACGACTTCCTCGGCGGCCTCGACGCGGGCGAGTCGACGGCGGAATTCGGCCCGAGAAAGGCCGACGTACGCCTCGAGCTCCCGGCAGCGTTTCACGCGGTCGGGGCGCTGGAGCTGATCCAGGGCGCGGAACTCCCGCTCGACGCGCTGCACTTCTGCCACGACGTCGTCGATGAGCGCCGGTCGAATCGGCTGCAAGCCCAACTCGTCCGCCAGGGCCTTCCGCGTCTCCAGAATCTCACGCTCCAGTGCGACCCGTGTCCTGGCTCCGACCCGACGATTCTGCAGCTTGGCGCGCAGGTCATCTACGGTGACGCGGTATCGCTTGATGCGGTTGAACGCGCGAAGTACCGGCGTAATACGGGCCTCGTGCAGCTCCCCCCCCTCCGGGAGGAGGATCAACTCGGCCGCCGGTTCTCCCTTGACGCGAATGCGGTCTGCAAGGGCGATCAGGGTCTGTACCGCCGAGGGAATGTCGGCGATGGCTCCGACCAGCACCTGCTGCGCCTTCTCTATCCGCTGTCCGATTGCCACCTCCTCGTGGGCCTTCAGCAGCCGGCGCCGGCCGATGTGCTGCAGGTAGACGCGGACCAGGTCCACGTCCTCGCGACCCAGTTGGGCCTCGGCGGTCTGAGCGTCATCCTCCTCGACTTCAAATCCCTGGTCGCCGTCGGGCACGGGCTGCGGCGCAAATGCCTCGGGTTCCTCGTCTTCGAGGAGGCGTCGAGGCCCCGTCTCGTACCCGTGCTCCTGTTCGTCGTCCTCACGTTCGTGAACGGCGAGGCCGAACTCGTGAGCGCGCTGACGCCAATCGAGCACATGTGCCTGACGCGACGGGTCGTCCCATTCGATCAGGGACTTGCGCCGGCGA
The DNA here is from genome assembly GCA_964505975.1 of uncultured Bifidobacteriaceae bacterium. Lineage (GTDB taxonomy): Bacteria > Acidobacteriota > Vicinamibacteria > Vicinamibacterales > UBA2999 > Gp6-AA40. The sequence goes on along the minus strand of CAZDLW010000223.1, from coordinate 296 downwards.
CCACGCCGCGGCTTGAATTCGAGCGCCTGGGGACTAGGAATGCTTGTGGCCACGTCACTCACGCTGCAAAGCTATTGCCGTTAGGTCCAATCATAGTGCGGCACGACATTACCGCAACAATAGACGTGGTACAATATCGCGTTTCGCCGCCCACGCTCCCGCCCATGCTGCCTGTGACACGAGGCACCAGCTATGGAGCGAGCTGTTTACGGCCGTGCCGGTGGGCATTGCGGCGGGGCCCCTAGCTCAGTGGTAGAGCACCTGACTTTTAATCAGGGTGTCCCGGGTTCGATCCC
>CAZDLW010000222.1:0-9984 GCA_964505975.1 uncultured Bifidobacteriaceae bacterium | reverse complement strand
GAATTGCGGTGAAATGCGGGGTTTTGTGAGAGTATGTTGCAGGTCAATTACATGTTAGGCCGCACGTCCCGCAGAGCGTGTACTTGCGGGGACTAGCTGAGCTAGTGTTGCGGCTTCCCCTGAAGTCTGTGCGCCAGCTGATTGAGCAGGAGGACTTCGATGACCCGGATTGTCAAAGTTGCCTTTGTCGGCAGCTGGGTTCTGACGGTGCATCTGATCGCGGGACCTCTCTGCGCACAGGAGGACAGGACCTGGCGGACGATCGCTATCGAGACCAGCGAGGTCACGACGCCCGACCTGGCGATCTCTCCGGATGGCCGGTGGCTCGTCCTCAGTATGTTGGGCCATCTGTTTCGCCTTCCGGTGGAAGGAGGGCAGGCCGAGCAGCTGACCTTCGGCCCCTCCTACAATGCGCGACCCGCGGTTTCACCGGACGGAATGCGAATCGCGTTTCAGTCCGACCGCGACGACAGCGACGGGAATATCTTCGTCCTCGATCTGGCGACCGGCGGCGTGACCCAGGTCACTCGAACGGGCTGGGCGGATGCTCCTAGCTGGTCGCCCGACGGACGGTCGATTGCCTACCTGGAGCGTCAGTGGCAGGGCTGGGACACTCCGGCGACGGTGTGGACGATCACGCTGGATTTGCACCAACCGCGCCGGCTCAGTCCGGACAGCGGCGCTGTCCATTCGCCGTTCCATCTGTCCGACGGCCGAGTGGGGTGGGCGGTGATCGGTGCGAACGCGGCCACCGGCGAAGTCGAAACGCGCCTCGCGGTGATGGCTGCCGACGGCTCGGTGTCTACGCTTCTTGCGACACCTGGCATTATCAACTCGATCGTGCCGACCGGGGACGGATTCCTGGCGCGCCGCACGCATGCGTTCGCTGGGCAGGAGTATCTGGCACGAATCGACGGCCGGACGGCTCGCGAAGAGCCGGTCATCGCCCTGGTCGACGAAGGCGAACGCGCGATTCGGAGTCTTGCCGTATCTCCTCTCGACGGGTCTCTGTTTGTGGGCGATCTCGGAAGGTTGTGGACGGTCCCGCCTGGCGACCGGCGACGGGTGCCTGTCCCCTTCCATGCCACCGCCCGCCTCGAGGTTCGCGAGCCGACGCCGGTGCCAACGTGGTCTTCTCCTCCCCCGTCGGCGTCGCGACCTCCCAAGGGCATCCTGTTCCCCCGGCTGTCACGCGATGGCGAGTCGATCGTGTTCCTGGCGGCGCGGAACTTATGGCTGCAGCGCGCGGGCGCCGTCCGAAGGCTGACCGACTTCCCTGTCGTCCACCCGGCGATATCTCCAGACGGGCGCCGCGTAGCCTTCGGCGAAGTCCGGTCGGAGAACGCGTACTACTGCGTCCGCCCCGGTGGCCGCCTCAGCGTGATCGACCTGGCGACCGGGGAGACCACCGAGCTCGCATCGGGGAACGTCGGTCCGGACTACGCGCCGACCTGGACCACCGACGGGCGACGCGTGGTGGTCTGGCGGTCGGCAGGCCCACGTCCTTGCGAACGGTTCGACCTTGTCGCGATCGGCTTGGATGGAACGGTCGATACCCTGGTAGCGGGAGCGACGTCCGTTGGCATGCAGACCAGCGCCTCCCCCGATGGACGTTGGATTTACTATGTGGGGCGGCCCGAAGCCCAGGACTCGTGGGCGGAGGGGCCAGGGACGGTATTTCGCGTATCCCTCGCGGGTGCGTTGTCCTTTCCGGAGCCAGTGGCGAAGTTGCCGTTTCCCTTGCGGCCCGACCTGGAAGGGATGCAGTTCGGGCGCGTCTCACCAGATGGACGATGGTACGCGTTCCGTCCTCCGGGTCGGCGGGAAGTGAGGGTCGCGCGTCTGGACGGCGGAAACGTCGCCATCGATGACAGTCGCGTCCTCACCCCCGTGGGCGGCGCCTCGGGGTTCGACTTCGATGCCGCGGGGTCGGCTCTGATCTACAGCACGCCCGAAGGCGTGTGGCGGCATCCGCTCGCTGGAGGCGATCCCGAGAAGCTTGCGGTAGCGCTCCGCCTCCAGCGGCCCGAAGCCCCCGATCCCGTCCTCCTACGTCGAGTCCGGGTACTGAGCTTCGAGTCCGGCGGGTTCACCCCGGAGACGTCGCTTCTCATCGAGGGAGGGCGGATCGTGTCGATCGGTGCGGTCGCCGAGCGGTCGGCACCCGACCGCGCCCAGGTCCTCGACGCGGGGGGGCGCTACGCCATCCCGGGGCTCTTCGATGTACACGCGCATTCCGGCGTGGCGATCGGTGACCCGGGCCGCTCGGCCCTTTCCTACGGAATCACTACCATTCGCAGCCCAGGTGGACTCGTCCACCACAATGCCCAGTTGGCAGACCAGGAATTCGCAGGTGGCCCCAGCGCGCGGTGGTTGTACGCGGGGGACATCATCAACGGACAGGGCGGGAGCGGCACGCAGATCGGCTCAGTGGACGAGGCGTGGAACGAGGTACGTCTGCTGAAGGCCTGGGGTGCGAGTTTCGTCAAGTCGTACACGGACCTTCCCTGGCCACTACACCGCGCGGTAGGCGACGCGGCCCGGAGTCTCGGGCTGCCGGTCCTCCGACACGGCAACAACAGCCGCGAACAAGTAGTGAAGGGCGTCCAGGCCGGGGGTATGCTCACCCACACAGCGGTCGGTAATGAGGACCTCCTGCGCATGATGGCTGCCGCGGACATACGAACCGATCCTACGCTCTCCGGCGTGTGGGGCCACACAGTGAGGTCTCTTCTCTACCCGGAGCGGTTTCCAACCGGGGCTCCGGTTCGGCCCTTCGGACGCTTCGTCGACACGGATCATGCCCTCGGAATCTGGTCGAGGCGGTTGCAGGCTGTCCGCCGAGCCGATCGATTGGGAGTCACGGTTCTTGCCGGCACCGATGTGTACCCGATTGGATCCACACTTCATTTCGAGCTGGAGCTGCTTGCCGACGCAGGCCTTGCTCCCGCCGCCGTGCTCCGCGCAGCCACGATCGAGGCGGCTGAGAGCGTGGGAGCTGGTGCGGACCTCGGCGCCGTCGAGGTCGGCCGCATAGCGGACATCGTGCTCCTCGATGCAGACCCGCTCGAGGATGTCGCGAATACGCAGAGGATCTGGCGAGTCATCAAGGATGGGGTAGCCTACAGACCCGGAGACCTTCGTGCCTCGCGGGAATAGAGGCCAATCGCTCGATTGCGGCCTAACAGGCGCGTGAACCTGTCGAGGGACGCGCGAGTGTTTATCGCACTTCCGGTTTCCTGGCGCGCGGCCCTCGCAGGTTACGCGCAACGCGTTAGGCGGCATAGATAGTGTATGGATGCCGTCGAGCTTTCGATTGTTTGGCGAGAGGGTCTCAATGGGAGGGATGCGATGCGCACTCGGCTCGCTCAGCGCTATTTCCAGGAAGCCACGGAGCTCTGCGAGAGGGACGCGGGCCGGCTGTGGGGTGTGTCACTCTGTGGTCCGATGGTCATTTTTGACCCAGCGACCGGAACGCGCGCCACAACGGCCGAAAGGAAGGGCGCATCGCTCTGGTCGTATACTTTCTGCTAACGTTTGCCTTGACCTGGACGGCCTGGATAGTTCCCGCGGCGTTTCTGGCGCCAGGCAATGCCGGGTTCTTCGGCCTTGGTGGTCCGGTTTTCCTGCTGGGTGTCTTTGCTCCAGCGTTCGTGGCGGTCGCGCTCACCGCGTACAGCGAAGGTCGCGTCGGCGTTGCCCGCCTGCTGGCGCGCATCGGCAGGTGGCAGCTGGGCGCGCGCTTGTATCTGTTCGCGATCGGCTATATGGCGGCCACCAAGCTGCTCGCCGCCCTGATACATCGAATGGCCGTGGGCGAATGGCCGGTCTTCGGCGACACTCCATTGGCCCTGATGCTCGGCGCGATAATGCTTTCGACCTGGGTGCAAGCTGGCGAGGAGGTGGGATGGAGGGGATATGCACTCCCGCGCCTCGCAACGCATCTGGGCCTCGGCGGCGCCAGCGTTCTCCTCGGCGTCATTTGGGCGCTTTGGCACCTGCCTCTCTTTTTCCTGCAGGGCAGCGGAAGCGACGGCCAGTCGTTCCCGATCTACCTGATGCACGTGACGGCGCTGTCGGTGGCGATGTCCTGGCTCTACTGGAGGACCCAGGGCAGTCTCCTGCTCGTGATGCTGATGCACGCCTCCGTGAACAACACGACCGGCATCGTTCCCGCGGCCCTGCCAGATGCAGTAAACCCCATGTCGCTCGAGGGCTCACTGGTGGCCTGGGCGACTGTTGGCGTGTCATCAGTGGTCGCAGTGTTGCTCCTGCTCCGGATGCGTGGGGCCGAGATCGGTGCGATGCTGAACTCAGGATCACACCCGCCTCAGCTTGGTGAGCCGGGTGCGTGACAACCGATTCTACTGGCGACTGCCGGCAGAATGGGTGCGGTATGACAAGGCAATGCACGGGGCTGACGTGTTGCTCGCTGGCGGCCCGGGTGATACCGTCTCACTTCACAGGCTGTGGTGCACCTCGACTCGTGACTTTTTGGGATGACTCAACTTCTCAAGCAACGACTGATACTCGCCGTGCAGGATCTCCGCGCATCGAGTGAGTACTGGATCTCAACCTTGGGATTCTCGCGCGATTTCGGCGATGAGTCCGATGGCTGGAGCTGGCTCTCAAGGGGTGAGTTCGCCGTCGGACTCGGGCAGTGCCCCCACGTACAGGCCGCGCGCACGCTTGGCGACCATTCATACGTGGCGTACGTGAACGTCGATGACGTCGACGCGCTGTATGAGGAGTTCCGGCAACGAGGAGCGATTCTCCCACATCCCCCCGCGACGAAACCATGGGGCATGCGGGAATTCGCAGTGCATACACCCGACGGGCATCGAATGACGTTCGGCGCTGAGGGGCGCGCCGCATAACGACGCTTGCTGCCGACAGCCGCGGCGAAGGATGCTGTTGCGGGGCGCCCGCATTATCGTAATGGGACGTCCTGTGGCCGCCCCACAACTGCTTTTTATGGAAGCGGCTGCGGCAGAAGCAAACGTTATGCCGCATGGCTCACGATTTCACTGGGTGGCACATGTCCGGATTCATGGCATTGGTCGGAAGCCTGCTGCTCATCTGCGCCGCCCACGCCGGCCCGGTGGACGCTCAGCAGCCGTCCGACCAACCCGCTCGGCGCTTCGTGGACATCGACGGCTTCGCCATGCGCGTGCAGACGTCGGGCCTGGCTGGCCGGGAGGCGGGCCATCCCGTCGTCGTGTTCGAGGCCGGTGCGATGAACTCCCTCGAGGCGTGGGACCCCGTGCTCTCGCGACTCGTGGGCACGGCGGCGCTCGTGGCGTACGACCGCGCGGGTCTGGGTGAATCGACCTGGGACGGCGTGACCCCCACCGCCTGGCACGTGTCGACGAGACTTCGGCGTCTGCTTCAGGAGATCGGTGCGGGACCGCCGTATGTGCTGGTGGGGCATTCCTGGGGCGGCAGCCTGATGCGCTACTTCGCCGGATACTATCCGAGCGACGTGGCCGGGATCGTGTACGTCGATCCGGGCCCGATTGTGACGCAGTCGCTTGCCCAGGAACTCGCTCCTTTCGACGAGATCGGGGCGGGGCGGGCCGGATACGATGCGTTCTGGTCTGGCTATGCCTCGTTCATCGAGCGGGCCACGCCCGCCGTGCGTGCCGAGTTCGAGGTCTACCGCGGTCTCGTGCAGCGCGAAGTGGCGGAGCGCGACCTCCGACCGGCACCGGACGTGCCGATCGTGATGCTCCTGGCGGCGAAGCCGTACCCACCGCTACCGGGACTTCCGTTCGATGCGGCGGAGCACTTCCGGGCGGATCTTCGCCACCGGATCCAGGTGCTGCAGAAGTGGGCGCTGGCATCGAGCCGCGGAACGGTCGTCGTGACCAACCACACGAGCCACGCAGTCCCGAGGGAAGATCCTGAGCTCATCGTCTGGGCCGTGCTGCGGGTCCTTGCAGCCATGGAGCGGTGATGGCACTCGTCGTTCTTCTGAGGGGCGTCAACGTCGGCGGCTACAGAACCTTCCGACCTGCCGTCCTCGCGAAGGAACTGGCGGACCTCGATGTCGTCAATATCGGCGCGGCAGGCAGCTTCGTGATCCGGCAGCCGGTCACGCAGGCGCGCGTGCGCGCCGAACTTGCACGCAGGCTACCCTTCGATACCGAGATCATGATCTGCCGCGGACAAGACATCCTCAGCCTGATGTCGCATCGTCATTTCGCGGGTCATCCGATGCGCCCCGACATCGTCCGCTTCGTGAGCGTCCTGTCCAGGAGCCCCCGCTCGATGCCGTCGCCGCGCGTGAGCTTGCCAGCGAGTGGCAAGTGGCTGCTGAAGATCCTGGGGAGGGAGCACCGGTTCGTCTTTGGCGTGTACCGGCGCCAGATGCAGGCCATCCGCTATCTTGGCGAGATTGACCGGCTTTTCGGGGTGCCGGCCACGACTCGCAACTGGAACACCATCACCGCGATCGCCAAGGTGCTGGAGAACGGGCAGACCTGACCGATGGGTGAGCCGTTACCAGACATGCGCGGAGTACGCGAGTTGTTGCCCAACAAGCCGCTGAGCGGCAGGCGTGATGCAGCCCACAGGTAACTGACATGTCATTCAGTCTTCGCGAAGCCAGGGCCGAGGACGTGCCTGCCTTGGCCGCGCTGCACATTGAGACGTTCACCGAAACCCACCGCGGTGGTCGGCCAGGGGGTCCCTCGTACGAGCTAAGAGCGAGCCAGTGGCACGAAGCATTCGCGAAGACGGATGGCAGCTGGTTTTGTTTCGTAATCGAAGACGCCCGGGGCGAGCTCGTGGGCTTCGCAAAGGGAACGCCGCATGACGGTGGGGTTCCCGGTTTTGCCGGCGAGCTTGACAAGATCTATCTCCTGCGCCGCGTTCAGCGACAGGGCCTGGGCCGCCAGCTCCTTGGGGTCGTGGCGACTCGCTTCCTCGCCCAGGGGGTCACCTCCATGTTGCTTTTCGGCGAGCCTGCGCTTCCGGCAAACCAGTTCTATGAGGCCTTCGGCGCCGAACGTCTCTATGGCCCCAATGGCGAGTTTCATGGAAGCTATGGCTGGCGCGACCTTCGCACTCTCGCCGCCCTGTGCGCCGCTGGTGCGGCTGATTGATCGTCGCGCTTGCACGCGCCGGTCGTGCCGGTTCAGATCGCGCATCTTGCCGGGGCAGGTGGTTATGAGCCGGCGGCAGATTCGGCTCTGAGCGTATTCGTCGACGCCATCGTGAGGGGTGATACGCGCATGACGAACGTGTGGTTCGACGCGACGGTGGTGGTGCGACCCGGAATGTCGGCGGATCTCCTGCAGCAGATCGCGATGCGGGTCCGGCAGATTGGCGTCGAGCGTGTGCTGTATGGCTCGGACGCGGCCGCAAGCCCTCTCACGTATCCGAAGGCCGGCTGGGTCGCCTTCCGGCGGCTCCCACTTACCGACGCCGAATTGCGTATCATCGCAGACAACGTCGCTCCGTATGCGCGTGATTGATCCGCGTCGTCTCCAGGCAAGTCGTGGACGGTGTGTTCGAGCGATGTCGTACAATTACGAGTGAAAGGAGGCGACAATGGCCGGCTCGTTTGGTTCTCCAGCCCCGATCTTTCGGGTCGCCGATCTTGGGGCGAGCCTCGCGTATTACACGGATGTGCTCGGGTTCAAGCGGAATTGGGGCGATTCCGGACTGGTGTCGGTGTCGCGAGGCAACTGCACGATCTTTCTCACGGAATGGGACCAGGGCTGCGGCGGCACATGGGTGTGGATCGGGGTCGAAGATGCCGGCACCCTGCACGAGGAACTCGTTGCGCGAGGCGCCCGGATACGATTCCCTCCAACGAATTATGACTGGGCGTTCGAGATGCAAGTCGAGGACCTGGACGGTAACGTCTTGCGTATCGGGTCAGATCCGAAGGAAGGCGTGCCGTATGGCGATTTCCTCGATGCCGCAGGGGTCCGGTGGCCGATGGCGGCTCCCTGAGGCATCAGTGTCTTCCGCTCATGGGTGGGCTGGCGACCGTATGCCTGCTGGCGCACCGTGACAACGCAGCACTTCATCGTGTACAGTCACGGCATTCGCGGGCCTGGATACCTGCTCCACGCCTCAGATACCGTGTATCCGAGCAGCGATCGCGGGGGTACCGGGCGGGGGGTAAAATCGGTGTCGTACAATTATAAGTTAGACGGGTCCCAGAACTCCGTATCAGGGGAGCACCATGGATTTCGACCTAACGGCTGGCATCGCGGTGCTCGAACGCACGCCGCACACGTTACGTGCGATGCTCGCCGGGCTCGCGCCCACGTGGACCGACGCGACCGAAGGCCCGGAGACGTGGAGCCCCTACGTCATCGTGGGCCATCTGATCCACGGCGAGCGCACCGACTGGATCCCGCGTGCGCAGCTCATCATCGCCCAAGGCCGGGAGCGCCGCTTCACGCCCTACGACCGCTTGGCTCAGTTCCGCGAGAGCCGGGGTAAGTCACTCGCTGACCTGCTCGATGAGTTTGCGCGCCTTCGGGCCGAGAACCTGGCCACGCTCGCCCGATGGCGTCTCACTGATGCCCAGCTCGCGCTGGAGGGGGAGCATCCCGAGTTCGGGCCGGTCACGCTGCGTCAACTGCTGGCCACCTGGGTCGCGCACGACCTGGGGCACGTGGCACAGACGGCCCGCGTCATGGCGAAGCAGTACCGCGAGGCCGTCGGGCCGTGGCGCGCGTATCTCCGGGTCATGGACCGTTGAGATCGTACGTGGGATCGTGTGACAGAACTCGCATCGGAGGCAATTTCATGTCAACTAATACAGCGACACTACCGCGCCTTGCTGCTGCGGTTCCTCAGTTCTCCGTTTCCGATGTTCTCGCCACGGTGCATTACTATCGCGATCGTCTGGGCTTCGCCGTTGGTGACCTTGTCGCGGACCCGCCTGAGTGGGGCGCAGTGGGGCGCGATGACGTTGAACTCTTTTTCAACCGTCTACCGGCTGGCGCTTCGAGCCATCCGCGCATCCGTGCGCTGGGGGCATACGATGCCTATTTCCGAGTCAGCGGCGTCGACCAACTCGCCGCAGAGTTTCGTGAGCGTGGCGCCGTCATTCGCGAAGGACCGGCGAACCGAGTCTACGATCTGCGGGAGGTCGTCATCGAAGATCTCAATGGCCTGGTTCTGGCCTTCGGAGAGCCGATACGATCGGTGCCACCCGCCGAGACTGAGTGACAGGTGTGTCAAGGACGGTGAGGCAATCGGCATCTTTCATGAGGAACCGCTTTACCACGCGAGTTCCAGCCAGCGAAAGGCTGGGCCAAGCCATTCAGACACCATGCGCTTCGCCAGTATCGATCATGATCTCTTGACGCACTCCAGGTGCACGAGCGCATGAGAAGAGGGGCTGGCATGATGTCCCGAGCTCATCCGAACGCTCATAGGTCGAGAGGATGCTTCCTCCAGCGTCGACATCGTTTCGTTGCGCCAACCAGTCGCCGCAGGCGCCGAGAAGAACGAACCTGATGCGCGGGTCGGCACGCCGCGCCGCGGCGATGATCGCGATCGCGGCGCCTTTCGAGAAGCCGATTACTGCGATGCGTTCCGCGGGCACTGTAAAGCACTGCGCGTCAGCCAGAATGTCTCGCGAAGGCCTCTGGCGGCGCCTGAAAGGTCAAGCTGCAAGACCAGTTGGCGCTCGTTGACCGCGATGACCGTAGCGCCATGATGAGGACAGTGGCCGGTTCCGGGTTCGTGTGGGCAGGCGATTGCGCCCGTAGCGCTCCTCTCCCAATGGCCTGCTTCCCGGTGAACGGCAGCCGCTGTCGACCCTTCGAAGACGGAGTGGATGAAACGACCATCGCGTGTGTACTCGGTGACGATGCGCATTCGTCCGCTGGCGAACTGATCGTTTGCGTTGGCAAGCATGCGGGTGTAGCGGTCGAGCGATGCCCGTGCGGAGTCGGAGAGCTCGGAGACAATTGGCTCAACGCGCAGGGAATCGAGCTGCCAGGTCCCGACGAG
>CAZDLW010000221.1:0-10002 GCA_964505975.1 uncultured Bifidobacteriaceae bacterium | reverse complement strand
GGACCACGCTGATGTTGAACAACGCCTGCACAACAATACTGGTCACGATTCCCAGCGACAGTCCGGCTGCCGTGGCGACGAGGAGTGCCGCCAGCGCCAGCGCCGCGGTGTTGAGCGCGGCGCGCACGACCAGCGGGCCCACCGGGCGGTTGTAGAGAAAGGAGTCGCCGAAGTCCAGCCGGAGGGCCCGGGACGACCAGCCCGCCCACTGCGCCAGCACGCCGCGGTCCAGATGAAACCGCGCCCGTGCGGCGGCAATTTCCTCCTGTCCCGCCAGCGGCCCCAGCTCCAGCGTCAGGTCGCCCGGCGCGAGGCGGGTGAGGAGCAGGGCGGCGGACGACGCCGTGACGACGAGGAGGACGGCGAAGAGGGCGCGGCGGATCAGGAAGCGGAGCATCAGGCCAGACAATTCATGAACGTCGCCGCACACCGGGCGGGCGAGCATGCCTTGAACACCACAGCCAGCGACTCTAGATGGCTCCTGCCTATCCGGTTGTTTCAGCACGCCCAGATTGTGTGCGCGTGGTCGTGCGGACGTGCCCCTGCGTCTCGCTCCCGACGACGGCCGGGGCCCCCAACGCGCCTGCGCGTTGGGGTGGCGTTGCGCGGCCGCCTTCGCCCGTGCTTCGGCGAGCCCGCCGAAGCCCGCACTGAAAAGTGGGGAGCGGAGGCGGGAAACACGCGTCCCCCGCCCGACCATGCGCGACCCGAGCTGGGTCTCACAACCCAGCTCGGTCCTCAGGCTCCGGATCCGTTTTGCCCGACTCGCGCCGCCGAGACGCACGCGGCCACCTTCTGTCGCGCGAGTCGTAGGTCGCATCGCCGCAGGGGCACGTCCACACGCCACCATTCGATTGGCACACGTAGCACAACCGGACGAGCAGGAGCTGTCTGGCCAGCGCCCGTCAGTCCACCACCCAGAGCCCGTCGGCGTTCCACAGCAAGGGCGGCCGCTGCACCGAGGGGACCACGCCCCCCACGCGCACGGTGTACGCGGCGTACATCCGCGGCGCCGCGAAGTAGAGCACCGGCAGGTTCTCCGCAAAGATGCTCTGCACGTCGTCGAAGATCTGCCGCCGGCGATCCGGATCCAGCGACGCCGCCTGCTCGATCATCAGCGTGTCGATGCGCCGTTCCCACTCCGTGGCGGGCGTGCGTTGCTCGCGGTTCCAGAAGTGCGCCGACCCCGAGCTGAGCCACATGTCCAGGTTGCCGGCCGGGTCCAGATCCGTGGCCAGCGGGCGCATGTAGATGGCGTCGTAGTCGCAGGCCAGCATGCGCTGGATCATGGCGCCGAACTCGAGCGGCACGACGTCCAGCGCAATGCCCACCGCCAGCGCCTGCTCGCGCAGCACCGTGGTGCCGCGCTCGTAGTGGGAGATGCCGCGCTGCGTGATCACCGTGAAGCGCGCTTCCGTGCCGGCCGCCGTCTCGGCGATGCCGTCGCCCGTGCGATCCTCGAGGCCAATGCCGGCGAGCAGTTCGCGCGCGCGATCCGGGTCGTACGGATAGCGGCGCAGGTTCGGGTTGAACCAGGCGCGGTTGCCGGGCGTGATGGGACCCCAGATGGGTACCGCTTCGCCCAGGAACACCGCGTGCGCGAACTCCTCGCGGTCCACCGCATGCGAGAGCGCCTGCCGGAGCTCCCGGCGCTGGACGAAGTCGAAGCGGGGGTCGCTTCGTTTGGCTTCAGGCTTCAGGCAGAACCAGAGCGCGTCCGCGTCGGGCGAGACGCCCAGCTCCACGAACCGCAGGCGGCCCTGCTGCTCCGCGCGGCGCACCGGCACGTAGTCTTCCGGGCGCAGCTCGCTCTGGGTCATGTCGATGTCGCCGGACTGCAGGCGCAGCAGCTCGGCGTTCTGGTCCGGGATGATTTCCAGGACGAGGCGGTCCAGGTAGGGGAGGGCGGTGCCGTCCGCATCCGTGCGCCAGTAGCGCGGGTTGCGGTCCAGGACCACGCGCTGGCCCGGCTCGTACGCCGCAATCACGAACGGGCCCGTGCCGGCCAGATCCGCCGGAGGCGTCGTGGAGTCCCAGGCGGAGGGGAAGGTGCCCGCGTCGAGCGCCGGTTCGAGCCGGTGTCGAGGCAATACCGGCAGGTTGTCCAGGAGCCGGATGCCAATGCCCGATGGTCCCGCAAACGTCAGGATCACCGAGCCCTCGTCTCGTGCCGCCGCGCGGATCGGCAGACCCGCCACCATGAGCGAGCTGCCCAGCACGCTTTGCGCGCGGCGGTCGTAGGCCGCGCGCAGGGAGAAGAGGACGTCGGCGGCCGTGAACGGCGTGCCGTCGGACCAGGTGACATCCGGCCGGAGGTACAGCGTGTGGGTGCGGCCGTCCTCGCTGGACTCCCATCGTTCGGCCAGCCAGGGTTCCGGTTCGGACGTGGCCCGGTTGATGCGGACGAGCCGTCCCTGCGTGAGCTGGTTGAGCAGTTCCGTCACCGCGTCGCTGGCGACGAACCGGTTGAAGGTGCGGGGCTCGGAGCGGATGGAGGCGACGAGCTGGCCGCCGCGCACCGGGGAGGCGCCTGCGGCCCTGGAGTCCTCCATGCCTGGCGTGCGGAGGTAGAGCAGGGCCGCCAGGAAGATCAGGGCCGTGACAATGGGGCCGGCGAACCGGGCGCGTCGGGTGGTCATGATTGGCTATACCGGCCAGTTTCTTGACCGGTATGAAACGATGTGCAGATTTCACCACAAACAGGGTGCAGAATCCGCGTTTTGTGTGCAGATTCTCCCGGTGCACCGGCCAACCCGCTGTCGCCCGTGGAGATTCCCGGATCCACCCGTCCGGAGGCCGTCCCTGGCAAGCCACGCATTTGCAACAACTTGACGTGGGTCTTGTGACGGGGTGCCCGCATGGCATTCCGCGTGCGACCTGAGGGCCGTGGAGGTCCACCGTGCCCATTGGTTCCCCTGACAAATCGGATGCCCTCGACGTGCGTCTTGGGCGGAGTGTATCGCTCGATCAGGCCGCGCAGATGCTGCAGGTGTCGCGGCGAACCATCTACAACCGCATTCGTGCCGGGCAGCTCCAGACCATTCGTACGCTTGGCGGGTCGCAGCGGGTGCTCGTCGAGTCCATGTACGGGGGCGGGTTCCGTCCCCAGGCGTTTTCCACGCCGGAGTCCGGCGCGCCGTTCGGCGTGCGTCCGGTCCCGCGCTACTGACGGCTTCGGCGGAGGAGGCCTGCATGGTCGATCGACGGCCCGGGATTCGTGTGTCCGTGCGACGGGCTCGCCTCGTCCTGGCCCTTCTTCTGCGGGGCGCCGTGGCCGTTCGTCGTGGGGGCCGCCTTCAGGCGGCCCTACCGATCCTCTCGACTTTGCCCACTGACCATCGTTGGAGCCGCCGGACACCGTGACGCACGGCGCCGGACAGCTCGACCAGGTATGGCTCTCGACGGTCGAGACGCTGGCGATGGCCGTGGATGCGACCGATCGGCTGACGCTGCGGCACACGCGGCGGGTGCAGGCGTATGCGGAGCGGCTGGCGGCGCGGGTGGGGATGACCGGCGAGCGGGAGCTGATGGCGCTCGGCGCCGCGGCGATCCTGCACGACATCGGGAAGCTGGCCATTCCGGACGTCATCCTGAACAAGCCTGGCGGGCTGACCGCGGCGGAGTTCGACGAGATGAAGCTCCACGCCGGGATTGGCGCGGACTGGCTGTCGGCGCTGCGGCTTCCGCAGGCCGTGGTGGCCATGGTGCGGCACCACCACGAGCACTGGGACGGCAGCGGCTATCCAGGTGGACTTGCGGGGACCAACATTCCCACCGGCGCGCGGATTCTCGCGATTGCGGACTGCTTCGACGCGCTCACGTCGGATCGGCCGTACCGGCCGCGGCTGTCACCCGAGGACGCACTCTTGATCCTGCGCCAGCGGAGCGGGTTGATGTACGACCCCGTCATGGTGGAGTCGTTCGTTCACCTCTATCAGGACGTTGCGGCGGACGGTGATTGGGTTCAAGGCGTCACCGTGTAAACGTTCTGGCCGCACGGAGGCTGATCATGGCGTTGAGCTTCGAGACGGACCAGATATCGGCCAGACAAGGCCGCTATGCTGAAGTTCTTGAACGGTACATCTGCTCGAGCGGACTCGAATCGATGACGCAGGTACATCGACTACTGATCGCGAACGCGTTGTTGCAGGCTGGCGAGATATCTCGCGCACAGAGCATTGCGGAACGCGAGAACGCAACGGATTCGCCGGCGCCCGTTCGATCCCGCTGTGAACTGATACTTGGTCTAGCGGCCAGGAGACGTGCGGACCTTGACGGCGCGCTGAAGCACTTGCAACTCGGATTGCAGCTCGCGCGAAACTCGAACGACCACGGGCAGATGGCGTGGTCTGCCGTGCAGCTGTTCAGACTCGTCGCGGAGATTCGGCCGAGAGAGGACCTCGCTGCCTTGCTGAGCGATGTCAGGCGCCATGTGATTCGTGCCGGTGACGCGCACGCCGTTGCTTACATGCATGACGCGATCGCGTTGATGGAGGCCTCCGCGGGATGTCTTGCAGAAGCGCGGCGGCATCACGCCGTCTGCACATCGATACTGGAGCGGTATCCGAACGCTTGGCTACAGCAGGTTGCCTTGATCAGCGCAGCGTGTCTGGGTCACCGCGAGTGCAAGTACGCCGATGCCCTGAAACATCTGGCCCTTGCGAGACGGTTGATTCCGATCACCGGCGCCAATCTGGAAGCCATACTCGATTGCAACGAGGGTCACGCACTGGCGGCACTCGGCCGTTTCGATCACGCGACGCGAAAACTCAATTCGGCATCCGCGGCGCCATCGGCGCTGTTGGCGTTTGGTGCTCTCGAGGGGCTCGCCAGAGTGTATCTGGCAACGAAACGTCTGGATGAGTGCGAGGAGATACTGAATCGCATCGAGGTGCTGAGTCGCGCGGGCAAGAACGTGAGAGCGGCCTTTGGGACGCGATGGATATGTGTCACCGAAGTCAAGTTGCTGCTTCAACGAGGCCTTTGGGGCGATGCAATCGCAGCGATTGACGCGCATGTTCAACGCGCCGCTCAATTGGACGACCAGTTGTTGAACGCGACCTTGTTGTGTCTGAAACTCGAGGCTCTGGCACACTCTGGTGCCGGGTCGAGTGCTGCGAAGTCGGTGCTGACACTGGCATCGATCGAGGCTGAGGCAGCGGTACGTGATCGAGTCCCCGACGTGAATCGGGCCATCAGCGTCAGTCTTCAGCGAACGGACCGTGTTCTCGCTGCTGTTGCGTTGGCGAGGGCGAGAGCCATCTGGGCAGAGCAGGGGAATGTATGCGCAGAGTTGGAACTGCCTCCGTCCCCCCGCGATGCTGATTCTGCTTGTCCGAGCCGGTTGGACGGTGCCGGCTCAATCGCAAACTGCCTGAGCGCTGTCTTCAGTGTTTCCTATAGCCCCAGGCTTCTTGGGAGAGAGCTTCTTCAGATCATCAGCGGACTGGAATGTGCGACACAGGGGGATGTCATAACCGGCAACGAGTACGTGGACGTAGGTGAAGAGTCGACCGGACGCTGCTGTCTCCCACTTGGGGAAGAGCGTGGAAAGAAGGTAACCCTCGTCTGTCGAGTTCCTGACGCGCCGGCGCAAGCCATCCTCTTGATGGACGTCTTGCGCATCGCGCGTGCCGCTCTCGCGCTCCAGCGTTATCGAGACGAAGAGCGAAGTCGCGCCGCGCTGTGGGCGGCTGAACCGCTCGAGGCGGAGTCGGGTGCCTTGTTTCTTGCCGACGAGATGCAGAGGGTGCTCGAGACGGCGAAACGCGTCGCAGCGACCAACGTGCCCGTCCTCATCACGGGGGAGACCGGAACCGGCAAGGAGGTGCTCGCCCGCACTATCCACACTTGCTCCAGCCGCGCCCACGCCATGTTCCTGCCGTTCAACTGCACGTCGACGCCCAAGGAGATGCTGGACTCGCAACTCTTCGGCCATCGCCGCGGCGCTTTCACCGGAGCCATCGAACATTTTCCTGGTGTCGTGCGAACTGCCGCGGGTGGCACGCTCTTCCTGGACGAGATCGGGGAAATCGGGCTCGACCTCCAACCGAAACTCCTCCGGTTCCTCGAATCCGGTGAGATTCACCCCGTCGGCGACTCACATCCCACACGTGTCGACGTGCGCGTCATGGCCGCCACGAATGCGGACCTCGACACGCTGGTGGCCGAGGGCCGGTTCCGGGAAGACCTGTTCTATCGACTCAACATCGTGCGCCTGCGCCTCCCGCCCCTGCGTGAACGCCGGGTCGAGATCCCGACGTTCGCCCATCAGTACCTGCAACGATACGCGCAGGAGTTCGGCAAGGGCGACCTGCGGCTCGCCGAAGAGACGATGGAATACCTCGTGCTGTATCACTGGCCCGGGAACGTTCGCCATCTCGCCAACGAAATGCGGCGCCTTGCCGTGCTGGCCGAGGACGACGCCGTGCTCATGCCCGAGCACCTGTCCCCGGAAATTGCCGCCTCGCGCCGGACCCGCCCGCCCTCCGAACGGACCCTCACCCCCACGGAAGTGGTAGTCCGGATCGATCAGCCGCTAGCCGCTGCCGTGCAGCACGTCGAGCGCGCGATGCTGCAGCATGCGCTGCAGACGTGCGGCGACAACCTGGAGGAGACGGCCGTCAGGCTGGGCCTGTCGCGAAAGGGCCTCTACCTCAAACGCCTTCGGTTCGGGCTGATCACTCCGGAAGAGCGCAACGCGCAGAGCGGAGAGCCCGCGCGGAGGCGGGTGTCTTAAAGGGCACACCACATCGTGCGTCGGCGGATCTCGAGCCAGGCAAGGTCAGCCCGCAGACAGTCGAAGATATCGCTCCGCCACCCACCCGGCCGATATCGGCGGACGTCGGCTGCACCTCCATTGCCCCTCGGCAGTGGCTCGCCGACCTCGCCGACCGTCGTCATTGAGGCAGCGCCAGCTCGTGTGCGATTGATTTTGCGCTCGTGCAGTGTGCAGCCCGAGACTTGACGGTGACCTTTCGCCGCGTGTAGGCTTCAGGCCCCAAATGTGGCCCGGTCTCTCGGGACTCGAGTGCAAGCCACGGCGATGTCGCCAGGAGTCGTTGTATGGATCACTGCCCGACCAAAGTGCGTCGCGCGTGCGTGACCGCGACGATTGGTATCTCTCTGCTCATCGTCCCAGCCGTCGCGTGGGCCCAGGCCACGATCACAGGCACAGCGAGAGACACGTCCGGAGCCGTGCTCCCTGGCGTGACGGTCGAGGCGACAAGTCCTGCGTTGATCGAGCGCGTGCGGTCTGTCGTGACGGACGGCACGGGCCAGTACCGGATCGTCGACCTCAGGCCCGGCACGTACATCGTCACGTTTACGCTACCCGGGTTTTCGACGGTCAGGCGTGAAGGCGTCGAGCTCTCAGGAGCGTTCACCGCAACCATCGACGCCGAGCTGCGGGTCGGCACGCTGGAGGACGCGGTAACCGTTACCGGCGAAGGCCCCGTTGTCGACGTGAAGAGCGCGCGTCGCCAGCAGGTGGTCAATCGTGAGTTGCTGACGGCGATTCCGAGCGCGCGCACGTACCAGACCATGGTGGCACTGGCGCCCGGCGTCACGACGACCGGCGGTCAGGATGTCGGCGGCCTCAACAGTCCTGCGACGAGGGCCTTCGGGATCCACGGCGGACCCGCCACCGAGGGCAGGGTGATGGTGGATGGCATGAACGCGGGTGCTGCACGGGGCGGTGCCGGCGTGTCCAACTATCAGGTCGACGTGGCCAATGCACAGGAACTGGCGTATACGCTGTCGGGGCGTGCGTCCAGCTGACACGCAGTTGGCGGTGGGAATCCAGCGCGAGATTCTGCCGCGTCTGTCGGCCGAGGTCACCTACCACCGGCGATGGTGGGGCAATTTCACGGCGACCGACAATGTCCTTGTTCAGCCCTCGGACCACAGTCCGTACAGCATCGTCGCGCCGGTCGACCCGCGCCTCCCCAACGGCGGTGGTGACACCATCGACGATCTGTGGGACATCAACCCGACGAGCTTCGGACGCGTCGATCACTTCGTCGCGCCGGCGCAGGATTACGGGAAGCAAATCCGCTATTGGCACGGCGTGGATGTCAACATCAGTGGCCGCATGCGTAACAGCCTGATGTTTCAAGGAGGCACGAGCACCGGGCGTCTGGTGACCGACGACTGCGACGTGACGCCAAGGCTCAATTCGCCCAGTGGGCGTTTCTGCCGTGTGGTCGCGCCGTTCCTGACCCAGTTCAAAGGCCTGGCGGCGTACACGGTCCCGAAGGTGGACGTCCAGGTGAGTGCCACGATCCAGAGCCTGCCAGGCCCGAGCCTGGCGGCGAACCTGGTCGTGCCGACAGCCGTGGTGGCGCAAACACTGGGCCGGCCGCTGTCAGGCAACGCCAGCAGCGTCACTGTGAACTTGATCCCACCGCAGACGCTCTTCGGCGACCGGATCAATCAGGTCGATTTTCGTATCGCGAAAGTTCTGCGACTTGGAGGCAATCGGGCACACGTGGGCCTCGACCTTTTCAACGTGATGAACTCGAACGTGGCCCAGGGATACCTCCAGACGTTCGGGCCGACATGGCTGAGGCCGATTTCCGTGATCGACGCCCGCTTCGCACGGATAAGTGGGCAGATCGATTTCTGAGCTGCCGGGAGGATCGGGGTGAGCGCGGAGGCGACCGGCAGAACTGTTCCCAGGAACACGCTGCCCCGCCTTCGCCGTGGCGTGGAGGTTCGAGGAGGAGGTTCGGCGTGTCGATTCTTCTCACCCGGCGCGAAGTTCTGGCGATGATCGCGGCGGCGCCGGCCGCGCTGGCCGCCCAAGGGTCGCAGTTGCCGCTCAGGACCTCAGGTTTGGAGCACGTGGGGTTCGCCGTCCCCGATCCGCAGAAGTCTGCGGCCTTCTACGGCCGGATCTTCGATCCGCAGATCTTCCAGGAAATGAGCCCGCCGCTGCGCTACTACTGTCGGCTGGGCATCGGCTACGTGGCCTTCGGCGGCAACTCCACCGCCCCGGCGCGCATGGATCACTTCTGCGCCACCGTCGAGGACTACCGTCTGGACGAGATGCGCGCGGAACTCGCGACCCAGGGCATCAGGCTGACGGGCACGGCCGGCTTCAACTCAGTGACCGACCCCGACGGCATTCGCATGCAGTTCATGGCCACGCCCGGGGGCCTGCTGCAAACGATTATCCCTTCGACGCGCGTGACCCAGGACGACGCGATTTGCGAAGCGGTCGGCCTGGACCACGTCGTGCTGCACGTACCGGATGTGGAGCAGTCGGCCGGGTTCTACCGCAAGTTTTTCGGCATGGAGACCGCGAGAGACCGGACTCCGGAGCGCATCTGGTTCACGGCTGCGCGCACACGGCTGGGGCTGGAGACGGTGGCGGCGGGCCAGATGCCGCATATCAATCGTTTCGGGATCCGCGTGGCCGCATTCGACCCCCAGGCCATCGCCCGCACACTGGGCGCGATCGGCGTCACGGTGCTGCCGTCCCCCGGTGACGGTCTCGTGCGTTTCCGCGACGCCGACGGGATCGCGGTCGAGCTTCGGGGAATCTAGCGTCTAGCGTGGTCCCGCATCATGACCGGTCACGGGCCGGTCTTCCCGCCCGGCGAAACGCAGGTGTATGATTGGGCGCCATGACGCGACGGCGTTTGATCGCTGGCCTCGCGTTCGCCTGGTCGGGTTTGGGCCTGTTCCTTGGCCCGACCCACGGCTTCTCGCACGACCCGCCCGACGCCCGCGCCGAAACGCAGGCAACCATTGCGCAGGACCCGCTCGACCCCCGTGTCGAAACGCAGGCGGCCATTGCCAAGTACTGCACCACCTGCCACAACGAGCGGTTGAGGACGGCAGGCCTGGCGCTGGACCCGGCGGGGCTCGCGCGCCCGGACGATCAGTCCGAGATCTGGGAGAAGGTCCTGCGCCAGTTGCGCGCTGGAACGATGCCGCCTCCGGGCGCCGTTCGCCCGCCGCAGGCGTTCTACACGCGCGCGGCCACCTACCTGGCGC
>CAZDLW010000220.1:0-10021 GCA_964505975.1 uncultured Bifidobacteriaceae bacterium | reverse complement strand
CGTATCGCGAGTGCCCACCAGCACTGCGCCGTCCTGATGCCGGAACTCGCCGGCACCAAACCAGAACAGACGGTCCCGGCGGACCGGCCCGCCGAACGCCGCGGACACCTGCTGCCGCCGGAATGGCGGATTGAGACTGTTGTCGTCCACGAGCGGCGAACCCGCCTGCCAGGCATCGTCCCTGGCAAAGAAGGCGGCGGTGCCCTGAGGCGTGTTGGCCCCGGAGCGCGTCACGACGTTGATCACCGACGAAGCCGATCGGCCCAGGTCGGCGCCGAACCGGCTCGTTGCGATCTGAAACTCCTGGACCGCCTCGATAGGCAGGTTGAGGAGCGGACCGCCCACGACGTCGTCGTTGTTGTCCTGGCCGTCGATCGTGATGTTGCCGCCGCGCCCGAGCTGTCCCCCGGACGAGATGAGCACGCTGTTCGATTTCGTCGGATCGAAGGTAGGCGTCGGGTTGTTGCCCGGGACGAGCAGAGCCAGTTCCAGAAAGTTGCGGCCGTTGAGCGGGAGAGCCTGGATGGTGTCGGCGGCCAGCACGCCATCGACCGCCGTGGTCACGACGCGCGCGACTTCGGCAACCGTGACGGTCTCCTCCACCCCGCCAACGGTGAGGCGAACATCGAGCTGCCGATCCTGGCCAACCTGCAGCAGGATTCCCTCCGTCCGCCAGGGCGCGAAGCCCGCAAGCTGCACCTCGGTGGTGTAGGTCCCCGGGGGCAGAGACGGGATCGTGAACCGTCCTTCCGCGCTCGTGCCGGCCGTCCACGTCACGCCCGTAGCGGCGTTGCGCACCGTCACCGTTGCACCAGGGACAGCCGCACCTTGCGGGTCGGTCACACGTCCGCCAAGCGTGGCCACGGCCGGTTGTGCGACGGCCATGCTGGAGCAGAGCAGAACGAGGGCGCACGTCAGCAGGGCGCCACGCGGACGTCGGCAGTGATGGTTCATGAGCGTTTCAGCCTCGGATAGAAGTGCCGTCGGCCCTCGCCGGTCAGGTCCACCGGCGGGGGCGGTTCATGCATGACGACGGTGGGAAAGAGCTTTGTGCTGAAACCGTCGAAGTCCCGCGCCCACTCCTTGTGGTTGTAGACGCAGACGGGAAGACAGATCGAGCAGTAGGAATACCGGGCAAAGTACGGAAAGCAGCGTCCCGTGTCCACGACGTACCGGTCGTAGCCGAGATGATCCTTGCCGGCCTCGAGGCTCCGCTCGTCGGGAATCGCCTGTGGCGGGCAGTACTTGCGGCAGGCGCGGCAGGCATCACAGAAGCGCGCGATCCCGGCGTCGATCGGGCGATCGATCGCCAGGTCGAGCGACGTGGCGACGCTGCCCATCCGGAAGAGCGGCCCGAGCGTGGGGTTGATAATCGAGCCGTGCCGCCCAAGCTCCCCGAAGCCCGCCTTGAGGCCGATGGGAATGTGCAGCAGGTCGCTGTCGCCAATCGGGTGCTCGACCTTGCACGGGTAGCCGAGTGCACGCAGGTGTGCGGCGAGGTGGATCACCGTCTCGCCAAGCGTGTAGTAGACGCGCAGACACTCGATGGCCGATTCGCGCGACGGGACGACCTGGAACTCGCGCCACCGCATGCGCTGACCTACCGCAATCGCATACCTGCCCGGCATGGGTCGTCCGCGGTACACGTCGCTCGGCTCGATCTCGCAGATGCCGACGATGTCGGCGCCGAACTCCTTGGCTCTTGTCTTGACGTGTGCGGCGGCCTCGTCCGGTGAGGCAAAACGGTGCGGCCTGGATGCAACAGCACCTTCGAAACGTGGCTCCTGCTCGCTCCTGATTCGGTGCAGGTAGTCGTTCACGGCATCGATGTCGATCGATCGACCGCCCACGGCCGCGTACCAGTCATCCCAGGCGAACGCAGGCGTTGCCGACATCAGCTGGCGCCCGGCAGCGAGGCGGCGTAGCCGTGCTCGGCGGTCGTCCGCGCCCGCTGACGGTACAGCTCCGGATCATCTGGCGTCCAGGCGTCGAGCCCGTCGACGTATCGGTTGAAGAAGCAGAACAGGGCGGCTATGAGCACGGCATCATGGATCTCGAGATCCGATGCTCCTGCCCGGCGCGCCCGGGCAATGTCGTCCGCGCGGACCGCCCGGCCGCTCTGTTGCACGCGCCCCGCGATGGCGAGGAGTGCCGCGAGCTTCTCCGAGATGGGAGCCTGCCCGGGATCGGCCAGGACGCGATCCACGAACGCCTCGTCACCACCGAGATGGCACGCGGCAATGGCCGCGTGGCTGGTACGACAGAACGTGCACTCGTTCAGGGAAGAAACGTAGGCTCCGATGAGCTCACGATCGGCGGCCGGCAACGTGTGCGGCGCGTGCAGAAGCGTGTCCGCCAGGGCACCCAATGCCGGCGCGATCTCCGGCCGGAAAACCAGCAGCGCGCGCATGCCGGGAAGCCCATCGGGCAGGTCGAGGTGTGCCACGTCGGGACTGTACCCAGCCGCGTCGGGCGCAGCAATAATGCGGACATACTACTCCGCTTCTTCCGCTGTTCCGCGAGTATTCGCTGGAGGCCCGGCTCGAGCCGCGCGAAGCGCACGCCCTTCGATCCGGGGTCGTCGGTTGTTTCAGCACATGACACAGATCGTGCCCGCGTGGTCGCTCCCTCCAGCGTGCCTTGGGCACAGGTCCTCACCGATGTGCCCCTGCGGCTCGCTGCCGACGACGTCGCGCGAGTCGTAGGTCGCGTCGCCACAGGGGCACATCGGTGCGACGCGGAGGAAATCCGCGTGGTACTGAAACAACCGGATGAGCACAAGTCGTTTACGGGCCCGGCGCCACGTCGTAGTACCGCGCCATCCAGTACGGCAGGATGTAATCAATGCCCGGCCCCTCGATTCGACCGTCCCCCCCGCCAAACAGAAGAAAGGGACTTCGCTGCCAGAGAAAATCGGTCGTGACCCGCAGGGGAATCGGTATCGGCTCGCACGCCCGGTCGGGGGCGCCGCACGCCGGGAGGGTATTGCGCAGATCAACGAACGGATCCCGGCGCGGCCGTACGAGCCATTCGTTCAGATAGGTGAGAGTGTTCGCGTCGCGAGTCGGGTCGGGGCCCGTGATTGCACGATCGATCATGTTGAAGTGTGGGTTGCCGTGATCGCCGGTAATGCGCCGCATCAGCCTGTACGCATGCTCGTATACCCGCCTATAGAACGCGCTGTCTTCGAGCCGGATCAGGTTGTAGAAGTTGATCGTGTTCAGGTTGAACTTGAAATACGAGTTGTGATCGTCGATGGAATCGAACGCGATCGGGCCCAGGACAGACCCGGCTTTGAAGAACCGGTACGTGCTGTAGGTCGAACCGAATCGCGCCGGGTCGATCAGGCGGCCAATCTGCAAGAGCGTCAGCTGCTGGTCCGGCCGATGAAGAAAGGTCGTGCTGATCCGCCCGTTGGGCATCCTGACATTCCAATCGTTCCGTAGCAGGAAGTTCAGCAGTCGGGTGCACAGTGCCGTGATCGACGATCGCACGTCGGCATCGCCGACGAGATCGAACGCGACCGCAAAGCCGAACAGTACTCCCAGGTACTGATCGCGGGACGTGCTGCCCACCCAGAAGTGCTCTGTCCCGTTCAGCATCCCAACGTGGATGTCGTGGTGGGATTCCTGCCGGATGATGTCGGCTGCGAATGGAGAATCAACAGGAACGCTGCAGCGCGCCAGAAGTTCCGTGCCGGTCACATCCACGAGGCCGCGCAGGCCGTCGAGTGCAAAGCGCACATTGTCCAACGCTTCCCCGGAACCGGTCACCGCGTAGCGGAAGGCCTCGCCAGCGAGGTAGTGACCGGTCCAAATGGCCGAATCGCCACACCGCGTGTAGCCGACGATTGAATCGCTCGTGGGCGTCTCGAAGACAGGGTCGAGC
Organism: uncultured Bifidobacteriaceae bacterium; assembly: GCA_964505975.1. Classification (GTDB taxonomy): domain Bacteria; phylum Acidobacteriota; class Vicinamibacteria; order Vicinamibacterales; family UBA2999; genus Gp6-AA40. The sequence continues at coordinate 6,133 of CAZDLW010000220.1, read as the reverse complement.
ACGGTCCCGAACGGCATATGTCTGAGGCGGGCGACGTGCGAGAGCACGAGAGCGTTCTGTTCGGCTGCCGCGACGGACGCTGCGGTGGCGAGGATTCCCGAAAGCACGAGGAAGCGGACAGCCCGAACAGCCATACAACTCCTCCTGTCCCCGCGGTAGAGAGCTGCCAGCGGGTTCCGGGCAGCCCTCGCTGCAGCATGATACAACCCGATGCGCTCGGTGCAAGCCGGTGGGCGGCCCACCCCCCAATCAGGCCCTCGTCGTCGTTCTGCGGGATGCCGCGCGGCTCACGCTCAGTCGTGGGTATCGTGACGCGCTGCAGGCGCGGCTCGGCAACTCACTGTGATCGCGATCGACGGAAGGCCTGCGCGACCGGGGCGCCGGGTCGCGACGCGAGTGGGCGTCACCGGGTCTGCTTTCGCATGAGCTCTTCCAGCCGCCTCGCAAACTCCGGATACATGGTCTCCGCCCCGCCCATGGCCGCCTCGAGCGGAAGAGCGTATCGCCCCGAGAACTCCTCGAGATGAGGATGTGCCCCGAACAGAAAATGCGGCACGAATCCCTTCTCGCGTCCCGCGATCTCCACCACCGGCGTGCACGGGTACGGGTCGAAGCCCTGCTGCCGGTCGTAGGCCCAGTGCAATGTCCTCACATGCGGCTCGGTCAGGTACACGGGATCCTCGAGGATCGAGAAGCGAGAGAGATAGTCCCCGTGACGCCGCCAGCGTTCGGTCAGCGTGGCGAGATCGCTGTGCATGATCCCGTTGCGACGGATCAGCCCCGCCTTGATGTGCGTGGTCCTGACGACGAGCGTCTCGCCATCCCAATGCCCTGTCGAGAATCCCTGCCACGTGTGCGCGGCAAACTCGGGAGCGTGTGGGCGGCCATCCATGTAGATGACCCGGCGCTGTTCCAGGTTGGTGATATCGATGCGAATGGCAATCACCCGCTGGGACGCGGGATCCACATCCTGCGAGATTCGAAGGTTGCCCGGCCCGGCTGCACCATACGTTGCGTCGTGCATCTTGCACTGATGCTCGGGCAGCGTCAGCAACCGGGCATCCCAGGCCAGCCCCCGGGCGCGCGCGGCGTCGTTGATGGGCAGGCCAGCCCAGTCCACATAGTCGGGCCCCGGAATCCGGTCTGGCTGATCCTCGTGAAAACGCGGGGCGTAGATTCCAGTCAGGTTGGTCTGCGCCACCACCGGAGCAGCCGTGATCGCGGTCAGCAGGACCCCGACGCACGCGCGCGCACTGACCACCGACATGCGCCGCGAGCCAGCCACAGGCCTTCCCTTGACCGGACATTGTCGCTCAGGAGAACCCCACGCAAGTCGAGGGGTGACATCCCCGCGGAGCCCCGTGGCTGGTCGGCCGCACAGCAAACGCATGGGCGGAAGTCTCCCACAGCAGCGGCGGAGCGTTCAAGCAGGACGCGGTCGGGACACGGACGCGATCACATTGCGCTCACTCAGCAGCCACGCGCGAGAACGAAGATGATGACGAGCACCGACAAGGGGACGCCCAGCATCCACGCGATACCGTACTTGATGAGCCCTTCTTCCTTCTGCAACTTCATTGATCTCACTCCTTCTCTCTTCTTCTTCTTCAATGCTCGATGCCCAGACTCGTCGCGCGGCCGGGCGGTTGTTCCAAGTGCGCCAACGGAGCACTCGGACGCATGAACGCATGCCTGGTGCTGTCGACGCCAGCCGAGTCTCGGACACCGTATTAGCAAGGGGCGTGCCGGCAGATGCAGCCGGCCAGGCCCGGGTTGGCGGGCGGTCAGGGTCAGATCTGCGAGGCGTACGCGGCGATGAGGTCCGACGCCCGGTTCACCGGGCGTCGGTCACTGACGATCCTCGATTGGCAAGGGCGTGTCTGAGGATGGCGGCGGCGGCCGGAAACTCCTTCTTCGCGTTGGCAAAGAAGACGCCCTCGGCCACGTGAAGCGCAGTCCAGCCGAGCGCGGTCTTCGCATCCAGCCTGGCACCACGGTCCCACGAGGTACTGCACGATCGATGGCTGACCCGAGACCACCGCCCCGATGAGCGGAGTGGCGCCGTTCCATCGGGGATCGCCCAGGCCGAGCTCGAGCAGATCGTCGATGTTGTGCGGGTAATAGAGCCATGTGTACTCGACGTCGCCGTCCATCGGATAGTCGCCGAAATCGGCGTGCGCATTGATATCGTTCCCTACCTCCACCGCCAGCATCACGGCTTCGAGACGCTCGGCCTCGGACACGCCGGTAAAGGGACCGGGGCTCTCGCCCTCCCAGTAATCCAGCCCGGCCGCAACCATGAGCGGGGTAATCCCGGTCCTCGTCGGCAGCGTGGGATCGGCACCGTGCTCGACGAGGAGGCGCATGAGCGGGGCATCCCCGTTCTTGGCTGCCACATAGAACGGGGTCGCGCCGTTGTAGCTCAGGAGGTGCCGTCCAAGGCGGATGTTCGGCGGGTTCCGTGCCGCGCCACCTTCCTTGCCGAACGTTGGTTCCCTCCAGTCCACGCGGGCGTTCGGATTGGCTCCGCGCGCCAGCAGCTTCCTCGCCAGCTCGATGGCCGTGAGCGCACCCATGGGGACGGGCGTGCCCTGAGGCGTGTTGCCTACGCCGGCAGCGCCGTCGGCGCCAGGCTTGCGCAGCCAGGCAATCGTATGGAGGACGGACCCGCGGGGATCGGGCAGGTGTGGATCCGCACCGTGGTCCAGCAGTACGGATGCCAGCTCGAAGATACGCGTTCACCACGGCAACGCTGAGCGCACTCGATCCGTCTGGCGCGGTGTCGTTCACGTCCGCCCCCCGCGTCGAGCAGCATCATGCGGTGTCGCACCATCGCAATGATCCAGAGCTCATTGCCAAGAAGCAGCGGATCGATACGTATCAGTCGCAGCTGTTCGCCTACTTCCTGGAACGACTGCAGGCAACGCCAGACGGGGACGGAACGCTGCTGGATCACTCACTGGTGCTGTACGGTGGCGGCATGGGCGACGGCAATCTGCATCGGCATTCGGACCTGCCGTGCCTGATGGCCGGCCGTCTCGGGGGGCAGATCAGGGCGGGACGCCACCTGCAGTATCCCCTGGATACGCCAATGGCGAACCTGCTGTTGACGATTCTCGACGAAGTCGGCGCCCGCGTGGACACGCTGGGCGACAGCCCGGGGCCACTCCCACTGGAGCCGCTCTCGTTGTAGGTGTCCTGATCGACGCAAGGGCAGATTCCGGGATCCTCGCAGCGTGGTGGGCGCTGGGGGGCCCTCGGCCGAATGACAGTGACCGCCCGCGAGACGCCGCTTTCGAACGCGTCCACGAGGCGCCGCTAGACATCTCCTAACGCTGAGATCGTCACGAAGAAGCAAGTTTTTTGCGCCGGCGTTAGAGGAGATGTCTAGCCCCGCGAAGCGGGGCAAAACCAATACTGGCGGCAGTGAAGCGGGAGCCGCTCGGGCTTGTGCGTCTCGGCGGTTTGAGGCGGAGCTTCACTGCTGTCCTGTCCCGCGTAAGAGTTGCCAATGATCCGGAGCGCGGCGCCCGGATGGCAAGCCGCGACGACCGAGCATATGGGGCATATGTAAGGGAAGAGCAACGCCGCCAGTCGGGATGCCCCGCCCGGCGCATTGGCAAGTTTTACGCGGGACAGGACATTACAGCACCCATCGCGTGAACACGAGCGCAACAACAGGTACGACGATGACGGCGATTGTGTCGAGCACGATGCCGTATTCGAGCATCTTCGTGATCCGAACGCGTCCCGACGCGTAGACGATCGCGTTCGGAGGCGTGGAGACGGGCAGCGCATCGGCCACCGAGGCCGCAAGGGCGGTCGAGACCGCCGGGGCCACCGGATCCACTCCTGCTGCGAGCGCGATCGAGATGATGATTGGCACGGCAATGTTCGCTGCGGCCGTGTTCGACATGGTCTCCGAGAGGAGCACGCCGAAAAGGGCACCGCCGAACGCGAGCGCCACCACCGAGTCCGTGGGAATCACCCCCGTGATCCCGCGTCCCACGGCCTCGGCCAGACCGGTCGATCCGGCCATCGTCCCGAGCGCCAGCCCCCCGCCAAACAGCAGGATGGTGCCCCAGTCGATGTGTGCCGCTTCCTTCCAGGTGATCGTCGACCGCTGCGTCTCGCTGACAGGCAGGAAGAACAGCAGGATCGCGCCGATCAACGCGGCAACGGACTCGGGGATCATCTCCGTGATCTGACGGGCCACGGGATGTCCATCGCCGAGCACGAGCGGCAGCAACCCGGGAACGACCCACAAGGTCACCGTGACGGCAAACGCAATGAGCGCATTCTTCTCCCCGCGCCGCATCGGCCCGAGGCGCTGCCGCCGCTCGTAGATGATCTGCTCGGCTCCGGGAATCGCGCTGCCGCCGGCCTTGCCCATGTAGTTCAGGTAGAGACTCACAATCGTCAGGAGCAGCAGGCTCAGGGGCACTGCGAACAACATCCACTGCACGAACGTGAGCTGCACGCCGGCAAGCGTCGCCAGCATGCCCATGGCGATGAGGTTCGGCGGCGTGCCGACCGGCGTCGAGATTCCGCCACGGGAACACCCATAGCTCGTCATCATCACCAGCGCGGTCCCGTACGAGCGCGGCACTTTGCCTTCCGATTCCATGAACGCAAGGAGCGACAGCCCGATTGGAAGCAGCATCGCCGCCGTGGCGGTGTTGCTCATCCACGCCGACAGGAACGCGGCAATCGCCCCGTATGCCACGAGGATCCGTCTCGGTCTGGCCCCGACCGCACGCCAGGACAGCACCGTGTACGCGATGCGTTCGTTGACCCGATGAACGAACAGCGCCTGCGCAAGGATGAAGCTGCCGAGAAAGAGAAAGATGAGAGGGTTGGCCATCGGAGCAAACGCCGCCCCGACCGGCGTCACCCCCATCATCACGGCCAGCACCGGTCCGAGCAGTGCAGTCACGGCCAGCGGCACGACCTCGGTGATCCAGAAGATGATCACGAGCGCCATGATTGCCGCCAGCCGATGGGCTTCGGGCGACAGCTGGGGAAATGGCAGCAGCAGCACGATCACGAAGAGGAGGGGACCGAGCACGACGCCGACCCGCCTGCGGATTTCATCGAACCTGTTCTCGCTCGTCGGCGTAGCAGGCACGGCGCGGGATGTATCGAGCATTGCGTTGTCCAGTCGGGTGTACCACGCCGTGCCGCGGATCGATCCGACGCGATCCGATCGATCGCTGACTGCCCCTACCCGGTGCGGTCTGCAGAGTATATGTCGGGCGAGGCCGGGGACCCGGTGGGAGAGACCGCGTCGCTCTCAACCGGCGCGTCGGGACATTACATCGCGGGCGTCTGCCGGTTCGTGAGAACAGCGCTCGAGAGCCGGTCACGCATCGTATTCAGGGTGAACTGCAGCGATTCCCTTGGCACGCTCGTCACGAATGGCTTCACGAGCCAGCCCAGACCGGTCGGAATGCTGCGGGTAAGCGAGAGCGACTCACACTGCACATAGGTGCCCTCGTGCCGTTCCTCCAGTCCGCAGTACGTGTTCAGGCGCCACAGATACCCCGTGTCCTGGCCGGCAGGCACTTCACGCTCTCCAGGAGTGCCAGGATGGGCGACCTCCGCGATGCGCGTGCTGACGCTGCGCACCTGTAGGCGAGGCAATCCAATCCGTGCGTATTGCACCTCGTATTCCGTGTTCAGCACGACCGTCAGTACCTTCCTGGTGAAGAGCTGCAGGGAGACAGTGAAGCGATCCCCATCGCGCGAGAGCAGTCGTGAACGGCGAACAGCAGGCTCGTATATCTCGCTGTAGTCGTCATAGGACTGCATCAGACCCACGGCGTCCTGCAGCGTGGCGCGCGGAGCCAGAACGGTCCCGACCCAATGGTGGCAGAGTGCTGGTCCGCAGGGCAGAGCGCCGCCCCCTTGCACGCGCTCGATGAGGACGAGCCCCTTCCTCACGTCCGCATAGGCGGTGTCGCGATCGACCGGAGGCAGGTCGTCGATGCGCAGAAACGACCTCTCGCCCCGCTGCTCCTGCCCGAGACGTTGTTCGATGAGGGCCGCATGGCGCTCGAACTCCGCGAGGGCGAACTCGGTCGGTCCCGCCGCGACCACGGTGGCTCCCGCGACCAGGCCGACCGCCGCCGCG
>CAZDLW010000219.1:0-10054 GCA_964505975.1 uncultured Bifidobacteriaceae bacterium | reverse complement strand
CTTCGAATACGGGATCCAAAGTCCCGCGCCTTACCGCTTGGCCACGCCCCACCATGTGAACACGGGTCCTTGCCAGGACCCGCCGTTGGCAGCCGCACACTGCTCCATGCCTTCAGAAGTTGCTGATACATCTGTCGAATTCCACCCGGCCAGGGAGCCGCAGCCATACATGCTCGACGGGTCGAGACACAGCCTCATTAGGCGAAGGACGGCTTGGGCAGCGCAATCGCTAAGTCTAGTCGAGACTTGGAGGTGCTGGCAAGGTCTGGCGACGTCGGCGCACCTCGTCCCGAAGCTCAGGTCGAGTTGCGACGGGCGGGCTCCCGACGCATCCTCCGCCCTGCGGTCGGCGACCCGAGCTGGGTCCCGCAACCCAGCTCGGTCCTCACGCTCCGGATGCGTTTTGCCCGACTGGTGTCGCGCGAGTCGTAGGTCGCCGCCCGTCGCAACTCGACCTGAGCTCCGGGACTAGTGCGGACTGGTCCAGCAGCGCCTCTCCGGCCTCGCGACTCTCGTCTCAGCGAGGCTTCACTGCCGGTCCACAGCCCGCAACAGCATCGGACGGCTGCGATGCGCGTACTCCCCTCGCCCGAGGGACTCTGTCAACACGGCACGCCAACCAGAGCCAGCGAGGCGCTCGACTGCGATCTGGGCCTCGGGCCGCCTCTGAAACAGCCCGAACACGGCCGAGCCGCTCCCCGACATCGCAGCGGCCAGCGCGCCGGCGCGCCGCAGGGCGTCCTTCATCTGGTCGATTTCTGGATGATGACGCGCGATGGGGGCCTCCAGGTCGTTGATCATCTGGGCCGCCCGTGAGGGCCAGGGGCCCGGGACGTGCTGCGGCTCCCGGCTGGCGCCGCTGCGGCCCGATTCGCGTTCGTCGTCGTACCAGCGGTACGCCTCCGCCGTGGACACACCAAACCCGGGGATCAGCAGAACGATCCAGTGCCTCGGGAGGTCGGCCAGCGGATAGATCTCGTCGCCGCGGCCAAGGCCCAGCGCCGTGCCTCCAGACAGGAAGAATGGAACGTCGGCTCCCAACGTGGCTGCGAGATCGGTGAGCTGAGGCGGCCGCACCGGCGCGCGCCACGTTCGTGCGAGCCCCACGAGCGCGGCCGCGGCATCGCTGCTGCCGCCGCCAAGACCGGCCTGGAGCGGCACGTGCTTCTCGAGGCGCACCACCACGTCACGGGCACACCCCTGGCGCCGGAGCGCCCGCCACAGGATGTCAGCGGCACGCCAGATCAAGTTCGACTGGTCGAGGGGCACGCCGGCGGCCGCGCATTCAATCGCGAACGGGCCGTCGCGCGGGATGCACTCGAGCGTATCGTGCAGCGAGATGGCCTGGTACACGGTACGCAGCTCGTGAAAGCCGTCCGCCCGCAGGCCGAGCACACGGAGGTCGAGGTTGATCTTCGCGTGCGCGCGAATGCGCACGGGGGTCATCGGTGTCGGCACGCAAGGCATCCTTCGCTAAACGGCGGAGCTTCACTCGGCGCCTTCGTCGCGCAGTGGACCAGCAGCGCGCAACTCATCCACCGTCAGTGGAACGGCCCCCTGCGGGATGGTCACCTCGAACGCCGCGGAGGGAATGCCGGCGTTCGTCTGGAGCTGTCCCAGCGTGACCGTGAGGTCGACGGGCACGTCACTCGTGGAACGCAGCCGAACCCGCTGCGGAAACGACCCCGTCCATCCGTCGTACTCGATCTGCCAGTGGTTCCGCCGCGCGGCCCTGACTTCCCAGGTCTGCCGCCGGCGCCGCAGAAAGACCCGGCTCTGGTCGTCGAGGTCGATGGACACCCAGTCGTTGCGATGCACCCGACCCGTCACGGGGCGTGGATTAGCCGTCACGCACCCGGTCAGCACGGCCTGCAGGTCGTCCGGCGCCAGCGCAACCCCGGTGAGCGCACCGAGGATTGCTTCAGGCGCCGCACCGAGCACGACCCGTGACTCCCGTGGCAGGAGGAGCACGGCCTCATCCGCCTTCGCCGCGAGGATGAAGATCGGAGGTCCGAACGGCGCCACCCCCTCGAGCCGCATCGATCCCGGCCGCTCGAACCCCGCATGCACGCGGCCTCTCACGCGCTGTTCGGCGACGCGGCCCGACAGCGTCACCTCCGCCTGCAGTGTCCGCACGCCGGCGCAGGCCGCAGAGACCTGAGCGTGAACCACGGCAAATTCGGGGAAGAGCGTTCCGGAATCGGTGGGCAGAACAATCGCGCGCGGACCGCACGCGGGAAGGCCAATCGTCAACACCAGAGCCGCCACCGCGGCGCGCGGCAAGGGCCACAACGGAGTCGCGGTCGTCTGTGTTCCTCCGTGCTCGCGTCGTCGCCCGCTACCGCGCCAGGTTGCGGCGGGCCTCATCAATCTTCTGCTGGACCATCTCGCGATCGAGAGCGCCTTCGTCAGCGTCGAGAGCACGGCCCCAGGTGTCGACCGCGTCCTGCCAGCGGCCGCGACGGGCGTGCAGGTCACCGAGATGATCCAGCACTTCCGCATTGCGCGGCAGCCGCTCCACCGCCATCGTCAGATATTTCTCGGCCTCGTCCAGGTCGCCCCGGCGGAAGTACGCCCAACCAAGACTGTCCAGATACGCGCCGTTGTCGGGATCGGCCTCGAGCGCGCGACGCACGAGCGTGATCGCCTCGTCGAGCCGCTCGCCCCGCAGCGCCAGCAAATACCCGAGGTAGTTCAATGCATTCGGGTTGGATGGATCGGCGGTGAGGATCTGGCGGAGCACCTGTTCGGCGTCCAGCTGACGGCCTCCGTCGTTGTAGAGATCCACCAACGCGAACTGCGTGGGGTTGTCCCGCGGGTATGCCTTGACAGTGGCTTCGAGCAGTGAAATCGCCTCGGCGCGGTTCCCGAGGTCGAACAACGCCCGGGCCTGGAGCCGCGCAAACCGCAGATCCTCGGGATGCTGGCGGCGCGCATCCGCCGCAAAACCGGCCGCCCGCTCGTACTCCTTCGCGCTGTACAGCACGGAAATCCGGCGCAGCTTCAGCTCGCGGCTCGTGGGCTGAACCTCCAGCGCTTTCGTGTACGTCTCGGCAGCCTCCGCGTATAGGCCTGCGCGCTCCATGTACTGGGCGAGCGCTGCCGCGACGCGAGGCTGCACATCGACAATTTCCGAGAGGACGGCGACTGCGTTCGCGAGGTCGTTCCCGGCGGCATATGCCTCCGCGAGTGACAGGCGCCCCTGTACCGACCCCGGATTCTGGTTGAGCACGCGAATCAGGGCTTGTACAGCCTTGTCCGGCTCGCCGTGGGCGATGTACAAGCGGCCCAGCGTGTACTGCAGACTCGCGTCGACGCCCGGTGACCCGGCGGTAACACGCTCGAGGTGCAGGATCGCATCACGAAGATAGACCGTCGCCTGCGCGGTCCCCGGTCGTTCGTTCTCCGCGCGGGTGGCATTGATCAGCCCCAGCACCCGATTGGCTTCGACGTTCTGCTCGTTCAGTGCCAGGGCTGCCTTGGCAGCCTTCTCGGCTTCACCACGCTCGTTGCGCCGGAGATGAAAGGACGCAATCTCGGCCCTGACCTCCGCCGATCGCGGGTCGGCCTGCGCGGCCCGTTCGAGGGCGGCCCGCGCCCCGCGCGTGTCGCCCTGCGCTTCGAGGTGCCTGGCCAGCATGAACTCGAAGTAAGCGTCGGCCGAATTCTGGGCGACTACGCGGGTCGGAAGAGCCCCGACGAATGAGACCGCAACTGCCAGCAGCAGAACACGGCTGACCCGGCGGCTGCCGTCCAGGGGACGCGCGGCGCGTGTATCAGACATGGGCAAATGATTTTAGCGCAGGATGTTATAGTTCCAGCGTTCAGTCGGAGAATCCTCAATGCCCGTGGACGCCGAATTGCTCGAAATACTGGCCTGCCCCAATTGCAAGACACCGGTGACTCTCGTCAAGGACGGCACCGCGCTCAAGTGCGGCCAGTGCCACCGCGTGTATCCGATCAAGGACGACATCCCGGTCATGCTGCTGGACGAGGCCACGATAGAGCCTGAACCGTGACGATGCACACGCGGATGCCTCCTCATTATCGTCCTGAAACGGTATCGTCTGTTGTACTTTTGCAACAATCGCGGCCGGGAGGTCAGGAGATCGATGACGGCGCCCTGCGCTGCTGGCCATCCGCCGTCGTGGCCCGTGTTCGCCGACTGCCGCTGTCGCGCATGTGAGGGCCATGAGTGCGACGACGCTGCCCGCAAGTCGAACATCCGCAACGGCCGCGCTGCCCCTCGAGCGCGTGGCCACGCTTCTGTTGTTCGGGTTCGTCGGGGCCGTCCAGTTCTCCATTGCAATTGCCCAGAGCCTGTTGGCGCTCGCTCTGCTGTGCTGGGTCGTGCTCCTCGTCCGCGATCGCGTGCGGCCCGCGGCACCAGCCTTCTTCCTCCCTCTCGCACTCTATGCGGGCCTGACGCTCCTCTCGACTGCGTTCTCCATCGACCCTGGCAGCAGCTTCGTGGATTCAAAACAACTGCTGCTCTTCCTGATCGTGCCGCTCGTCTATCACCTGGGGCGCGGCAGGCACGCGAAGACCATCGTGGACATCACCCTGTCGGTCGGCGCCCTCAGTGCCGCCTACGGGGTCGTTCAATACGGCATGCTGCAGTACGACCATCTGGGGCAGCGTCCACAGGGGGCCCTCTCGCACTACATGACGTACTCGGGGCTCCTGATGCTCGTCCTCTGTGCGGCTGTCGCCCGGCTCGTGTTTGGATCGCGGGATCGCATCTGGCCGGCGCTCGTCATGCCGGCACTCGTCGTCGCGCTGACCCTGACGTTCACGCGCAGCGCATGGGTAGGAGCCTGTGTGGCGGTCGGCCTCCTATTCATCCTCAAGGACTTCCGGCTGACGGCACTGCTGCCGGTCGTGATTGCGCTCGTGTTCGCGCTCGCGCCCGAGGGCATCGCGGGGCGGATGGTCTCGATGTTCGACCTGCACGATCCGACGAACCGCGACAGGCTCGCCATGGTGCGGGCGGGCACGGCGATGGTCGCCGATCATCCAATGACCGGTGTCGGTCCCGAGATGGTGGAACGCGCGTATCCACGGTACCGGGAGGCCGACGCCGTCGAAGCCTCGATTTCCCACCTGCACAACGTCCCGCTGCAGATCTCCGCCGAACGCGGGTTGCCAGCCCTGGGCGCCTGGCTCTGGTTCGTTGGCCTGCTGATGTGGCACCTGCTGCGGCTGTTTCGGCATCAGCCCGACCGGGTCCTGGCTGCAACGGGCCTGGCCGCGACCATGGCCATGCTCTCGGCGGGCCTCTTCGAGTACAACTTCGGCGACTCGGAGTTCCTGATGCTGTTCCTCGTCCTGGTGACAATCCCGTTCGCCGCGATTCGACACGATGACGCGCCTGCCCCCGATCGCGCGTGATCGGGGCCATCGGATTGCGTCCGGCTTTGCCGGTACGCACATCCTGGTGATCGGCGACGCGATGATCGACAGATTCATCATCGGCGCTGTTGCGCGAATCTCTCCAGAGGCCCCGGTACCCGTGGTGGCGTTCCGCCGCGAAACACTCCGTCTCGGCGGCGCCGCCAATGTCGCACACAACGTCGTGGCATTGGGCGGACGCGCCACGCTCGTGGCCGTAACCGGACGGGACGACGCGGCTGACGCACTGGCCCGCACCTGCCGGGGGGCGAATATCACGCCAGCGTTCGTCGTCGACACGAGCCGACTCACGACGACCAAGGTACGGATCGTCACGGAGCGGAATCAGCAGGTTGCGCGCATCGACTACGAAGTGGACGAGGAGATCGGCGGTTCGGTCGAAGAGGACGTCGTGGCGGCCATCGAGCAACACACGTCCCGTGCGTCGGCCGTCATTGTGTCGGACTATCAGAAGGGTTGCGTCACGCGCCGGACCATCGCCGCCACGCTGGCAGCGGCCGCCCGACATGACGTGCCGGTGCTCGTCGATCCGAAGATTCCACATCTCGACTACTATGCGGGCGCGGCTCTGGTCACGCCCAACCACCACGAGGCCGAGATGGCGACCCATCTGCGCGTACGAAGCGCCGAGGACGCGCGCGAGGCAACCCGGATGTTTCGCGACCGCGTGGGCTGTGACGCCGTGCTCATGACCCGCGGGGATCAGGGCATCTGGCTGCTGGGCAGCGGCGTCGAGGGCTACCTGCCAGCCGCAGCACGCGAAGTGGCGGACGTGACGGGCGCCGGCGACACCGTGATCGCGACGATGGCGCTGGCCGTTGCCTCGGGCGCGGGCCTGGCCGAGGCGGCGTGGCTGGCCAACGAAGCCGCCGGCATCTCGGTGGCCAGGTTCGGACCGGCGACCGTTGCCCCGGCGGAGCTCCTCCGCGCCATCGACGCGCAAGCGCTCTCGTGAATGATTTCCAACCTGGGAGGAGCGTCAGGAGATCCGCTCACGGACACGTTACAGTGGCGCGGCCAGCACCTCTAGCGAGGCTCCGCCTGAGCCGAAATTCCTCCACGAGGGGCGAGGAGGCCCGTCGCTTCCGCGTGGGGGCCGGCTTGTAGCCGGCCCAGGGCCGCCCGAAAGGCGGCCCCTACGACTGATGTTTCGCGCCTACTCCCTCCCCGCGTTCACGCTCCGTATCCCACGGCAATCGCCACGAACAACGCGACGATACCGAGAAGAAAGAGCAGCACCTGCAGCGGCAGGACCCATCTCGCCCACTGGGGCCACGGGATGCCCCCGAGCGTCAGCACACCCATCAGCACGGCGCTCGTCGGGATGATCATGTTCGTGAAGCCGTCGCCCATCTGAAACGCCAGCACGGCCGTCTGCCGCGTCACACCCACCAGGTCCGAGAGCGGTGCCATCAGCGGCATCGTCAATGCCGCCTGTCCGCTGCCGGACGGGATGAAGAAGTTGATCACCGTCTGCGCGGCAAACATGGTGAGTGCGGCCCCGGTGGCGCTCGTGCCCTCGAGCAGTGTCGCCATGCCGTGAAGTACGGTGTCGATGACCTGGCCGTCCTGCAGCACCACCAGAATGCCTCGCGCAAGGCCGATAATCACCGCGGTGGGCGCGAGCTGCCGGATCCCCTCCATGAACGCCGACGCCGTGCCGCTCGCACCGAGCCCGCCGATCGCGCCGATGACGATGCCGAGCGCGACGAACAGCGCGGCGATCTCGACGATGTACCACCCCAGACCCCCTTGGTCCACGGGCAGCACGCCCCACACGAGCACCACGAGGCCGACGAAGAAGACGCCAAGGACAACCGCGTGGCGGCGGGTCATGGGCGCACTGAGATCCTGCAGCTGGAAGCCCTCGCGCCGCTTCACCTGGTCGATCTCGTAGGTCGGGCTCTTCTCCGGGTTGCGACGCACGCGGTGCGCGTGCCACATGACGAACGCAATCGCGACGGCCGTGACGGCAAGCCACAACCCGATGCGGAAGCCAGCACCCGAGAACGGCGCCACGCCGGCAATGCCTTGTGCGACGCCGACGGTGAACGGATTGAAGAACGCGGCGGCGAAACCCGCCGCGGAACCCACGAAGGGAATGGCCACACCGGTGATCGAGTCGTATCGAAGCGCGAGCGCCAACGGCACGAAGATCAGCACGAACGGCACGGTCTCTTCGGCCATGCCGAACGTGGCGCCGCCCAGCGAGAAGAGCATCATGAAGAGCGGAAGCAGCAGCAGCTCGATCGCGCGCGACCGCTGCGACGCCCGGACGAGGGCGCGGAGCGCGGCATCCACCGCACGCGTCTGCTGCAGCACCGCGAACGCACCGCCGATCAGCAGGACGAACGCGATGATCGGCACGGCTTCGGGATCGGTGAAGCCGAGAATCGGCGCCTTCACGACCATCCCGGCCGAATGCGTCAGCCTGGCGAACACGCCGCGCGTCTCGGACTCCACGTACCGGAACGAGCCCGGGACGGCCACCTGGCGGGTGCCCACGCCCTCGACGAACATCTCGGTCCGCTCGTACGCACCGGGCGGGAGCACCCAGGTCAGGACGGCGGCGCCCACGATGATCCCGAAGATGATCAGCGTCGTGTCAGGGGCCTTGAACCGAGGCATGGGTGGTTGCGGCTAATGCCTGAAGTGCCGCCGGCCCGTGAACACCATCGCGATGCCATGCTCGTCTGCCGACGCAATCACTTCGGGATCTCGCACCGACCCTCCGGGGTGGATCACCGCGGTCGCGCCCGCAGCCGCCACCTCGTCCATCCCATCCCGAAACGGAAAGAAGGCATCGGAGGCGGCAACCAGCGCGGCACCAGGACCACCAGACCCGGTAACGGCGAGCTTCATGCGCGCCACCTGTACGGCATCGATCCGGCTCATCTGACCCGCCCCGATGGCAAGCGTCCGATCGGCCAGCGTGAAGACGACCGTATTGGACTTCACGTGCGCGCAGATCCGCCAGGCAAACCGAAGTGCCTGCCACTCGTCCATCATCGGTTCCCGTTTCGTCGCAACGCGCAGCGCCCCGGCAGGCCACGGCACGGACGCCTCCGTCACACGATCGCGATCCTGGACCAGCACGGCGCCGAGCACCGAACGGAGCTCGCGCCCGGGGCCGGTACCTATCCGCGCAAAATCGGCAACGACGACCCGCATGTTCGCCTTGGACGCGAGGATACTGCGCGCCTCGTCGTGCACGGCCGGCGCAATCACCGCCTCGATGAACGTCGAAACGATCGCCCGCGCGACATCCACGTCCACGGGCCTGTTGAGGCCGACAATGCCGCCAAATGCCGCACGGGCATCGGCGTCGCGGGCGCGCACGTAAGCGTCCATGGCGCTCGAGCCGATCGCGGCGCCGCAAGGATTGGCATGCTTGATGACCGCCGCGGCGGGCTCGGCGAACTCGAGGACGATGCGTGCGGCCGCGTCGAGGTCCAGGAGGTTCGTGTAGGACAGCTCTTTGCCCTGGAGCACCGCGGCCGCGCCGAGCCCCCACCCGGCGTCTTCTGCGTACCACGATGCCGGCTGGTGCGGATTCTCCCCGTAGCGGAGGTCGCGTACCTTCCGCAGCCCCAGCGTCAGCAGCGCTGGCGCATCCGGCGCGCCGGGCACGGCCGCCCGGGTGAACCCGTTCTCCCCGAGGGTGACCTCTCCCAGCGTCGATGCAATCGCGGTATCGTAGCGACCCGTGTGCGAGAACGCCTTGCAGGCCAGCGCCAGACGGAATTCCAGCGCGGGGCCACGTTCACGATCGAGTTGCGCGAGCACGGCAGTGTAGTCGTCTGGCGAGACCACCACGAGCACGCCCTGAAAGTTCTTGGCGGCCGCGCGGACCAGACTGGGGCCGCCAATGTCGATCTCTTCGATGAGCGCCTCGACCGGGAGGGTCGGGTCGTGTGCTGCCTGCACGAAGGGGTACAGGTTCACCGCGACCAGGTCGATCAGTGTGATGCCGTGCTGCGCGGCCGCGGCAAGGTCGGCGGCGTGCGCCCGCCGGGCCAGTATCCCGCCGTGCACCATCGGGTGCAGCGTCTTCACGCGGCCATCCATCATTTCGGGAAACCCGGTCACCTCGCTGATGCTGGTTACCGGCAGCCCGTCATGGCTCAGCGTTCTGGCCGTGCCACCGGTCGACACGAGCTCGAATCCGCGGGCGACCAGCCCTCGGGCGAACTCCAGAAGACCCGACTTATCCGAGACGCTCAGCAAGGCGCGTGGCATGACGATCCGTGAACATGCGGGGGAAAACAGGCGCTATTCGACGAGCCGCTGCTTGACACCCCTGTACGGCGCGCATAGCATATGCCTGCGTTGAGGGGCGTTCCCTGAACGTGGCAGTCGAGGCCGCGTCGTGACTCGCGGTCTTTTTTTGCGCCCGAGGCTCATCTGCGGCATCGCGGCGCACTCGACCAGGCGGGTTGGTCGATGTCCGATCAGCCCACTCAGCAAGCAGGGAAGAAGAACGATGCGCATTACAGGCAAGGTCAAGTGGTTCAACAACGCCAAGGGCTACGGTTTCATCGAACGCGACGGGGGCAGCGACGTCTTCGTGCACTATTCTGCGATCACTGGCAACGGCTTCCGGTCCCTGGAAGAGGGGCAGGCGGTCGAGTTCGAGATCGTC
>CAZDLW010000218.1:0-10128 GCA_964505975.1 uncultured Bifidobacteriaceae bacterium | reverse complement strand
CTCCTCGAGATGATCCTGCTGTCCACGGATATCCTCGAGCTCAAGGCCAATCCGAAGCGCAGCGCATCTGGCGCCGTGCTGGAATCGAAGCTCGATCGCGGCCGCGGTCCGGTGGCCACCGTCCTCGTGCAGGACGGCACGCTGCACGTCGGCGACAACTTCATCGCGGGACCCGTGGTCGGCAAAGTGCGGGCGCTCATCGACGATCGCGGCCGGCACGTGAAGCTTGCCGGTCCCGCGACCCCGGTGGAAGTGCTCGGCCTGACGAGCCTTCCACAGCCGGGCGATCCGTTCCAGACCGTGGCGGATGCCGCCAAGGCGCGACAGATTGCCACGTTCCGACAGGCACAGGCCAAGGAGCGCCTGCTTGGCGCCCGCAGCGGCCGTCTGACCCTCGAGTCGCTCAAGGAGCAGATCTCCGAAGGAGGCATCAAGGAGCTCCCGCTCATCGTGAAGGCCGATGTGCAAGGCTCCGCCGAGGTGCTGGCCGACACGTTGACGAAGCTCTCGGACGAAAAGGTCAAGATTCGCATCATCCGATCCGGCGTGGGCGCCGTCAACGAATCGGACGTGCTCCTGGCGTCGGCATCGAATGCCATCATCATCGGGTTCAACGTGCGACCGGATCGGAATGCGCAGGAGGTCGCCGAGCGCGAGGAAATCGACATCCGGCTGCACTCGGTCATCTACAACGTGACCGACGAAATCAAGAAGAGCATGGCCGGGCTGCTCGAGCCGACGTTCAAGGAGGTGCGCGTCGGCACGGCCGCAGTGCGCGAGGTGTTCCGGGTGCCGAAGGTCGGGGCCGTAGCCGGCTGCATGGTGACCGATGGTCGCATCTCCCGCTCCGGCGACACTCAAGCGCGGCTGTTGCGCGACAACGTCGTGGTCTGGGAAGGGAAGCTTGCGTCGCTGCGCCGTTTCAAGGACGACGTGTCGGAGGTGAAGTCGGGCTTCGAATGCGGTATCGGCCTGTCGAACTTCAACGACATCAAGGTCGGCGACCTGATCGAGGTCTTCACGATGGAGCGCGTCGCCGTCACGGCCTGACGACAGCCAGACGGTGGGTTCGACGTACGGATGGTCACTCACTCCAGTGGGGGCCGGCTGTAGCCGGCCCGCCGTATGCGCATCGCCGTACTGCACGTCGAGCTCCACCTGCCTTATGCGCAGTCCCTCAAGGACAAACGGATGGTCCTGCGACGCGTCAAGGACCGCCTGCAGAAGTTCAACGTCGCCGTGGCCGAAGTGGGGCATCACGATCTCTGGCAGCGCTCGGAGCTGGCGATCGTGGCGGTGTCCACCACGGCCGACCATGTCGAGCAGGCGCTGGCGGCCGCGGCGGATGAGATCGATCGTGTCGAACCTGGCCTGGTCACGCGCACGGAGATTGAATTCCTGACGTGAGCTCGATGTCACACGGATACAGACCCGACCGCGTGGGCGACCAGATTCGCCAGGAGCTGAGCGAGATGCTCAGCCGTGGAGACGTGCACGATCCGGGGATTGGCTTCATTACGCTGACCAAAGTGAAGATGTCGCCGGATCTCCAGCTCGCCCGCGTGTACTACACGACCCTGGGCGATCCCAAGGCGCGGCGGGAGACGGCGAAGGCACTGGAGCGCGCCACACCATTCCTGCGGCGGCAGGTCGGAGGGCGGCTGAAGCTTCGGCGAGTACCCGAGCTGGAGTTCCGGTTCGACGAGTCCATCGCCAATCAGGATCGCATCGAGCAGATACTGCGCGAGCTGCACGAAGAAGACGAGACCCGGAGACACCGTGACGAAGACGGCAACTGACGTGGCGCGGGCCCGGATTGCCGAGGCGCTGCGGACACGGCAGCGTTTCGTGATTACGTCCCATACGCGGCCGGACGGCGATGCCATTGGATCGCAACTGGCCATGGCGTATGCCCTGAGGCATCTCGGGAAGGACGTGCGCCTGGTCAATCGTGACGCTCCCCCGGAGCCGATGCGAGGATTTCCTGGGGTCGCGCAGATTGAGATCGCGGAGCGGCTCGACGACCCGGGCGATGCCGTCATCGTGATGGAATGCCCGGATCTGCAGCGCACGGGCCTCGAAGGACTCGACCGGGGCTACGTCATCAACATCGACCATCACCATGGCAACGCCCGGTACGGTGCGCTCAACTGGCTCGACCTCACGGCAGCAGCGTGCGGGGAGATGGTGTTCGCGCTCGTGGGGGATCTCGGCGTCCCGCTGACACTCGAAATCGCGACGCACGTGTACGTGGCCATCCTCACGGACACCGGGGAGTTTCGCCATTCGAACATCACACCGGTGACCTTCGACATCTGCCGCCGGTGCGTCGAAGCTGGCGTCAGCGCGCCCGAGGTCGCGCAGCGTATCTTTCACAACAGCACGCTGGGCCGCGTCAAGCTGTTCGGCGCTGCGCTCAACCGGATGGAGCTCGATCCCGAGGGTCGCGTGGCGCTGCTTGCCGTGGACCGTCGGCTTGCCGAGGAGTGCGGTGGCACCTACGACGACACCGAAGGGCTGATTAACTTCCCGCTCACGGTCAAGGACATTCAAGCGGTTGTCTTCTTCAAGGAGCACGGGGACGACACCTGGCGCGTCAGCATGCGATCCAAGGGCGATGTGGACGTCTTTGCCGTGGCGGCAGAGTTCGGCGGAGGCGGCCACAAGAACGCGTCGGGGTGCACGGCGAACGGTCGCATCGACGATCTCAAGGCGCTGTTCAGCCGCAGACTCCAGTGGGCGATTGAGAGCGTCGCGGTTGGCGCACGTTCGTAAACGACACTGTCCACAACGAAGATGGTGGTTCGAGGAGGTGCATTCACTCCGAAAAGCGGCTCCGCACGCCGGAAAAAAGCGGCTCCGGCCTATCGTCCCGTACTTCGCGTGGGGACCCCCAGCCCCCGGGCCCCCACCGTGCGTTTCCCAGCACGGTGGGGTGGGAGCCCCACGCCCTGTTATGGGCCTACGCCAGGCCTACGCCGCATTTTTCGTGCGATTGGAACGGCGTGCTCCGAACGCTTTTCTTCGCGAACGCACCTCCTCGAGCCCCCGAGTGAATCGCGGCGTACGATGGCGCTTCATGGGCGACAGCACTCGGAACTGGAGCCGAAGGTGGACGATCGCCCTGGATCCGCGCGACACCACGCCGAACGTCCCCTCGACGGCGTCCTCGTCATCGACAAGCCGCAGGGTCTCACGTCGCACGACGTCGTGGCGGCCGTGAGGCGCGTCACTCGGGAACGGCGTATCGGGCACACTGGCACGCTGGATCCGCTCGCCACCGGCGTACTGCCGCTGGCCTGCGGACGGGCGACGCGGCTGGTGCGGTTCCTCGCCGCGGCTGACAAGGAGTACGAGGCCAGGATTCGCTTCGGCACGGTGACCGATTCGTTCGACGTCACCGGCCGCGTCATCGACCGGACCGATCGGATGCCGTCCCGAGAAGCCGTCGAAACGGCCGTAGGCTCACTGCGAGGGGAGTATCTGCAACAGCCTCCCGTGTATTCGGCAAAGAAGGTCGGCGGGCGGCGCGCGTACGACCAAGCGCGCCGCAACGAGCCCGTGGCGTTGGACGCGGTGCCGGTGCGGGTGTCCCGCGCGGATCTCGCAGCCCTGAACGGGATGACCGCCACGGTGCGGCTGACCTGCTCGTCGGGATTCTATGTCCGGTCGTTCGCGCACACGCTCGGCGAATTGACGGAGTGCGGGGCCTGTCTGGAGGCGCTGCGACGGACACGCAGCGGTGAGTTCAGCGTGAGCGTCGCGATCCCTCTCGAGGACGTGTGCCGTGACCCCTCCTTGGCAACAGAGCGACTGATCCCTCTCGAAGGTCTGCTTTCGGACATTCCTGCCGTCGTCGTCACTGCCGACGGCAGCCGGCGCGTCGCTCACGGTCAGGCGCTCGATCGCACGCACATCGCGCACGCCGAAGGGTCGAGCGCACGACACGAGCCGAGCCAGGAATGGGTGCGTCTGTTCGACGGGGCGGGACGGCTCCTCGGACTGGCGAAGCGGGGAACGGGTCCAGGTGTTTTGCATCCCTCGGTTGTCCTGGTTTAGAATACGCAAGTCTTTTGGGCAAAAATAGTTAGCCGGTACGGCGGCTCGGTGCACGCTGCTCCACCCGAAAGGACCATGCTGGAAGCCTGGTGCGGGGCGCGTGGGGTCTGGGCCGTTCGTGGAGGTTCGATCAGTGGCTTTGAACAAGGACCGCAAGACCGGAATCATCGGCACGTACAGGACTCACGACACCGACACGGGATCGCCGGAAGTCCAAGTCGCGCTGCTCAGTGAGCGCATCACTTACCTCACCGATCACTTCAAGACGCACGCGAAGGATCACCATTCCAGGCGCGGTCTGCTGAAGCTCGTCGGTCAGCGCCGGCGGCTGCTCGATTATCTGAAGAGCAAGAACTCGGATCGATACACCGAACTGATTCGCCGGCTCGGCATTCGTAAGTGACGTGGCCCTCAAGCGTCCTTCCTTCAGCAGAGACTTCTTCCTATGCACAACGTGAATCTCCAGACGTGCGACCTGCAGCTCGGGCCGCGCACGCTGTCGCTCGAAACCGGCAAGCTGGCCAAACAGGCGGACGGGGCCGTGGTCGTCCGATCCGGCGATACGGTCGTCCTCGTCACCGCGTGCCGCGCGCCGAGCGCGCGCGAGGGAATCGACTTCCTGCCGCTGACGGTGGATTATCGCGAGTACACCTACGCGTCGGGACGCATCCCCGGCGGCTTCTTCAAACGCGAGGGTAAGCCAACGGAGAAGGAGGTGCTGACGAGCCGGCTCATCGATCGGCCGATTCGGCCGCTCTTCCCGTCGGGCTGGCGTTACGAAACGCAGATCATCGCGCTCGTCATGTCGGCCGACACCGAGAACGACTCCGATGTACTCGCGATCACCGGCGCGTCCGCAGCCCTCGCCGTGTCGAACATCCCGCTCGAGAAGACGATTGCCGGCGTTCGAATCGGTCTCGTCAACGGCCAGTACATCGTCAATCCGACATACGAGGAGCGCAAACAGAGCGCCCTGGACCTCATCGTGGCCGGTACCCGCGACGGAATCGTGATGGTGGAGGCCGGTGCGAAGGAGGTGCCGGAACCACAGGTGCTGACCGGCCTCGAGCTCGCACACGAAGCCATCAAGCAGATCGTCTCGGGCATCGAGGACCTGCAGCGAACAGCCGGCAAGAAGAAGATCGCCGTCCAGAAGAAGGAGATCGGACACGAGTTCTACCGCGAGGTCGAGGAGAAGATGTACGTGCCGTTGAGCGAGGCCATGCGCCTTCGCGGCAAACTCGAGAACTACGACCGCGTCGACCAGGTGCTCGACGATCTCATCGGCTCGATGCCCGAAGCGGAGGTCGAGCGGAAGGTCGAGGCAAAGCAGATCTTCAAGGAGCTCAAGGAGAAGGTGCTTCGCGACGAGGTGCTCGAGCGGGGTGTCCGGCTCGACGGCCGCGCGTTCGACGAGATTCGACCTATCTGGACCGAAGCAGGCGTGCTGCCCAGAGTACACGGATCAGTCGTCTTCACGCGCGGCGAAACGCAGGCCCTCGTCACCTGTACGCTCGGCACGGCCGACGATGAGCAGAAGATCGAGCACGTCAGCGGCGAGTTCTACAAGCGGTTCATGCTGCACTACAACTTCCCCCCGTTCTCGGTGGGCGAGGTTGCGTTTCTCCGTGGTCCGGGCCGGCGCGAGGTCGGCCATGGAGCCCTCGCGGAGCGGGCACTCGCGGGCGTGGTTCCAGGCGAGGACGCCTTCGCCTACACCATCCGCATCGTGTCCGACATCCTCGAGTCGAACGGGTCGTCCTCGATGGCGTCCGTGTGTGGTGGATCGTTGGCCATGATGGACGCGGGCGTGCCGCTCGCCGCTCCCGTGGCCGGCATTGCCATGGGCCTCATCATGGACGAAGAGACGGGGAAGTTCGCGGTCCTCTCGGACATAGCCGGCGCCGAAGATCACTATGGCGACATGGACTTCAAGGTCGCCGGAACCGCCAACGGGATTACCGCACTGCAGATGGACATCAAGATCTCCGGCGTGACGTCGGCGGTCATGAACAAGGCGCTCGAACAGGCGCGCCAGGGTCGCCTGCACATCCTGGCCGAGATGGCCAAGACGCTGCCCACCCCGCGCACCAGCATGTCGGCCTTCGCGCCCCGCATCATCACGATCAAGATTCCGGTGGACAAGATTCGGGACGTCATCGGACCCGGGGGCAAGACCATCCGCAGCATCATCGAGCGAACCGGCGTGAAGATTGACGTCGCCGACGATGGCCGCGTGAACGTGGCGTCGGCCGACGGCCCCTCCGCTGCCAGGGCCATCGGGATCATCCAGGAACTGACGGCAACGCCCGAGCTCAACAAGACCTATCTTGGAACCGTGCAGCGGATTACCGACTTCGGAGCCTTCGTGGAGATCATGTCGGGCACCGACGGGCTGTTGCACGTCTCCGAGATTGCCAATCACCGTGTCAAGGACGTTCGCGACGAGCTGAAGGAGGGGCAGAAGATCCTGGTGAAGGTCATCAACATCGACCCGACCGGCAAGATACGCCTCAGCCGCAAAGCACTCCTCCAGGAGGAGGCGCAGAAAGCCGCACCAGCAGTCAAGGAGTAGGGCTTCGGTACGGACTGCACAAGGCTGCCCGGTCGGAACCTCCGCTGCACAATCTCTGGGGCGCGGGCTCGTGGTGCCTCCACCCGCCATCTATACTTAGGAGGTGGCGGGTTCGAGGGTTGCCTGCCACGGCCGCGGCCGACCGCCACAACCTGGCGTCTGCCCTGGCCGTCTAAGGGTCAGGGGCTCGGTCCGGGACACTTCGTCAGGCCTGCCCCTCGAGACGTGAGCAACCAAATCCTCGAAAGGCGTCGTTCGGTCGCCCGGATTGCGGCCGTTGCCTTGGGTAGGATTCATGAGGTTCAGCCGACGAACGGCCGTCGCCATCCTGATCGGGACGGGAGCCTGCCTCGTGGCCGGGCCTTTCCTCCTTCGCCTGTTCGCTCAGGAGCAAGTACCCAATCGCCGGGAGCTGACGCTCAAGGCGCGAGACTTCCGTTTCTCGCCGGAGCGGTTGGAGGTGATGCAGGACGATCTGGTCAAGGTGACCGTCCAGAGCGAGGATCACACCTACAGCTTCACCATCGACGAGTATCGCGTGGCGCGCCGCGTTCCAGCCGGTGGGGCAACGACGCTCGAGTTCCGCGCGGATCGGATCGGCACGTTTGCGTTCTACTCGAGCATGACCGCCGACACCCGCCACGCCCAGATGCGCGGGGAGCTCGTCGTCCGCCCGCGCCCGCGTTAGCGTGCTCCGAGCACTACAGGGCCGCCTGAAGAGCGCGTGAGAAATCAGGCGTTGTGCGCCTTCCACCGTGCTCACCTGTGTAGGCGCAGCCACGTCGGTGCCGGCGGCCGGGTATGCTGGCGCCGCGACCTATGACTCGCGCGATCTGGATCAGGCAAAACGCGCCCGCAGCGTGAGCGCCGCGCTGGTCACGGACCAGCGCGGGTCGTCACCCCTCGAGCGGAGGGCGCGTTTGGCCGCGCGACGTCATCGGGAGCAAGCCAGCATGCCCGGCCGCCGGTGCAGGTGCCGCTGCGCCAACACGAACGTCCTTCTCCTTCCATCGCCCCTGCTCGCGGCAGGCCCATTGCTCGGCTGCGGCAATCCGCGCCGCGGTCGTTGGATGCGTGGAGCACACCCGCACCAGCCGTGGTGGCTGCTCCTCCACGAGGTTCTGTGCGGCCAGTCGTCTGATGGCACGAACGAAGGCCTCTGCATTCTGGGTGATCTCCAATGCGTACCGATCCGCCCGCCGCTCGTGCGCTCGCGAGCAGGCGTTCACGATGGGGGTGAGCGCCAGCCACACCGCACCGGCGACCAGCAGCAGGAGAGGCAGGGCGGCAATGTCGTCCTTGCCGCTCGAGCCGAACGAGCCAGCCGCCATCGAGAGGACGACATCTGCGGCGTAGAACGCGACGATGAGCAGACCGGTCTCGAGCAGAATGGCCAGCCAGACATGGTGATGGATGTGATGCGCCAGTTCGTGCGCCACGATCACCTCGATCTCATCGTCGGAGTGTTCAGACAGCAGAGTGTCCGAGAGAAGTATTCGCCTCGCGCCACCGACGCCGACGAGCGCGGCCCTGGCCCTTCGCGTCCCGCCGCTCAGTCGCCATTCGAACACACCGGTGACCCGAGTGCCCGTCCGACCCGCAAGTGCAGCAAGCCGCGCGCCGAGCCCGGCCCGGCTCAGAGGCGCGAGGTCGTACACCCACGGCAGCAGCGCCACCGGCGCCATCCTGGCCAGGACGACGAGCACGAGCCCGAAGATCGCGCCCGATGCCATCCACCAGTGATCCGGCAGGGACCGCATCAGCCCGACAACGATGAAGGCTGCTGGAACCGCGAGCACCAGCCCAACCACGACCTCTCGGACCTGACTGGCCCACCATGCCGGGGCTGGCACGTTCGACAATCCGTATCGTCGCTCGAGCGTCACGCCGCGATAGAACCGGAACGGGAGTTGACTGAGCTCGTGAACGAGCACGAGCACCACCATGTATCCGGTCAGGAGGGGAACCAGCGAAGGACCGGTCTGCGGGGCAATCGCGTCGCGCAGAGCGGCCGAAGCACCCGTCAACAGCAGGAGGGTGAGAAAGGCCCCGCCAAGAGCGACGCTGCCGACAGCCGCGCGGCGGCGCAGTCGATGATAACGCGCTCCTCTGTCCTCGTTGGCCACGAGAACGTCGACACCTCAATTCAGCCGAACTGAAATCAGCTTCGACACGCCGGGCTCCTCCATCGTGACACCGTACAGACGGTTGGCAATCTCCATCGTGCGGCGGTTGTGCGTAATGAGGATGAACTGCGTGCGATCGAGCATTCCCTGCAGCATTGCCACGAACCGGCCCACATTGGCATCGTCGAGCGGCGCGTCGATCTCGTCGAGCAGGCAGAAAGGACTGGGCTTGTACCTGAAGATCGCGAACATCAGGGCGATCGCCGTGAGCGCCTTCTCTCCGCCCGACAGCAGTTGCACGCTCTGAAGACGCTTGCCAGGAGGAGAGGCCACGATGTCGATTCCACTCTCGAGTGGATCGTTCTCGTCGAGCAGCGTGAGGCCCGCCCGGCCCCCGCCGAACAGCGTACTGAACGTTTCCTGGAAGTTCTGCTGAATGACGGTGAACGCCTCCATGAAGCGCACTTTCGTCGTCTCGTCGATGCGCGCGATGGCGTTCGACGTCTGGGCGATTGAATCGACCAGATCCTGCCGTTGTACGGTGAGGAACCGGTGCCGCGCCTCGAGCTCGTCGAACTGCTCGATCGCCAGGATGTTCACAGGGCCAAGCCGATCGATCTTCGTTTTGAGTCGGGCAATCGCGTCTTCGGCCGTCATCGAAGGCGGCGGCGCGTTGGTCACGCTGCGGAAATCGGCAGGTGACCCGGCGTCCGGAGCACCTGCGCGTCCCGTAGACGTGGCCCCCGCCATTGCCGACGCGGGTTCCATCCACGTGCTCGACGTCTCCCCCGCAATCGGAGAGCTGCCGTCCAGAGGCTCAGCCGGGGCCAATGCCGATCCAGCCTGGGTGGCCGAGTCGGTCTCGTCCGCGTCAGGATCGGACTCGTCGGCATCGATCGCTGCTGCGTCCGGCGTGGTCTGTCCGAATCGTTCCAGCCGTTCGACTTCCGCACACACGTCATCGAGCGATGTCTGCACGGCATCCAGGCAGGTCTGGGCCAGATGGGCAAGGTCGCTCTCTGCAGTGACGCGCGCGAGCTCGAGCTCGCCAGCTTCGGCGCGCACCTGATCGAGCAGGCGACGAGCCTCACGAATGACGGCGTCCTGCGAATCGACTCTCTCGCGAAGCAGCGTCGCTTCCGCGTCAGCTCGTCGCAGGGACTCTCGCACCACGTCGAGCGCGCGGACGTGCTCATCGAGCTCGCGCTCGCCATCAGCGATGGCTGCCAGCAGGGTCTCTCGCCGCGCCCGGGCCTGCTCCACCTCTGCGGTACGCAGCGCGATGCGCTGCTCCAGGTCACGGGCGTCCTGCTCGAGACGTCCAACCTCGGCGGCCAGCGCGGACGCTCGCTCCACCAGCGCCGCATG